>JAJYRM010000144.1 GCA_021794075.1 Bacteroidota bacterium | reverse complement strand
TAGTCGCAGTCCGTCATTCCCTTAAAGTTGATCTTCCCAATCGGCATCGTACCGTCTCCGTTATATCCTAACCACCAATCCCCAACGTATGCCATCACCCACGGCTTCGTCGATGCTTCTAATGAACTCGTCGGAAGAAAAGCCGACCCCAATAGCACACACAAAGAAACTATCGGATAAATCAGGTAGATATCTATTTTTTTCATTCCTTCTCCTTATGAGATATTTTGTAATCAACAATTTCTAGACGAACTGCAAATCCCAATACCCTACTCCCAGCATATCGCCTACTGACATCGCTCTTCAATACGATTTTCATTTTCTCAAAAAGTTCTGTGTCACCGTAAGAAAAGGGTTAGTACCGGTTTTGGTGTCATAGCTCATTCCGAGCTCATAGATGATAATTCCTCCAAGCCCGGTCTTCTTTACGTACAAAAGCTTCGCCGCCAATGCCGTCGTGTCGTCGTACGAAAGGAACCAGTCAAGGTTCGTATCTGTCGTATCGAAGCTCAGATATGACGCCTCTGCTCCCGAGTCCCAGTGGTATAAACTCGGCTTGTAATATTTCGCCATTATCGTATCATAGGCTATATCCACCGTCCATGTCTTCACCGTCGCTATCGATTGATTCGCACCACTTATCCCGGTCCACAGATCCCCGCCAGGCTCACAACCTATCGCCAGCTTAGAAGCCGATACTCCCGCCGTCTCGTACAATCCAACCAGATAATTGCATGACGGAACTGGCGTCGTGTTGTCATATGGATCCGTGAACCCGTTCGAATATACAGATGCCGCGTACCATGAATTGTATCCCGACGCATACGTGTCTAAATCGTATGTCATTATGTCTATCTGGTCAAGATAACTCTGCACCGACGCGTACGCTGCGTACGGCGAGCCCCATCCACCAGTCACGCTTATCCGATACTGCGGCGACGGCAACGCCTGCCTCAACCCTTTTATCAGATTCGCCCACTGCGTCGTGTCCGAAGCCACCAGTGGTTCCCAGTCTATGTCTATTCCGTCAAATCCGCATTCCTTAACGAAATTTACCAACCCACTCACGAACGTCGAAAGATTCGTCGCGTTCGTAGCTGTCTGAAATGCCGACTCCGTGTACCATGCTCCAATCGTGAAGGTACACTTCACTCCTGCTGCGTGAGCCGAATCAACCAGTAATTGAGCCGGATGTATGTTCCCTGTTGTATCCATGAACGGCGCCTTCGTCGTTGGTAGAATCGACATATAGTCGCAGTCCGTCATTCCCTTAAAGTTGATCTTCCCAATCGGCATCGTACCGTCTCCGTTATATCCTAACCACCAATCCCCAACGTATGCCATCACCCACGGCTTCGTCGATGCTTCTAATGAACCGGCGAAAATCAACACGACCAATCCCACCACTACTAATGGGATCCGCTTCCCTATCAGAATCTCCTCCTCCTTGTGGCCGACGCGAATCCGAGGCTTTCCTCGGTGTTGCAAACATCCGCACCGGTGTATGTATTTCAATTAAACTCTTTAACAGAGCTTAGTAATCTGACTCAACTGAAACACCCCTTGTGAAGCGCACTAAATCTAACGCTCGGACATTTCATCCCATCAAATAGGTGTTTCGCCGTCCATACCGGCGCCGGGTCCTGTCTAACGAAAATCTCAGGCAAGGCCCGCACGCAAACTGGAACTAGCCACTAACTCTCTCTGGGTCAAGCAAATCCCATGAGATCCGTGGTTCGCTTTTCTGGTATGCTTCCTCCGCCGCTTCTTTAATATTCCGAATGAACTGCTCCAATGTATACTTCTCTTCGACCAGCTTTCGTCCCTCCTGACCCATTTGGTCAGCTAGTGCCGGTCGATCCCAGAGGTAAGTTATCGCCTCTCTTAGCGCCGAAGGATCGCCCTGGGGAACGAATAGGCCGGTTTTGCCCTCAACGATGACATCCCTCTGTCCGCTGGTGCGTGAACAGATGACGGCCTTTCCCATTGCCATAGCTTCAAGAATACTTGTCAATCCGTTGTCGGAGTCCGTTGGCAAAAGCGGAATCACAACGAACCTCGATCGTGAATAAAGCGCCCGGAGCTCGGTCGTCGATAGTCTCCCAACAGTTATGTTAGGAGGAAGCGAAGGTTCGCGGTAAATAGCCTTGACCGTTTCCGTAAGAATCCCACGCGCGGCTCCTGCAGCTATATGACACCTGATGTCCACTCCGCGCATCGCCCTTATGAAGGTCGGGTAATCTCGCATTTCAATGCCGACCGAGCAAATCATATCCGTTTCGGATGGGATGGGTCTGAAGAATGTTTGGTCCACGTAGTACGGGATGAACTTGATCTTCTCTGGTGGAATCCCCAATTTGTTGATCGCAAATTCCATGTGTGCGGAGGTCCACAAAACAAGAGTCGAGATTCCCGAATAAACGTGTTTCAGCAGGAAAGCTTTCTTGGGTTTTGAGATCCAGAACATGAGCGCGACATGAGGACATTTACGGCGCGTAAGTTTGAGAATAGCCGCGAACACAAGGGCGTGCATATCGGACCACGAAACAATCACATCGTAATCCCTTCTTACGATGAAGGACTCGATGGCCTCCGCAACATAAAACGGAAGATGTTTGTATAACGACCTTCTTATCCGGGGTGCCTTCTCCAGGAATGACTCATCCATCATATCCGATTTCAGCGTGCGCTGGTAAAGGGATCCGCGCGGAGATTTGTCGTTTTCTTCGTTAGCAATGTTGCTTGCAGAGAGACGGCTCGACAAAACTGTCAGCAAGCGCAATTGCTTCACTTTGAGCGGCTCCGCTTCAACGGTCGTCATTATCCTAGTTCCGAATCTAGTTTCATTCCGACTAAGCGTGGACAAGGTCTTTTATCAGCTTCTGTTTCCCGGTAATTACATCAATCACCGGCATGTCTTGAATCAACTTGATCCGGTCATCACCCGACACGAATGTGAGCCTTCCCTCACTGTCCTGGGACTCCCTCACTTTGTTTTTAACATATCCCTGTTCACAGGTAACCACGGGAACCTTCCCGGCGACATCCTTCCTCACAAAGAAAGCGTTCGTGCCAAAGCTGTCACATCCAACGAAGTCGTATCCTTTTTTTTCCGCAAGAGTGCAAAGAGCCTTCAGCGATGCGCCGAAATAAAGCCGTGAATAGTGGGCTCTGGTTCTGACAAAGTCGGGTGAGTATGGAATTGTGACGGCCTCCTTCGGACCAAATAGGTTATTGTATTCACAAACCACTATTCTCGGCGAGACAACATTGATGCGTTCCCAGACCCAATAGTCGTTCCCGTCGATATCCACACTTAGAAGACCTATGTCCCCCGACACGCCGCCGGATTTAATCAGCTCGTTTATGTTATCCCTGTTAATGAAAGCCTTTACGGCTGTGAGCTCACCGCTCCAATAGAGAGAGGTTCTCCTGATATGATTGATATTCGCCTCATCCGCGTCTATCACGACGCCGCCCCAGTTATTGTTCATCATCAGAAACCGCGTATTCGACTGGCTGTAATCTTCCACCCCGAATTCGACAAAGACATCCCTCTCGATCGGCACTCTCGAAATGAGATATTGGATTATCCCATCCTCGCCCGCTTGAGAGAACGCTCTGAACTCGCTCAATCTTAAAGTCGCGTTGGAGCCGTCGTCAAGCATCCGCCTTATCATAAGTTTAGCGAGAAGCATCCGATTTAACTCCAACGCTTCGATAACCGGTTGAAGAGTCCGCCTCTGTATCGGAGGGTACACAGCCTTATAGATTTTCTTCAATAATTTCTTCATGTACAACTTTCTTCTGGTTGTTTGGAACTGCGCGGCACGGCTGCCCGGACTGTAGCCAGAATCAAGGTAGAAATCAATGCGCGACGTGCTTTCCGGATGGACGAAATGGCGACGGTGTCAGTCGACAAAGCCCGCATACTCCATCCACTTGAGAATCGCATTCCAGGATAACTTCTCGTCGACTACCGGCTTCCACTTCGGGTTTACGACGCTCTCGAACCTCGTCCCGCAAGACATCAAGCCTAGGAACATCTTGTCTTCCTGCCGCCCCTGATAGAGCGGCATGAAGTTGTGCGGCTTGTTCTGTCGCCGCATCGGCTGCACAAGGAAATTCGGGGTGCGCGCAAATATTGAACGGAGAAGCGCGCCCGCATACCTCTCATGCGTAAACCCCTTTACGATCGCAACGGGCGAGAGAACTTTCGCCTGCCTCTTAATTTCGATCCAAAGAGTTCCCGAATCGGAAGTATAATTATCCATTAATACAATTTCTCTCTTGAGGACTTCAGAAATCAGAGAAAGCCAATGAGACCATCTCAGTTCACTCATCTCGGCCAAATGATGATAGTTAACGGTATTTCCATGGGGATGCTTAATGAGAAAGCTCAGATACGACGCCACATTCTGCACGTCGGTAAGATTACAATAGCCGTCCTTACCGATGACGCCCACTGGTTCGCCCAGATATATCTTGTTTATTACGGGAGTAGTCCACGTATTCGAGCCCGGGCCCCAGACGTTGCCTAGCCTGACGATATGCAATTCGTTCTTACCCGCGATTGAACTTTCGAGGAGGTTCTCGAGCTGTATCTTTGCCTCAATGTACGTGTGGTCCTGACGATATTTTATCGGTCCGCAAACAATCGGATAATCGAACTCAAAGCCAAACACAGCCTGCGAACTGACATGGTACACTCTGGCGTTTTGGCCCGCAAAATATTTTATCATGGAAAGGATTTCCATGTTCTTCATCTTGTTCTTAAGGGGTTCCTCTGCGGTCGGATACGCAAGGTTTATTACCGCGTCAACATCTTTTACTTTGTTTACGTCCTCGGGTTCTTCGCACCTTATCCCAAAAGGCGACAACAGGAATTTCCCGTTTGAGTGCGCAATACCTATTACTTCATTGCCTTCTTCTTTCAATACCCTTGATAAGTTCAGACCGACATAACCGGCCGCGCCTATTATCGCGATTCTTGCCATTATATTCTCAATCAGTGAATGACGAAACTTGTTCAAGTACGGAAGTGAGGGTCACGAACCGGCTCGCATCGAACTTGTCGCTGCCGATCGAGTTGAACATCTGGTAGTATTGATAGATAAAACAGTCAGACCCGTGGTGAAAGTTTTCTTCAGAGCACAATACCATGGGACGGTTGTTTGCGACCAGCCTGATTTTATTTTGAAATGCCGCCGAGAGTTCCATCATCCCATTTGCAAACACAAGCTTTATCCTGTTGGCCAGATCACCGTACCTGCTGAAGTGCAACGTAAATTCCACGTCAGCCGAACCTGACTTTAAACTCAGCTTCGATTTGATTTCGTGCGACGGTTCAGGCTTATCTCTGGTTACCTCATGGACTTTCACATCGTAATTTATCAGGTCAAGCCCCGAGGCGAATATCGCCATATCTATAGTGTGCGAACCGGTATCGAATAACACCCCACCGTAAGGATCTTTCGTGACATAGCCGGACTTAGTTACCCAGGAAAACCTACCGCCTTCTGAAACGAGAACTTCTTTCAGGTTGCCGAGGATTCCGCTCAAGCTGATTTCTCTTGCCAGATTTACTGATGGGTAACATCTTCTGAAGTGTGCGACGAACAGTTTCGCGCCAACCGCAGAAGCATTAGCGATTAATTCCCTGGCCTGTACAACGTTACCAAGGAATGGCTTCTCACATACGATATTTCTCGCACCTTTGGATAATCCCAGTTTGATTATTTCGAAGTGGGTGCTGGGCGGTGTCGCAACTATCGTAAAATCGGTATTCTTGAATATGTATTCAGGCTTCTCGACTTTCGCGCTAAGCAGGTCGGCGACTTTTCTTGAATTGGCATCATTTACGTCGTAGACGTAGTCAACCTTGACGCCTTCCATTCTCTTCAGGCTTGGGACATAACTCTTTTCGGTGACTGTACCACACCCTATAATTCCAATCCTCTTCTCGGTCATCTGATATCTCGGGCTGCTCGCAAACTGGTTCTCTGATGGTCCTGCTGTAATTACTTTCAAGACATACCGGTCACCTTGAAATCCTGGCTCAACGCATGGCTACTTTCCCTCCGGGCGTTGCCACGAGATTCCGGCCTAACTGTTACTTGTCTTTGAAAGGGTCGCTCAATAAGAGACTCTTCTAAGGAAGGTAAAGCGAGTCTGCCGATGGGATATAGTTTTCCTGGGCATCTCCGAAAAAATCCTCTCTCCTCTTCTCCATTGGCTCCTTGGAAACGTGTAATTATAGGACAAATACGCAGAAAAGTCAAGGTAGACCACTTATTTGTAATCAATGGCTGTTCCATCATGTGAAATTGTGTCAGAAGGTTGATTGATCGGCTCAAATGTGCAATTTGACAAAGACTGCCGTTCGAGAGTATATTTTTTTCAAACCATGATCGGAATAAAGTGAAGCACATCGTTAGGGAAGGGAGCTGGCACCCCAGGACAGCAAGCATCGTAATAGATAATTACAATTACTCAACATTTCTCGGGAGGGCCATCGACAGCGCGCTGGGTCAGACTCACAAAGCACAGGTCATAGTTGTGGACGATGGCTCATCGGATAATTCGAGGGAGATAATACTTTCCTACGGTGATCGAATAGATCCGGTACTCAAGACCAACGGAGGACATGCTTCAGCGTTCAATGCCGGATACATGAGAGCAAAAGGAGACTTAGTCCTTTTCCTCGACTCTGATGACATGATGGAGCGTTACTCAATCGAGACGCTGCTCAAAGTCTGGCGCAGCGACTCCGTTGTAACACATTTCCCAATGACTGTCATCGACAAGGACGACGCAGAGATGGGAACTGTTCCGGACCCTTATTCGAAACTTGCTGATGGCGACGTGCTGTACGAGCTTTTGTCGAAAGGTTACTTTGCATCCACCGTGACAAGCGGGATGGCATTCGCGCACGATTTACTGGAACAGATAATGCCCATACCGGAGAAAACTTATTTTCAAGGGGCCGACGGCTATCTTCTTCGCGCCGCCGCTTTCTTCGGTCCGTTTCAGTACGTAGATAAACGCCTTGCAAGGTACAGGGTTCACAACAGGAACGATTCAAATCCATGGGGGGAGCGGAGAACCATCGTCGGCGGTTTCCGGCACAGGCTTGACCTTGAACAGAATTTCCTGGAAACAATACGGGATTTTGCTTCTCGCTTCGATACGCCTGCTCCTTCCGATTTGGGAAACGGTAATCCCACATATGTCAGCTCCCGACTATTTTCGCTGCTACTCGATCCGCCAGGCCATCCAATAAATGGCGACCGAAGACTTTCTCTCCTTCGCAATTTTATAGCCGTTTACAGGACAATGCCGTTGCCTGCTTATCGTCGGATAGCGTGGATCACAGTTGCAACTGTCTCGACATTTGCGGGTAAGAGCACGGCTGCTACTCTAATCAAATGGATGGGTGACGCGAACTCTCGCCCAGCATGGATCAAACAGATTGGGAGGCAACTGAAGAGACGGAAGAGTTAAGGGCTTACGCGACCCGCGACGTTAGGATGGGCCATCTAATAGCTGCGAGTTTCGCTCGGCGTTAAAATTCCGGAGAGTCTAGAAAGTCATTCCTCAAGACCTTCGCCGGCAGGTAAGATTTCCCTTCTTTTCATGATTCTATCTGTCAAGACGGTTAAGGGAAAGCGCACAGTGGCTGTGATTATCCTGTTAATCCTGTGTGGCTGCTTCATTAGTCTATACAGCCATTCGAGGCCTGCCAACCTCATCCATTTCGGCGCTCGAGGCACGATACCAGCGATGAAATCGAACGTCCCGCCGACACACATAGCTATCTTGACCTTCAAGTTAGCACTGTTAGTAGATATGAACTTCTCTTGTTTAGGCACCCCATATGCTACCAGTAAAATTCCTGCCCCTGACTCGTTGATTCTTTCCACCAGACCGGTTTCTTCGGGCGTCCCTGAATATGTTCCCGCAATCTTCAGATCCGGTTGTTCGGCCTTAAGTTTCTGCGCAGCCCTCTCGGCAACACCTTCGGCCGCCCCAAGAAAGTACATCGGCACGCTGTTTTCAACGGCGATTCTCGCCAACTCCCAGGTCAGATCCACACCTGTAACTCTATCACCGATATCGATGCCGAGAAACTTTGCCGCAATCTTGAGTCCCACGCCGTCGGCTACCGTTATGTCCGAGCGATTAGCTATATCAAGCAGGTCTTCATCTCTCTGCGCGGCCATGATGAACTCGGGGTTCACCGGCGTTATTTGATGCAGACGGTCCTCTTTAAGAAACTCCTTGATGCGTGATTTCACATGAGTCAGGTCCAGACCATCAAGCTTCACTTTAAGTATTCTATTTGACATGGACTAAACTTACTTAAGACAGCCTTTTCTGTCAACAAGAATAAAACTTAAGAACTCGTCTTCTGATTGAACTCAATGAGTGGGTGAAAGCGTTATGCATTTCAGTTCAAGATGGCATCGCATGATTACGAAAATTATCGGAATTCCGGGATAATGTGAAAGGAACGATCGCGCCTCTCTTTAGAGTCGTGTCATATCCATGTTTAGATCAACCAGAAAGAAAATAGTCGACAAGATCGCCACGCGCCACATCGCAGGCCCGTCGATCGATGACGCATTACTAGTCTGCCGATGGGCCGACGAAAACGGAATCAATACTAATATTGAACCGTGGACCTTCTCTGACGA
>JAJYRM010000143.1 GCA_021794075.1 Bacteroidota bacterium | reverse complement strand
AACAGCTGCCGCGGCGGAATCGAGAAATCCGCAGTCCTCAGTGAACATGAACTTTGAATTATTCGAAATCTGAAAAGGTTCTGTTTCAAGCACGCTGTTCAAACTGTCGAGATTTCCGTGGCTGGCACTGCTCGATGGGGTAACGAAATTTATGCTCTTCCCGTCAACGAGTAGATTTCCTAGAGAGTAGTGAAATCTCAAGTTGCCTTCCCCGATCGTCAGTCCCCTGCCGTAATAAATCTGTATTGGGCTCGTCTTTGCCACACCGCCGAGATTAGTCGACGTGGTAAAGTAATACGGCGTACTAAAGGGGTAATAGGAGGACACATACATATCGCTTTTCTTATCCGCGTTGCAAAGCTGCACATCTCTCCCGGTTGTGTTGAGAGTCGTCCCAGATTCGCTGAGCTCCGTACTTGCTCTGTTGTACCAGCGGTTTGGGATATACGAGCTCCACGCGAACACAGCATTGCCGTCATCTGTAACGTTGACCGATACCGATTGGGCGTTCATGTCGTACATTAAATAATTGTATGGATCATTCGAATTCCAATAAATAACGTTAATGAGCGGTGGATTGGGCATCGCGCCGGGATCGGTTATCCAGCAAACACGTGCACTCTCGTCAGCCATTTCGACAATTGACGGACGATAATCGTACCCATTACCGAGATCCTCTGAAATATTCCAGACGGAGGACGTGGAGAACGACCAGGTACCGTCAGATCGAGGGTTGATATTCACATAAGCCAATTCTATTGCCTTCGAACTGGAGCTTAAATCCTGTTCCCATGCGATGGCATGTGACATAGTGGACGACTTGTTACAAGATACAGAGGCGTTGATGGAGTTGGCGGTTGTACCAGGGATTGTGAAAGCAGGCGAAGCAGCTATAGACTCAATAGTTATTGTGCCGGGATAGTAGCTAAACTGGAGTCCTACGCAATTGATGCCGGGGTTGCCACCGGAAGAACTCTTCCTTTCGAATGTGAGGATGGGCGATTCTCCGCCAATGGAGATGTTCGGGTTCGCGTCAGTACTTGAATATGTGTCTGCGGTTTCAGTATAAACGGTGGGCCAGGGCTGCAGTGAGTAGTCATAGACTCCGCTCCAGTTGGGATCGTATTCAAATGTTGCGAGCTTGATATAATAATAGTCGCCGGCCTTTTGTTGAAATACCACCATAACATCATGGCCGGATTGGTCGCCAAAACAATCAAGCGAAGGACACTTGCCTCCGTTACCCCCGTCCAATGGTTGACCGCCGTATGCGATTTGCCATGTCTGACCATTGTCGGTGGAGAATTCGGCCCAGACATGTCCCATGCTTGTATATGTCTGGAATAAGTTCCCGTTCGGTGTCCTGATGAATTTCCGCTGGCCGTTGTCCGAGTAGGCGCTGGGGTCGTTTGAGAGCTGAAGGCCCTTATAGTTGGCAGTTATGATTGCATCAGCGCTATTGAACAGAACGCGGGTTTGGTTTGCGTTCCCATCTTCAAGCGTTGCACTACCCGAAGGAGAGACACTCCAGCCAATAAACTGAGCATTATGATTACTGATATTCTGCGTTTGAGGTGCATCGATGGAGTACGATGTGCCTGTCCAGTTTGGAGGCCCGCCCTGTCCCGTAAAAACTCCCATATTTGCTGAGCCAGTGCCAATGTCGAATTGCACATTCGAATTATAATATATCTGGTGGGCAATGGCAGATGCTCCCCGGTTTCTTAATCCATAAGTTGGATCGCTTTCATCAGGATACCATGGATCGTAGAAATTGACATACCCTCCCAATGCACCTGTTTCCATGAGCTGTGACTGGAGGTTTGCGTCTACTGTCGGTTGAAATATCGCATCGATTTCGCTGCTGTTTTGATCGACAGCGGTCTCCGCGTAGTTCGGAACCGAAACACTCTTCGACACGTTTTGCCATTCCCAATATTTCTGGTTCGTACCAGGATACGAGCTGCGGTTTGCGAGAAGATACCAATTGGTGGATGAGGTTGGTGCGGCAAAACCAACTGCACCGGTGTAGTTCTGCCACTGGCCCGATTGATACATGCTCCAGGGTAGAGTCGGCGAGGCAATCGTGACCGGGAAGTCGACGCCTTTCTGGTATTCTTGCCGAACAGCCACTCCGGGATTTAGCGTGTATTGGACGGAGACTGAAGGACCCCACGTGCCGGTATTCGGATTCTCAAGAGAGAAAACATAAGTGTGAGTACCCTGGTAAGCGGATCCCGGACCCCAAACGGGATACCACGGGCTCGTGGTGGTGGCAACGTCACCATGTCCTCCCGAACCGGGAGAATCCACGTAGTAGTATAACACATATCCTGCCGGGAAAGTCACCTCGCCGGTTACGACGGAATAGTATGTACCGGACGTGGGAAGAACGGTCGGACTAGCATCAGTTGAAACCACGTAAGTAGCCGTCGCAGTGGTGCTGGCATTGAGCCCGGTTTGGCTTGAATTCGGAAAAGCTTTAGCTTTGAAAGTAATGTTTGAAACACCGGAAGGTACAGAAACCGCAGCTGAATATAGGGTAGAGCTCTGAGTTGGGTCGGATCCATCTTCTGTGTAGTATATGTTGGCTCCTTGAGTAGCTGATGTAATCGCCACTGTCAAAGGGTATGCAACTTCTCCGGATGGCGGCGTGAAGACAGGTGTGGCAACAGTCGATGCCGCCTTTTGCAGGAGAGCTAGGGCGTTGGCTTTGCCGTATCCTGCGTCCGCGTACCAATTGTGATCACCGGGATTTGATCCGACAGCTGTGCCTGTCGCGATAAGGTCATTGTAGAAATCCTGATTGCTTAGTGGGCCATGTGCTTGAAAGAAAAGCGCGGCAATCGCGGCAATGTCCGGAGCAGCGGCTGATGTACCGTCGAATGGATCCATTTTTACCCCGGATTCTTGCCACAGCCCGCTACTGCCGACGTATGTTTCAACTTTTGAGGTCGCGGTAATTGTCGGGACGTTCTCGGTTTGCCACTGCTGGGTCTCGGATGAATACATCGTAGCTGGACCACGTGAACTGTAGGAGGCTATGGTCGTTTGGGCGTCTGATTCGTACGCAGCGACGCTAATTACACCGGGGTAAGCAGAATGACCGAATACCTCATTTCCAGTTGTGTTGTCTGTGATGGTACCTTGGTCAGAAAAAATTTTGAACGGAATCGAGACTTCTGAAGCAATATTCGACGGGGTCACAAGAATTCTATATGTTTGAGAGGAACCCGACGAGTTTGTTACCTCTACCTCTTCTATTGGCGGTACTCCCGCTCCCTGAGTTTGGTTGCTCGCAATTGGGTTATAGCCGTTTGCGTCTTCCACCACCAAACCCCAGTCATATTGTGGAGTGAGCCAAGAGTCTTTCCACTGGAGGACCACCTTATGGCTTCCGGATGGAATTGAGACTTGAAGATAGGATTGCCCGTCCTGGAAAGTATTGGTACTGCCCGAGTTAAAATTGCCCGTCCCTCCATACACATCCTGTGCATCGTTTCCTGCAGCAGTTACATAGGTCCCTCCCGTCCATGTTCCGCCGGAATAGCTTCCCGTTGCACCCGTGATGAATTTGTTGATCTCTCTCCCCAAATCATTTTCGTCAGAAAAGTATGGCTCTTCCAAATAATAAGCATCATCGACTATTATTCGGCACCCGTCGTTACTTAGGGCATCTACAGCATTAGCAAGATCCTCATAACTCGGAGACTGTTTACCTGCTAAACCGTAAAAATAGAGAGATGCATTAGGGGCGAGATCATGCACTATCTCAAGCATAGCGGTGCCTTCATTATTCGCAGAACCGGTCCCGCCCGGATCCTGAATCGTGACAATTGGAAGCTCACCTGCATTCTCTACCGTGGTTATATCGTTGACTCCGCTACTTATCACGCCAATCTTCACCCCTTGTCCGGTAACCCCATAAGTGGAATACGCCTGGTTTACGGCCAGTTGAGTATATCCCGCGCTAATAATGTCCCTAAAATGAACCGTGGGCGGAAGTTGGATAGAAGCCACTTGAGGGATTGAGGCAATTGTCCGTATGGCGCTGATCGGTAAAGAGGCATAAATCTCCGTTGAGTATGAAGAGTGCACGACTCCTCCGTTTGCGCGAATGGTCTGTTTGATTGAAACCCTCTGCGAACTGGTAGTTGGCCTAGTCCTAATGGTTACAGAAACCATTCCAGCGCTGTCCGTCGAGAGCGGTCCGCGCAACCTTCTTGCCACTTCCATCGGACTATTTCCCGCTGCAATTCCATTGTTATACTCAGTTATCATGTCATAGATCTGCGACTGAATCTTTTGGTCAGATTTGGAAAGCTTTGCCCGCGCTGTTCTCAAGGAATCGATTAGAGTTTGTGTCCTTTGCTCGAATGATTGAGCATTCGAAAGTGCACTGTTTAAGGTGATAGCGAGGAATACAGAAACAAAATAACGCAAGAACGTTTTCATGACGGCTCTCCTGTTTTGGTTCTTGATTTAGTTATTCATCTTCTCCCCATAGTAATCACAGTTTGCTCGCTGGTACCCGAGTTACCGACGGCAACGATTAAGTTTCCCTTAGCTGCTACTCTTGTGTATATCGCGTCCATTGCCGAAGTGTATATTTTCCAATGCGCCCCGTTCCAATGAGCGATGAATCCGAAACCTCCGACTACGACTATGTCGTCCGTCCCATTGCCTCGTATGCAACTTGTATAGATGGATGCTCCTGTTACCATCTCTTTCCACCCTGTGCCATCGTTTTGAAACACGCCGTCTCCGCAGGCATAGAGGTGAGTACCGTCAGGGGTCCAGACGGATGAGACTTCCCTGCCAACCCAGCTAACTGTATCCACCTTAGTCCCGTTCGTAATCTTAAGTATCCTTTTCTCTTCATTCGGATCGAATGAATTTGAGACCGCGCAGTAAACGGGTGAATTCCCCGCTCCCCAGACATCGTTGATATCGGTGGTCGTGCCGGTATTCAGGGCCTGCCAACTACCGCCGAAATGCGCAGCTGTTCCCTCATCGCCGACAACGTATATATTTCTGTCAGAGCTTGCCCATATGCTTCTCATCCGACTGGAAGGCCATACCGGATTGATATCTTCAACATCTAAAAAGTCTTGACCATCCCAATGTTCCATCCCGTTACCTCCGAACCAAATATCGTTCGGACTAAGTGCAAACACTGCCTGAATAGGATGGTAGAAAGGTTGTCCTTGGTATAAATACGGAACCCTCAGGAGGGTCCACGCCTGCCCATCCCAATGCACTGCATTGTAAGGGGAGAGGTCCGCGTTGCCGTCAGCGGAATCGACATAGATCGCTCCCACAGCCCAAATATTCGTGTCGCTTACTATCGCAACGTCATTCAATAAACAACTTCCAGCATTCCCGCCGAATGTATATGTCTTGAACGTGAAGCTGTTGCTCGTCGTGTCCGCACTGTTGCTCGATGGTTCCGTCGGTGCGTGACAGGTCATGGATGTAAGCGCTAATATTGATATCCCTGTTAACAGCAAAAAGTATTTCATCTTCGTTCTCCTCTCTTCAACTCCTTTTGCCCACAAATGCTACAGCCTTTGAGCCAAGGTACCCGACTCCTATCATCAAATTCCCCTTGACTGCAATACTTGCAATCCCCCCTTGCTGCAATCCGAGCACGTTTTGATATGACCTCCATGTTTTCCCGTTGAAGTGAAGCAGTTGTCCGTAGCCTCCTGCCACAAAGAAGTCGTTCCATGCATTGCCGCGAATACTTGAAAAGAAATCAACCGTATCTACGCTGTCCTCCTGCCATGTGCTTTGGGAGAGAGAAGTCTTCTCGTAAATACCCTGGCCAACGACATAGTAGTGTCCCGGTACAAACCAGACACTGCTCAGGGGCCATTGGATACCGGCGGTGGATAGTTGCGTAACATTCGTGCCGTTGATTTGAAGTATTTCCTTGTCGAGGCTCTCACCGGGATCGGAAGCTACCGCCAGGACCGTACCATCAGAGCCATAAATGTCTTGGAGTATTAATGACGTCTTACTGCTAAGCGATTGCCAAGTTCCAGCAGAGTAACGCACAAGGGTGCCATTCCAACCCGCAAAATACAATGATGAGCTATTAGCCCCCCAGGCTTTATATACAACGAGGTTGTTGTTTCCAGTGATACTTCTAATATCGTAATCACTCCAGTTTTCTCCATCGCCGTGAATCGGATCCCCCGCCATCAACCATATGTCATTGGGGGAAAAGGGGAATACACCTTGGATTGGCGTTATTATCGAGTGGCCCTGATATGATACTGATATCTGGCTTATGTCCCATGCATCACCATTCCAATGAGCCACGTTATACGGGAAGGGATCTAGTGAACCGTTGGACGAGTCCTGATAGATTTCTCCGACTGCCCAGGCATCGGTATCGTTCACGATTGCGACATCATAGAGATTGCTTCCGGAAGCACCTCCGAGCATCGTTTCGGTAAATGTCCAATCGTTGCTCGTGGTGTCCGCACTATTGTTCGACGGCTCTGTCGGCGCGTGACACGTCATGGAGGTGAGTGCAAATATTAATAATCCAGCGACCACCAAAAAGTATTTCATCTTCATTCTCCTCTCTTCAACTCCTTTTGCCGACAAACGCTACAGCCTTCGAGCCTAAGTATCCGACCCCTATCATCAGATTGCCTTTGACCGCAATACTTGCAATACCGCCTTGCTGCAATCCGAGCACATTCTGGTACGACCGCCAGGTCTTCCAATTGAAGTGAAGCAACTGCCCATAGCCTCCAGCCACAAAAAAGTCGTTCCATGCATTGCCACGAATACGGGAGAAGAAATCCACAGTGTCAACGCTGTCCTCCTGCCAGACACTTTGAGAGAGAGAAGTCTTCTCATAGATTCCCTGGCCCACGACATAGTAGTGTCCTGGTACGAACCAGACACTGCTGTCGGAAGAGCCGTCGATGCTGCTGAGTATGTTTCTTCCGGCGTTGATGGTATCCACCTGCCACGTGTAGTCTCTCGGGCCGGGCTGTGTGGCGTAATGCGGACCTACCACCTTGTTACAGGAACTTAAGGTCATTATGACGGTAGAGATCAATACGAGAAATCCTGTTTTCATTCTGTCTGCTTTCTCCATTTAGTCATCCTTTTGGGCCTGCCGTAAGAGGCGGCGGTGCTCACGACACCCCGCCTCGTTGATTTACTGTAATTGTCTTTGGTTTTCTTTCCTCCTCTATTTTGGTAGATAACCGCGATAAACGTAGTTAAGCCCGTTAGAATAATCGTGGGTGAGAATAAATAGACTTTTCGAGAACATCTTCATCCCCGTAACATACAGTTTCGAACCAGTGAAGTGATATAAATATTCCAGGTCGCTTCCGTTGTACTGGGCAATCCCGTCAAGCATAGATAGAACGACATCATCTGTGCTCCTTGCTACTATACCTGCCCCGCTATTAGAGCTCGCAATCATAAGGAGAGATTGAGATTGTCCCCCGTCATAAAACGATAGCGAGGTGCCCTCCAAAAGGATGCAGCCGCCCGCTATCCGGCAAAAGTCAGCCCAGCCTGTGCGGTTCTCTATGCCCGAGTAAATCTCTTGAAGATTATTTCCGTCAAATGAGAATATTTTATCAGAGTCCGGAGCCGACCCATCAGGTAAATGCTTAAATCCTAGTACCAATGCTCTATTTGAGGCGAAGAAGCTCATCTTGTACAAACCGCAATCCGGAAAGTCTTGTATCTTGATTTGTGACCATTGACTGCCGGATAGATGGTATATCAACGGATGAGCGTTGTCTAGACTATCAAAGAATTCTCCATCTGCATAAAGGTTGGAGGGGGAGTTCCCATCTATGCCATTGAGAAACATGCCTTGGGCGCCTTTAGGAAGAGGTACTCGAGCCTGCTGGCTCCAATCGATCCCATTGTAGTTCCATATTTGTCCGTCCTCCCCGACCGCCCAGACGTCGGTCGGCGAGAATGCTCGAACTGCATTCGGGCTCAGCGGGCGATTCACGCTGTCCGTCGACCACTTCTTCCCGTCGAAGTGCCAGATAGTAAATCTAAAATCTCCCGCTTCACCTACAGCCCAGACGCTGCTGTCCGAAGAGCCGTCTATGCTGCTGAGTATGTTTCCATCGGCGTTGATCGTGTCCACCTGCCACGTGTAGTCTCTCGGGCCGGGCTGTGTGGCGTAATGCGGACCTACCACCTTGTTACAGGAGCTCAAGGTCAGTATGACGGTAGAGATCATTACAAGAAATCCTGCTTTCATTCTGTCTGCTTTCTCCATTTAGTCATTCCTTTGGGCCTGCCGAAAGAGGCGTTCACGACACCCCGCCTCGTTGATTAACTGTAATTGTCTTTGGTTTTCTTTCCTCCTCTATTCTGGTAGATAACCGCGATAAACGTAATTCAACCCGTTAGAATAGTCATGGGCAAGGACGAAGAGACTATTCGGGAAAGGCCTAATGTAGTCGACGCGAATGCTTGGATTCATCATGACTGGCAGTTACTGGGATCGTAAACTGTATCCACAGTCCAGATAAACTCTGTAGCATCTGTGTAACTGCCCGGGCCTACGGGGTTGTGAGTACAGCCGGCAAGACCTGATATCACCAGTATAAGAAGTGTTAGAAGTCTTTCAAGCTGAGTTTTCATTATGTCATCCTTTCAGATTCCATATTGCATGAGGAACTGGGATTTGATTCGGTATTTGGAGAGTGAGATTTGGAAAGGAGGATTGAACCCAGGCTTCGCGCTT
>JAJYRM010000023.1 GCA_021794075.1 Bacteroidota bacterium | reverse complement strand
CTCTATTTCTCCTCCTTGAATAGCATCATTGGACCATGAAATTTTGTCAGATTCAACGACAAAAAAAAGCCTGCGGCAAATCGTGCCGCAGGCTTTTCAAGTACTCCCTTAGCGTTCCGGAGGGAACGCAGGCGTGAACGGAGGAGGCGGAGGAATCGTCTTTGGTTTCTCCTTAATCTCCTTCATGAGATACTTCACCGCTTCGTCGATCTGCGGATCCTGCCCTCCCATCACAAGCTTTGGCGTCTCGTCCACCTTGATATCAGGCTCGACGCCATGGTTCTCGATTATCCACTCGCTCTTCAAACCGTAAAGCGAGAATTGCGGCACGGTGACATAACCGCCGTCGACGAGAGGCCTGTAGCCGACAATTCCTCTGACACCGCCCCAGGTCCGCGTGCCGATGAGCGGACCAAGACCGTACTTCCTGAAGTAGTACGGGAAAATGTCGCCGTCGGATGCGGAATAGTGGTTGATCAGGCAAGCCATGTAGCCGTTGAAGACCGGCTGCGGGATTGTGGTGGGCGCCCCATGCCTCGACATCGACATTCCGACAAGGATGCGTCTCAGTCTTTCGAGTATGAGCTGGTCCACGAAACCGCCGCCATTATAGCGCTCATCGATTATCAGCCCTTTCTTCATAATCTGCGGATAATATTGCTGCACAAAGGCGTTCAAACCGGCAGCTTCCATGTCCGGAAGATAGACGTAACCGATTTCCCCATGCGACAGGCTGTCAACCATCATGCGTTTGCGGACAATCCAGTCGTTGTATCTAAGGTTAAGCTCGCTGGATATCGGGTTTACCTCAACCGTCCACGCGCCCTTTAATTCAGGTTTCGAGTTTATGAGGAGCGAAACAGTTGTTCCGACGGTATTCTCCATCACGCTGTCGATACTCATTGGAAATTTTACAGGGAGATTGTTGATCGCGAGTATATAATCGCCCCGCTTCACGTTGACACCCGGCATCGTCAGGGGCGATCTTCTGTTCGGGTTCGTGTTCAACCCGATCATGATCTTGCTTATCTGATAATATCCGGTGGCCTTATCGAGGGAGTAATTGGCGCCCAGGAGGCCGGTTACCGTCTTGTGGATTTCCGGATAATATCCTCCGCCTACGTATGTGTGCGAATTCTGCAGCTCGCCTATCATGTTGCTTATGATGCCAGTCAGATCGTAGCGGTTGTTGACGTACGGGAGTAGAGCTTCATATTTTTGCTTCTCGGCCTCCCAGTTCACGCCGTTCATTTCTGGGGAATAAAAGAACTGGCGCTCAAGCCGCCACGCCTGGTCGAATATCTCCTTCCACTCCTGGTGGAAATGGACAAACATTTTCATATGGGAAAGGTCAAGCTGACCATCGCCGACCTGATGCTCCGCCGGTTTGGAGCTGATGATCCCGAATGTCTTGCCACTCTGATACATGATGCTCTCACCATCCGCCGACAAATCATAGTTGTCGACCGGTGAAATCATCTTTGTATCCTTTCGATCGGCCAGGCTGTAGCAACGAAGCGCCGACTCCTCTCCCGAAGCATTGCCGGACAATCCCATTGTTGGGAAGGTCACGTAGTAGATGTTCCCGTTTGCCTCGCTCAATCCGCCGATATTGTTAGCGAGAACCGGTACCTGCACAGCTCTCGATCCCAAACCTTGGAAATCGATATTAACTTCCTTTGATTTCTCCGATTTGGATTCTTTCTTCTCAGAAGTTGCTTTGGCTTGCGAGCTTTCCTGTCCGGTAACCTTGACTTCATTGTTCTCAGGCTTGAAGGGGTTAGCGCTGTCCGCCTGCAGAGTGGCGATATAGATGCCAGTGGTTTTAGTGTTCGTGAATTCCATATCGAAGTTGCCGATCACGCCGTTATAAGTGCGATCGGACAGGAAAATCAGATATTTCCCCCCTTGATCAAAAATCGGATCGTAGTCGTTCGTGTATCCTTTGGTCACTTCGTGAATCTTTCCGTCCGCGAGCGAATAGATATAAATCGAGCTAAACGTGTTTGCGTGGTGCTTCCCGTATGTGACGTAGCGGCTATCGGGCGACCACGAATAGCCATTGAATTGCCAGATTGAATCTTTGTCGATCAGCACGGGTTTCCTGTCGGCGATATTCACATACCATAGTTTAAAACTCTGATCGGTATACAAAATTTTCTTGCTATCGGGGGACCAGATCATGTGATCGAGGTATTCTTTGTTACCATGAGTGATCTGGATCGATTCCGAATTCGGTTTATCCTCTCGCAAGTAAATTTCTTCTTCGCCGGTCCTGTCGGAAATGTAGGCGACATATTTTCCGTTGGGCGACCAGACTGGATCCTTGTCGTCTACACCTGAAGTGTTCGTCAGGTCTCTCGTGTTGCCGGACTTCTTCGGAACGGTGAAGATGTCTCCGCGTGCCTGGAAGACCGCCCTCTCTCCGTCTGGAGCGATCGCGAAATCCATTATGTCTTTGCTGGCGTCCACCCACTTCGGCATCGCGAGCGACTCGTCGTTCGGTATCGAGATGTCAAGCTTTCTCATTTTGTTGCCTGGCAAATCGAGAACATACAGATACCCGCCGTTCTCGAAGACTATCTCGTTGGTGCCAAGAGAAGCCCAGCTGCAATCAAAATCCTTGAAGAAAGTAATCTGCTTGAACTCTTTGGTCGTCAGATCGTACGACCAGATATTCTTTCGAAGATTGGCGCCCCTGTCGGAAATGAAATAGATGATATTCTTGTACCACATCGGATCCGTGTCGGTGCCTTTCCAGTCGCCGATCTGTTCTTCATCCATAGTCTTCATGTTGTGGATGAATATTTTCTGAGCCATTCCTCCGAAGTACCTTTTGCGCGCCCTGAAATTTCTAAAGATCCTGTTATAAGCAAATTCCTTCCCATCGGGCGAGAAGCTCAGGAGTCCTCCCTTTGGAACCGGGAATTGGACGGGCATTCCTCCTTCGACTGATATCGTATAAAGGCTGCCGAACCAGGTATTGAACGTGTGCATGCGCGAAAGGAAAACAATATTCTTTCCGTCGGGCGTCCATGTTATGACTTCGTCGTTAGGCCCCATGCGTTCGGGTATCCCCGGGTCGTCCTGTCGGAAAGTCAGCTGGCGCGGCTGGCCGCCTTCGCTAGGCATGACATAGACATTAAAATTGCCGTCGTACTGCCCGGTGAAAGCGATCCATTTCCCGTCGGGGCTAAATTTCGGAAACAGCTCCAAGCCCGGATCGGAAGTCAGCCTCCTGGCTACGCCTCCCTGCGCGGAAACCTCATATACGTCTCCCGCATAGACGAACGCGACTTTGTCGCCATGGATATCTGGGAATCTCAAGAGCCTTGCATTGTTCATCGCAAAGGCGGATGAGGCAAGAAAGAAAAAAGCTATAGCAAGCTTTCTCATTATTAACCTCCACGTTTTTGTTAATCTAAAGTGAACCATGATTAGAATAAAGGTGGGAAAAATGGTGCGATCGCCTCCATGCGGGAGCGATCGCATTGTGCTTATCAAACTTCAATGTGGGTTCGATTCTTTAGTATCTTTCGACCTTAACGGATGAAATCCCCGCATCCGCATCGATGAATATCTTCTTCCTCGCGGAATCGAAGTTCGGCGATACGTAATAACCGTTATCGCCTTTTACGAAGCCTTCGAACGACTTGCTCGATAACTCGACTTTGTCTTTTATGCGGCAACCAACGGCGGCAGGCACGTAAACCAGAAGCGAGGATACACCCGTCTCCAGGTTCAATCTTGTGGTATCGGCCCTGCCTCCAAGCCTGATCTTTATTGACGAAGCCCCTGCCTTTATCGTGGCATGTCTGACGATGTACGGCGTCAGATCGAAGTTTGCTTTGCACGCGCCGACATCGAGATCGAGGTTCCACGAAGGCCTGGTGTTCAGCTGAAGATCGACGGTGTTTCTCGAGCTGCCGAAATTCCATCTATCATCCTTCCCCTTCAACTTCAATTCCATTATCTGGGTAGTCCCGTTCTTGTCGGAATCAAAAGTGTAATGACCGATATTGGATTCCGTATTTGCCTCAAAGAGCTCCGCGGTCGTGTCACCAAGCGTGAATGATCCAGCTCCGGCTTTTATAGAAAGGGTGGCATTTTCAATTCCTTTGCTGATGGCCTGCGTGAATTGCTGCGATTGCACGTCACCTCCACGTCCATCGAAGATATGGCTGATGCGCCCCCATCCTTCCGAAGCCGCAGACACTATCCAGGCGATCACAAGTATCAACGTGAGCGCGTACAGTGCGGCTCTCCACTTTGAATTAGACACGAGCACCGAAATGCCAGCCAGCACAAGAAGGATCGGCCACAGCCTGAAAATAAAATGCCAGTCAAGGCGGAGTATATTGAAGTTCGAGAGAAACAGCGCTATACCCAGGAGAACGATAAGCACACCGGCAAATAATCGACTAACTTTCATGGGCTTCTCCCTTCTCAGTTTTGTGAAGAGAGTTCATTATCATCGCAGCTCCGATGCCGACCAGAATCAGCGGCCAAGTGTATGAGAAATCGAAATTCGGCAGGTAATTGTTGGCGAGGAAAAGGACCCCGAGCACGACCAGCACTGTGCCGCCAACCATGCTGTGACGATGTTTCCGCTCCTGGTATTCATGAGCCGTGTATTTTTCTTCCATAACTGTTTCTCCTTCTTTAGGCTTCGGTTGGGATTCGAAACAAAGCTTCTCGTTCGGAACGACGATCCACAAAATTACATAAGCAAGTATACCCCATCCACCGGCGAGGGTAGCAAGCACGAAGATAACCCTGACAAACACTGGATCAATGTCGAAATACTCTCCAAGTCCGCCGGCGACTCCGGCAACGACCCGATTTTTTCTCGACCGATATAATCTGCGTTCCATATTCCGACTCCTTTTGATAGAGCTTACGGAACTATTCGGAAAAAGTTTCTCCTTCGCATCCATATGCTGTTGAAGAAAGAGATCGACAAGTCAACAAAGGCAAAAAAAAATCCCGGCTGAGTTTCGTCAACCGGGACATGAAAGCATGGGCAGCTTATATTTTCTTTACCTTCGCTGCCTGCAACCCTTTGGGGCCTTGTTCAACTTCAAATTGAACTCTGTCGCCCTCTTTCAAAGTTTTGTAGCCTTCACCGATGATGGCTTTGAAATGAACAAACACGTCATCACCGCCCTCGCGGGAAATGAAGCCGTATCCTTTGGTTGCGTTGAACCATTTTACGGTTCCTTGCTCCATTGCTGGATCCTTTCAGTAATGTTACTAAATGCGTACCCGAGCCGTCGCGCCAGATGTTCTTGGCTTATACAGTATTGTCCCGACTTGTGTCGGGATCCCGCTTAAGAGTCGGGACCGGTGAAGACCATGACAAGAAGAGAGCTTCACCCCTGCATATGATGCTACGCCTCGTGTCTTCAGGATCCTGCGGGTCTTGAACCCACAACAACGGAGCTGACCCACGGGGAATTACATCTGCAGCTACAACCTATAAAAGCATGACCGTATCGACCGTTAAAAGTGGACCGGCCACCACCACCGCATCAGACATTAAGTCGAAACGCGGCTTGGCGCCTGGGGCGCCATTTGGCGCAAACAACGGTGTACTGTTATTTGCGGGTAAATAATAGCTTCTTGATATATCAAATGCAAACAAAGTTTATTCGTATTTGCGCAAGCGACCATCGAAAACGGCTAAAAATCGCGCATCTGAAGTTGACCCCTTGACATTGACGATAAAACATCCGACAACCGCTACTTGCTGCCTTCAGATGTCCTTGTTTCAAGTTCTAGGAAACGATCCACAAACTGAGCCTTGAGTTCTTCCAATGTGAAAGGCTTGTGCAACACTCCAACACCGCCGTTGTCCATTATGTCCTGAACCTTTCCTTCCGAACTATAGCCGGTCGAAATGAACACAGGAAGTCCGTGATGGATCTTCTTTAATTCCAAGAAAGTTTCTCTCCCGTCCATGCCAGGCATTATCATGTCAAGGACCACCACGTCAACAGCTCGTCCGGTCTGCAGAATCTCCAATGCCTTCTCGCCGCTCTCGACCGATATCACCGAGAATCCGAACCGCGCGAGCGAGTCGGAAAGCATCTCACGTATTTCGCTTTCGTCGTCGACCACAAGACACGTCTTGCCGAAGACCAGCTTCTCAACTTCACCGTCACGTTTAGCAGACTTAGCAGTGATCTTCTGTGAAGAGGCGGGAAGAAATATTCTGAAAGTTGTCCCCGTATTAACCTGGCTGCTTAAGTCAATCTCACCGCCGTGGTTCTTGACAATGCCGTAAACCATGGATAGGCCAAGGCCGGTACCCTTTCCCTTCGGCTTGGTAGTGAAGAATGGATCGAATATTCTCTCCTGATTCTCTTTCGAGATACCGTGTCCGCTGTCCGAAACTTCAACAACGACATAGTCCCTCTCCTGCAGATCCGACTTGTAGCTCGATGCATGACTTGCCTCCAGCAGGGATGTTGAAATCCTCAGGCTCCCTCCATTGGGCATCGCATCGCGCGCGTTGATGGCAAGGTTCATCATTACCTGCGAAAGCTGAGTCTCGTCTCCTTCGACTGCTGGCAAATCAGGATAGAGGTCCAGCGATACATTTACATTCTTTTCGATCATCTTACGAGTGAGCTCGACGGTTTCCTTGCAAACGCGATTGAAGTCGACGCTCATGACCGAAGTCTTACCGGCGCGGGCAAATCCGAGCAACTGCTTGGTCAGCTCCGAAGCTCTCCGCGCAGATTTTTCTATAGTCTCCAGATATTTTGTAAGTTTCTCGTTGTTTTTTAACTCGAGTCGGAGCAATCCGGCGTAGCCGAGAATCGCACCGAGTATATTGTTGAAATCGTGCGCCACGCCTCCGGCCAGTGTGCCGAGGCTCTCCATCTTCTGGGATTGTCTCAACTGTTCTTCCAGCCGACGTGTTTCAGCTTCATTTACTTGGCGCTCATACTCAAACGCCAATCTCTGCTTGACGAGTTTCAAAATGCTCATCTGGGCACGGCCGCTGTTGAGAACGCGTTCGCTTGCAAGGACGATAAGCCCTACACATCTATCGTTTACCTCAATCGGTGTCGAGTAATATGACCGCCATCCGTTCTCGCTCCTGCAAATCCGGTCCACACAAGAGACCTTCTCCGGATCATTGCTCAAGAGATCGTTGACACCCTTGAACGCCAACGTGTGGAGATATTTGCGTCCCACCCTGGCCGCTTGCGCAATGCTCGAATCGCTATCCCGATCACACTCGCCGATATAGACCAGCTCCGTATTGAAAACATCAGCCAGCAGGTCGATATAACTCTCAAGTAAGTCGACTCCGATCCGCTTGAGGCCGACCTCATACGCTCTTTCCATCCAGTCGCCAGTCTTGACGACATCGGACACATCGTTGAGAAACAGTATTTCCCTAAATAGCCCCTCTTCAGTTTTGATTCTCCTCGCTACCAAATCGAAATGGAGCTGTATCCCTTCGATCCTTGCCGTGACCCGATGCTTCTTGTCAGAGCTGCCGATCTTAACGATGTCAGCGATAACCTCGCGGGAAGTGGGCTCGAAGAAATCGGCGATCATCTTGCCGCGAGCAAACGCAGCCTTCACGCCGAATGTCTGAAAAAATCGGTCATTGCAAAATTCTATTATTCCCTGTCCGTTCGCTACAACGATCAAATCGCTGCTTGATTCGGTTATGGTGCGGTATCGCGATTCGGATTCCTTCATCTCGCTGTGCATCTGTTCCTTCCTGAGGGCAAGGGCCGCCTGGTGCGCGATCGCCTCAAGAAGTTGAAGCTGTTCATCTCCAAAAGCCCGGACCTTATTGAAACTATCGAGCGAGATTACGCCGAGTACCTCATTATCAACCATAAGAGGAGCGACGACGCAAGACTTCATCCGATAGTTGGGAGGAAAACCAGATATTGTTTTGGGCGTCGGATAAGAGGCTGAATCCTCGATTATGAGCGGAGCCCCGCCTCGAAAGACATCTTTTATCCACCCTTCATCGGGATCGAGGTTAAGAGCCTCTCTAAGCTCTTTCGGATAGCCGATGGACGCCGCCGGCGAGAGTTTAGCGGAAGTCCTGTCATAAATCAGCACTACGCCGGCATCGGCCTGCGGCACAGCTCCACGTGCTGCGGCGATCAACTTGTCCAGCAGTTCGGATAAGTTGCCGCTGTGCATCAGGAGCATATTAATATCTAGGAGTTGCTGAAGCTGCTTCGTCTTGAGCTCGAGGTTTTTCCGCGCCGTGATGTCATCAGTAACGTCGCGAGCAACTGCCAAAAGACCGGTGACTCTACCCCCCTCGGATATAGCCGTAACGTTGTAATCCACGGTCCTCACTTCCCCGGACCGCTTGACAAACCTGAATTCGTACCTCCCGGGAGCGAAGCTTCCCCCGATCCTCGACAAATAGTATCGCTTTACCATCGACAGGTCGTCGGGATGTATTAGAAAATCGAATTTCTTCCCGAGGACATCGTCGGACGAATAGCCTGTGAGCTCTTCGAATTTCGGGTTGACGAAACGGAGACTTCCTTCTGTTCCGACAAAGATCACCGGGTCGTTAACATTTTCCAGTACAAGTCGATAAAGGCCTTCGCTCCTTTGAAGGTCCTCGTACAACCTGGAATTATTGAACGCTATTCCAAATTGAGAAGTGAATATTTCGAGCGCCTCCCTGTCCGTTTCAGAAAACGGTTCATCCTTCAGACGCGTCATCGCGATCATACCGAGCAATTCGCCATGATGAGTGACCGGGACGGCGAGAAGATGTTCCAGCTCAGGCCGGCCGGAAGAATAAATGGACTGCGGATTAAGATGCGCGTTGTTTTCAAGAATGGAGCGTCTTTCACTTGCAGCGAGACCTATGAGGCCGGTGCCTAAACGTATTTCCGGCACCATGAACGCCGGAGTTTTCCCTTTCCTAACTATCGTCTCCCTCTCGACGAGCGAATGCGAAAGACTGTTGTACACAAAGAGTCTGACTACATCTGCCGGTACAATGGAATTCAGCTTTTCCTGTATGATGTCAAAAATCTTCCCAGGCTCGAGATTCTCATGCAGTTGAGAGCTGATTTCGTGAATGGCCTGTAGCTTATGGTTTTGTACGATCTGAGCTTTTACTGTCTCGTTGTATTCGAAAAGGAGCGAGCTTATGTGAACGATTGCGTCGAACGCTTCGAGTTCCTCGTCAGTGAAGTTCTTCCTAACGTTTCCAACAATTATTCCGCCAAGGAGCTGGTTCTTACTGTAGAATGGGGCGTTGTAAATGGAACGGACGCCGGCGAACTTCTGAATCATGCGGGACGCCTGAGCGGGCATCGTCGTACCGAAAACGTCTGCGAAGTCGGTCCCGATCCATGCTTTTCTTTCGAGAGTATACTGGTCCACTATGCAATGTTCAGGATCGAACGGAAAGACGAACGTGTCCAGAGATATACCGAAAAACATTTGAGCAAACTTCACGAGTTTGCCCTGCGGATAAATTCCGTAGACGGCAAAACCGTTCTGCCGTGGGAAAAACCTTTGGAGGCTTACGACCTTCATATCAAGCTTCTTGACAACCTGCTCAGCCATTTCCTGCATGACCGATTTAAGGTCGTGGGTCTCAACCATCTTTCGAACTAATGAGGCAAGAATCTCAATCTGGTATGACTTCAAAGTAGATTGATGACGCGCCTCGATCGCCTCTCTGACAAATCCGATACTCTCAATTCTTTCCAACAAAACGCGTGGGAACATCCTCATAGAAACAGAAGTCACCGGGATGTAGGAGTCCGCCCCCATCTGCTGAGTCTCAGAGTAAATACTATCGGTGAAATCCCTCGATACTATTATTACCGGCAGGAAAGGATCTATCTCTTTTGTCAATTTCACGATGGCGGCAGGATCACCGACGGAAAGGTCGTAGTCAATGACAAGCGCGTCGTACTTCCTGGATGTGAGACGTTTGTTGAGACCCACGGAGCCTGGTAGCGTCTCAATTATGAAACCGAGCTTCGACGCTTCCAGCACCCTATTGAATTGTTCTCGAAGCTCCTGCGAGTCTTCTACGATTAGGATCTGCAACTCCTGGAACGAACGCTTGCTCGTAGTCGGATTCCCTCTCTTTAGAAAAAGTTGATTTGGTGGTAAACTTCTTCAAATGAAAAGGGCATCCCGTGCCCGGGATGCCCTCAAATCTCCGCTGAGTTAATCAGCCAAGGTAAGCGCGAAGCGCTTTGCTTCTCGTGGCGTGTCTCAATCTCCTGATGGCCTTTTCCTTGATCTGCCTAACGCGCTCACGGGTCAGGTTGAACTTCTCGCCGATCTCCTCGAGAGTGAGCGGGTGCTCGCGCTCGATTCCGAAATAAAGGCGAATCACTTCCGCTTCCCTATCTGTGAGCGACTTCAAGGCGCGCTCAACCTCAGTCCTGAGAGATTCCTTCATAAGGGTGTAGTCAGGAGGAAGTTGATTGTCATCCGCCATGACATCGAGAAGCTTGTTATCCTCACCCTGGACGAAAGGTTGATCGACAGACAAATGTCTTCCGGAGATCTGCAACGTCTTGTCGACTTCGTAAAGGCTCATGTCGAGCTGTTCCGCGATCTCGGACGGACTCGGTTCACGTTCGAACTCCTGTTCGAGTTCGCTGAACTTTTTTCCTATTTTATTAAGGGCGCCGACCCGGTTCAAAGGAAGTCTTACTATTCTCGACTGCTCGGCCAGCGCTTGAAGGATGGACTGACGAATCCACCACACCGCGTACGAAATGAACTTGAAGCCTCTGGTCGGATCGAAACGCTTTGCAGCTTTGATTAATCCGAGATTACCCTCATTTATCAAATCTCCAAGAGAAAGTCCCTGGTTCTGATACTGCTTCGCAACACTGACGACAAACCTCAGGTTCGCCTTAATAAGTTTCTCAAGAGATTTTTGATCGTTCTCTCTAACTTTGATCGCCAGGTCAATTTCCTCCTCAGGTGTGAGCAGATCGACCTTTCCAATTTCCTGAAGGTATTTGTCGATCGTCTGGTTCTCACGGGAAGGATATTGCTTACCGACTTTAATCATTTAATTACCTCTTTTGTTGGCAAAAGTCCTTTTCTTCACATGCTTGAACAACAGAATTTGACACTTCTAATGCCGAATAAGTTCAATCATGATAACAAAATTCGAGTAGATTAGGCTCCCTATCACTGAATAGATCAGTCACAGACAGGTTTGTTGGTTCAAGCCATATCAGTAAAGAATTTTGCTGCTCAGGCGTACACTTCCTTCTCGTTGCATTTGCAGACCTTTACGAAATGCTGATTGTACTTATAGCTCGCCTTTTCACTCTTTTCAGCTGAAATCACGAGGACATTTTGCAAGGTCTCACCGCATTTCGGGCATTCGGAACCTCTTTTGCCGGCTATTGCTTTTGCCGCTTTTTCCGCGAAACTCGTTGTTTTAGCCATTATATTCTCCTTGTTTTTATAAAATCTTCACGACATTGCCGCCGCTCGTATGAGCGCGCTGCAAAACTTTCTGAGCCGTAATTATAAGTTCGGATGGATCGTTCTTTATCTCCACATTCAGAACTGCAACGCTGATGGTTGCCATATAGTTTCTAGCGCCGATTGTGTAGACTTTTGTCGCCAAATTCTTTCGGAACTTCTCTCCCCAGGCAAGCGCCTCGTGCTGTGAGAACCCCTCCAGAATAATGCCGAACGAATGCGCCGATACTTTCCCGATGGCATCATACGGCTTGAGCCATCCGCGTACCGTCTCCGCAACATCAGTTAGTATGTAGTCCACGCCTTCCACAGAAAATCTATTTCTGATTTCATCGACTCTGTCCAACCCCATAAGAACGAGCGCACTCTTTATCCCAAGATCGGTGACGCGTCCTATCTCTTCATCAAGCCTTTCGAGAAAGAATCGCTTATTTAGCGTCCCGGTAGTCCGGTCAAATACAACAAACTTATCGAGTAGCTGGTACGCCTGGTTGATCTCAGCGGCAAGAGCTCCGAGATAAACGAGCTGCTTAATGCCGTCAACTTCCAACGAGGAGAACTTGGCAGGAGTCAGACTCTCAACTGCGATTACTCCGAAACATGTATTCAAACCCGAAATCGGTATCGCCACGAAGGAACCTTTTCCGAGAGGCTCGCTTTGGTTGAACCTGTGTTCCTCAACGTGAGAAAGGTCCTCCATGTAAAGTGGTCTGTTTTCGCGCAGGGCGCGACCGGCAATGGAGTCGCTCAAACCGACTTTGCATCCCTCTTCAACGTATTCAGACCCCGAACGCTTCACGATTCTTGAAACCGCCCAAGTGTGGAGTTCACTTTGAGACACGAGACTTACAAATTCAGCATCCACTGTATCGGAAATAGCCGTCGCGATAGTGGAAAGAATCGCGTTGATGTCCGCCTTCGACGTGAGCTCGTTTCCGAGCCACTTCAAAGAATTGAACGCGCTCTTAACCACAGCAAGGTCGTACTTATCTGTGATAGCGCGAATTATTGCCGTCAATAGTCTTGTGAAATTGCCAAGAAGAGGGACCGTCTCTCTTCCAAATCCCTCATCCGCCAGACTGTCCGCGGCCAGCACCGCAATGACTTCATCTCCGAAAAAAATCGGTACTCCGATAAGGCTCTTAACTCCGGCGGGCTCGTCGTAATAAGGGACGACATCTATTTCAGCGGCTGGATTAATCTCCGAAATAATTTCCGGCTTCCCGCTTTGAGCAATCCTGCTGATCACGTCGTTGCCGATAGTAAGTCGAAGCTGCTTCGTGAAGGCTGTAGACTTAGTCATCTTGTCAGCAACGGCCAGCAGCTGCCGCTCCCTGTTCACCCAAAAGAGTACGGCGGTGTTCGCGAACAGGACTTCCTGTACCAGCTCGAGAAGCTTATGCAGGATGGAATGGAACTCCGCCCTGGGTTCGGCAGGCGCCTGCTCTTCCGGCTTAAAGTAGAACGTATCTATGATGCTCGACCGTGGACCATCTTTTTTCGGCGTGTATGTCCGCTGCGCTTCAGGCGGAGTCGGCATCACCGGTTGGCGAGGTATAACTTTCTCAGGACGAGCAACCTGTGGTTCCTCATACTCTGCATAGTATTCGGAACTTATATCGTCAAAGACGTACCGCTTTACCGGTTTATTCTGTTCTTCGTTCACTTGAGGAGACTAGCAGAGGTTATGGCCACAATTCTTCATTTTGCATTAAATATAATAGGACGCAGGGCATATTTACAAAGCACCAAATGCTGAAATTATTTCACATAAAAAGAAAGCTGACCAGTTCAAACGTTTGAAAACCAGGAAGTTAAAACGTAAATTCGTGCGTGGTAATCGAGTCGGTAAATCCCGCAACAGGCGAGATCGTCGGAGAAGTCGAATCAACCGCGGTTAATCAGATCGGTAGAATTATCAGCGATGCCAGAACAGCACAATCGGACTGGTCTGCCCTCCCCCTCGGTACGCGCGCGGGGATACTGAGGAAGTTCGGCGAACTCCTCCTCTCGAGGAGGAAAATTGTGACCGAGCTGATGTCCAAAGAAAACGGCAAGCCTCTCGTCGAGGCTTACGCATCCGAAATAATTCCCTCTTTAAGTTTCATAAAATATTACGCCAGTAAATCGGGAAAGATGCTCAGGCAGCGGCGAGTTGAAATTGGGATTCCGCTTCTCAAGACTAAGAAGGCGTATGTCAGATATGAACCGCTGGGCGTTGTCGGGATAATCTCTCCCTGGAATTATCCTCTTATGCTTCCGCTAGGCCAAATCATTCCGGCTCTTATGGCTGGCAACGCGGTCGTCTTCAAGCCATCGGAATTTACGCCGCTCGTCGGCGCGTTGATCGGAGATTTCTTGTGGGAGGTTGGAATTTCCAGGAAGCTTTTCTCCATCATTCATGGGGGCGCGGACGTAGGAGCCGCACTAGTATCATCGGGAATCGATAGACTTTTTTTCACGGGAAGCACCGCGACAGGGAGGAAAGTGGCTGAGCTTGCGGCAAGAACTCTTACGCCGGTGTCGCTCGAGCTTGGGAGCAAAGACGCAATGATAGTTCTCGCGGACGCCGACATCGAATCCGCGGCAAGCGGTGCTATGTGGGGAGCGTTCATGAATTCCGGGCAGACCTGCGTATCCGTCGAAAGATGTTTCGTCGACGAGAAAATAGCAGACCGATTTATTGAAGCGCTCAGGAAAAAAGTGGCTGAGCTGCGCACGGGAGCTGGCACGGAAGCCGGCTCTGACATCGGAGCAATAATTCATAAGGCACAATTTGAGATTATCCGCAGGCATATTAGCGACGCGACGTCAAAAGGCGCGCGCGTTGTTGTTGGCGGCGAGTTTTCGGAAGACGGAGGGGGACATTTCATAAGACCCACTGTCCTTGCCGACGTCCCGATGGACTCCATTCTAATGAAGGAGGAAACGTTCGGTCCGGTGCTGCCGGTAGTAGAATTCAGGAATGAGCGTGAGGCGATCGACCTGGCCAACGCGTCGAAGTTCGGACTCTCTGCCAGTATATGGACCGCGGACTCGAAGCACGGACTCGATCTGGCAAAAAAGCTACACGCGGGAGCCGTCACGGTTAACGATGTCATAAGCTATTACGGTATCAGCGATGGCATGGTTGGTGGTGTGAAAGAGAGCGGTACCGGACGAGTGCACGGAAGAGAGGGCCTTCTCGAAATGGTGACGTCAAAATACTATGAAGTCGAACGAGCACCGCGCATGAAGAAGTTATGGTGGTACAGATATGATGCCATCCTCCTTTCCTTTTTTGAAACTGCCACAGATTTCTTATTTTCTAAGAGCGTGTTCCGTAAGATCGGATCGTTATTCAAACTTGCACCAAAAATCCTGAGGATCAGAAAGTTATGAAATTGTACGCACTTGCATTCGGGGCCCATCCTGACGATATCGAGATGAGCGCCGGAGGCACATTGTCTATGCTACATAGAAACGGCAAGCCGTTCGGAATGGTTGATTTCACGCGCGGCGAGATGGGCACGAGAGGGAACGCCATTATAAGAGCTGGCGAAGCAAAGGCCGCCGCTAAAATACTTGGCGCCGAAGTACGCGTCAACCTCGGCATAGGAGATTCAAACATCGAACTCAACCGCAAGAACCTCCTGAAGGTCGTCACCGTCATTAGAAAATACCAGCCGGATATCGTCTTCGCTCCATATCGCGAAGAACGCCACCCGGATCATGTTCACGCGCACCAGCTTGTCAGCGACGCGATTTTCTACGCCGGTCTCAGAAAGCTGAAGACCGGAAACCTCGCTCCATATCGGCCGAAGCATGCTTACTATTACATGCAGCACCGGACCTTCATACCGACGCTCTACGTAGACATATCAAACGACTTCGACACGAAGGTAGCCGCTATCAAGGCGCACAAATCGCAATTCTTCGATCCCAAAAGCAAAGATCCACAGACGATGCTCTCAACTCCTGAATTCATGGAGTATCTGCTCGGCAGAATGAGATACCACGGAAGGCTTGCAGGCGTCAGGTACGCTGAACCTTTCTGGACACAGGAACCGATCACGATTTCGGATTTCGACTCGGTTGTTTGAGGGTTTCCCCCCTCTTTGCGTTCCGCGTGATTCGTCATAGTAAAATTTTGCGTTCGCAGGCTCACTTGGCGCGAGAAGCTGCGATTATTGTGCCAGTCGCGCCATGTGAGCACTTCAGAAGTTTGTGCTACGTTTCGCCCCTTAGAGCGCAGGTAGCGGAACAACTACTTTGACGAGAGGCTGAGTTCTTGTACTCCCTCAATTTCAATGAAGGCCCCTTCTCTGCTAAACGGTTCAGCGCCCGTTAATTGCATCCACGAACGCGAGTATATCGCTTTCCGTGTTGTAAAAGTGCGGCGAAACCCTGATCCACCCTTCCCTGACTGAGACCTCGATCTTCGCTTTTGACAATCGTGCGAACATGCGGTCGGCATCGTCAACCTTCACTGAAATAATCCCCGCCCGCTCACTCCGCTCCCCATCGACGAAAATCGGCGCTCCAAATTTGTGCAGCTCGGCAATTAGATGGTCGCCGAGATCGAGAATATGTTCTTCGATCTGATCGATACCGACATCAAGAAGAGTCGCCAATGTCTCATGAAGGCTCAGTATCCCAATCTGGTTGAGAGTGCCGTTTTCATACCTCCGCGCGTTCTCGTCAGGATCCATACGATATCTCGTGAAGTCTCCGAAGAAGTTCCTAATGCTTGTCCATCCGAGATAAGCCTGATTGAGCATCGCTTGCGTCTTCTCCGATACAAAGGCAAAACCGATCCCCTGTGGCGCCATCAGCCATTTCTGTCCACCTGTGGCAAGAAAATCAATTTCCATCCGCTGAACATCGATGGGGACGACTCCGGCGGACTGAATGGCGTCCACCGAAAACAAGATTCCATGCTGCCTGCACAGTTCCCCAATCGATTCAAGGTCAGCTCTGTACCCTGATAAGAACTGCACGTGACTGATGGACACAAGCCTGGTCCGATTGGTCAAGGCCGCCTCGATGTCTTCAGGGAGTATCTTTCCGCCGCGGCTTTTCACGAAATCAACCTCGACCCCGCGACGTTTCAGGTTCAAGAATGGATAAACATTTGCAGGGAACTCCATATCGTTGAGGATGATTCTATCTCCATCTCTCCACTCCATTCCCGAGGCAAGTATGTTAATCGCATTGCTGGTATTATCGCAGAAGGCTATCCTGTCAGGCGTGGAGTTGATAAGCCTGGCGATATACTCTTTGGTCTCCTTGGCGATCCCGATTTGAGAACCAAAGTTGTCTACGCGAGTCTCGCTACGCTCATCCAGGTATTTGTTAACGGCGGCGACAACCTTCGTAGAAAGCGGCGATGTCGCTGCGTGGTTAAGATATACAGTTCCGGTCTTTATAACGGGAAACAGAGACCGATACGCGTCAATGTCATATCTCAGCATAGAAACCTCTTTTCAAAAGATAAGCTTAAAGGAAAGGTCCCGGTCACTGTGCTCGATATCTTCATTCGATATTCACAGACATGGTTGAAATTAACAAACCCGCAATGAGTATAAAATTTCGCCACCCTTCGCTGAGTACCATGATAAGCAGCTAAGGTGCATGTCGGGTTGATCAACTTCCTGCCGCGCCTTTTCCTCTCCTTGGTAAAAACTCTCTATCTGATTAACTTACAGTCAATGGCGGCAAAGTCTTCTCTCGGTGTTCTACTATCTACTGCGATCCTGTCGGGCACAGCATTCTCGCAGCTCCCTGTTACCGACAACCTACCATCTTTTGCCACTTGGCTTCTCAGCTCAGGTAAGGACAGCGTAACTGTCTGCGCCGGGTACTCAGTAAACTACACCAATCTCGTATTCCTCAAATCCGGCGACGCTCGAGATACCTTCTCCGCTTTTCTCACTTTCTCTGCAGATGCTATCGATTCCGCAACCGGTTCCAACTATCATCGGTCGAAATCGAAGGAAGTCGGGACTCCAACGTATGAAGGGACTCGATCAAAGAAGAGTCATGCTGGAGACTTCGTAACGTTAAGACTCCCTCGTTCAGTTTTCCACATCGCGGCAGAGTTGCGCGACGACACCCAGAGACTCACATATCTTCACACCGACGTCAGAAGAGACTTCTCTGAAATAGATTCCTCCGGATTCGATTCGATAATCTTCTTCGACTCGGTATCGAATTCGTCGTACCACCCTGTAATCCAGCCAAACGTCGCTGTTTTTCCTGAGCCAATCAGATTTGGGATTGTTTGCGGAAATACATCGCCGGAAGTAACCCGCGCGGATCTGCTGACGAAAGATGGGAAATTGCTTCGAGGCAACGCGAATCTCACCCGCTTGGCCGCAAAATTGCGCCCCGTGTCAATTGGGTTAGACCTCATCTTCCTCGCCCTGCCCGACTCGACCACATGCATCGAGATCGGCGAGATCAGAGCGGACACATTGCCGGAAGGATTTTACCAGCTTCGCATACACGGCAAGACAACTCAAAGAACATTTCCATTTTGTTACTCCTGGATCACTAAACCACGGACCCTTCGTAACTTCACCACCGCCTTCTCACTTTTAAAATACGTAGTTCAAGATTCAATTTATTCAGAGATGGAATCGGGCAACGAGAAGGAGAAGATAGAGAAGTTCAATCACTTCTGGAGATCACTGGATCCCACACCTGGGACGGTATACAATGAACTCGAGGCACAGTTCTATGAAAGGGCAGACTACGCCGACAACGCGTTCGCGACCATAGGCGCAAGGGCCGGAGCGTCCACAGACAGAGGTAAGGCATACATCCTGTTCGGCAAGCCTGATTCCGTGAAGCGTGAATATAAGGATGATGGTACCTTGGAAGTCTGGAGCTACACGAAGCTTAAGAAGAACCTGATATTCAAAGAAAAAGGATTTGGAGAATTTGAGTTGTACCGAACGGAGAACTTATGAGCGTAATAGCAATTACTATCGGTGACTACAACGGGATCGGCCCTGAGGTGGCACTAAAGGCCGCCGCCAGCCGTTCCATCAGGGCAAACTGTACGCCTCTTCTCATTGGTCCCTACAAGGCCTTCGAGTTCTACGCGGACAAGTATTCCCTGCGCAGAAAAATACTCAGGGTTGAGTCGCTTTCCGATGCGGTCGGCAGGAGCGAGATAACTATTCTGGATATTTCACCAGAGTTCAAGGAGAGAGTTCGGCCTGGCAAGCCCACGAAGGAAGCTGGGCATTGGGCAGGCAAAGCAATCGAACGCGCCGTACAGCTTTGTGTATCGGGTGAAGCCGAAGCGATGGTCACGGCGCCTGTCTCAAAGGAGACGATGCGCCAGGCGGGATATGATTTTCCAGGCCAGACCGAAATGGTAACTAAGCTTTCGGATTCCCAAGGCTCGATAATGATCATGGCTTCGGGCTTCGCGAGGATCGCGCTGGCGACCATCCACATCCCAATCTCCGAAGTGTCCCGTTCCATCACAAAGACCGGACTCGTCGAAAGGCTTTCTGTCTTCAACGCCTCCATAAAGAACGACTTCGGAGTCAAATCCCCGAAGATAGCAGTCCTCGGACTGAATCCGCACGCCGGGGAGAACGGCTACATAGGGAACGAGGAGGTTGAGACCATAAGGCCCGCGATCGAGGAAGCTAACTCGATGAAGATCGACGCCAGAGGGCCCTACCCTGCTGACGCTTTCTTCGGCACCTACAGAGACGGGATGTATGACGGTGTCTTCGCGATGTACCACGATCAGGGATTGATACCCTTAAAGATGAGATCGTTCAGCACCGGAATTAATTTCACCGCAGGGATCAGCATCATCCGAACTTCCCCCGATCATGGAACGGCATTTGATATAGCGGGTAAAGGAATTGCCAATCCTTCGAGCACGATCGAGGCGATAAAACTCGCACTGGACGTTTCTAAGAACAGAAGAGCTGCGAGAAGATAGGCGGGACGATCCATACGAAGACGCTCTTGTATCACCAGGAAGTGGATCTATTCGCTTTACCGGCAGAGTCGGTACCGCCATACACCGCCTCGGCAGCGATATACGATCACATGATGAAGGAAGTCAACTATCTAGGCTGGGCCCGATATCTCACGCAGCTCATGAAAGTAGCGGGGCTGGACTCACGCCGATCGAAAATCAAAGGACAGAAACTCTGTGAGTTCGGCTGCGGTACAGGCAACATTTGCCTGGTCCTGTCAAGACTCGGCTTCGAAGTTACGGGGATCGACAGTTCAAGTGAAATGCTCCAGGTGGCCGGGCAGAAAGTTGCCAGAAGGCGCGACAACCTTCATCTTGTCCTAAGCAACATGGTCACTTACACAGGCGCGGAGAAATTCGACCGGGCGGTCTGCGTCTACGATAGCATGAACTACATCTCCAACATCGAATCTGTCGGGCAGTTTTTCCAAACAGTTTTCGGGAGCCTCAAACCAGGCGGCGTCTTCGTATTCGACGCGAGTCTCGAGTCCAACTCCCTGAACGATGCGTCTCTCTTTGTCCAGCGAGGGAAACACAAAGGCATTTATTATCATCGCAAATCGCATTATGATCCAAAGGCAAGGATACATACCACCTTCGTCCGAATAATGAAGGATAGCAAGGTAGTCGAGGAAATCCACAGAGAGTACGTCTACGATCTTGATGTCATAAGACATCTCTTCGCGCAGGCGGGCTTCGAAGAAAGGTTCGCCGCCGGCGACTTCACTATGCTTGAGGCGAACAACAAGTCAGAAAGAGTCCACTTTGTATTGGTGAAACCATCACATGATTAACTGTAAGAATGTCTCATTCGCCTTCGACGACCACGTTATTTTCACTGACGTCAACCTCTCGATTGAGAAGGGCGAATTTGTTTATATAGTCGGAGAGACCGGCTGCGGAAAAACCACTCTAATGCGGTTGCTTTACATGGACATCATGCCAACATCCGGGACCGTCAGGGTGGACACATTCTCGTCTTCTCTAGTCAGAAAAAGAAAGCTGTACCAGCTCAGGAGGAAACTCGGGATAATATTCCAGGATTATAAGCTGCTGGATGACAGATGCGTGTATGAGAATATTACATTCGCTCTCCAGGCGGTCGGCTTCTCAAGCCGCGACATGAAGATGCAGGCGATACAGGCTCTTACCCAGGTTGGGTTGATCCACAGAAGGAATTCCCCTATCGGTGAGCTATCGGGAGGAGAGCAGCAGCGGCTCTCCATCGCCAGGGCGATCTCCAAGGATCCTATAGCGATATTGGCGGACGAGCCGACGGGCAACCTCGATCCGGCTACGTCGGCAGATATCCTGACACTGCTCAAAAAAATCAACCTGGGCGGGACGACCATTCTTCTCGCGACACACAACTATGAGCTCATCAGAAAATTTCCCGCGAGGACAATCGCGATACGTAACTACAAGTGCGAGGAACTTGACCCGTTTTCGCTCTGATACCGCTGCTCAATTAGCGGTAGTAGGACACGGATGTTACAAGAATTGAAGAGCCCAAATCTTAGTTGGCAACTAGCTCCACTCTTTTCACTTCCGCAACCCTGTGGAGCACGGCCCTTTCAACGCCAGCCCTGAGCGTCATCGGCCGCAACGGACAGACGGCGCATGACCCGAGGAATTTCACGCGAAGGATGCCGTCCGGATCCAGCCGCACAAACTCCACGGACCCGTTGTCAATAGATAGGAACCGGTTGGCATCCACGAGCACTTCATTTATCCTGCTAATAATTTCGTCTGAGACTTCCACCATCTACTCACATCTCTATTTCAATTTTCGGTTTGCTCGCCGCCGACATATTCGAGATGCTTATCTGTGCCGCCAGCTTCCTTGCCACGGACTGAATCATCTTTGCCTGCTCAGATTCCGGCTCTGTCAGGACAATCGGCCTGCCGGTATCGCCACCTATCCTGATTGGCGTGTAAATCGGTATCTCGCCAAGGAATGGGACGCCGAAAGTCTCGGCAGTTTTCTTTCCACCGCCATGGCTGAAAATGTCTTCACGCTGACCGCAATGCGAGCAGATAAAGTAGCTCATGTTTTCAACAACGCCTGAGATCGGGACGTTCACCTTCTGGAACATCCTGACGCCACGCCTAACGTCGGCCAGAGAGACATCCTGAGGCGTTGTAACTATCACGGCCCCGGTGAGCGGAATGGTCTGGACGAGAGTCAACTGCACGTCGCCCGTCCCGGGAGGAAGGTCGAAAATCATGTAATCAAGTTCTCCCCAAACCACATCAGTTAAGAACTGCTTCACGGCGCCGCTCGCCATCGGACCGCGCCATATCATGGGCGTTTCGGTATCGACGAGGAACCCGATTGACATCATCTTAATGCCGAATTTCTCGATAGGGATAATCTTAAACCTGTTCTCATCAATCCGTTCGGTTTCCGGTTTGTCCGTGACTCCAAGCATTAACGGAAGCGATGGCCCGTAAACGTCAGCGTCCACGATACCAACTTTAGCCCCGTCTTTCGCGAGAGCGACGGCCAAATTCACGGCTACTGTAGATTTTCCAACTCCGCCTTTGCCGCTCGCTACCGCAATCGTATTCTTCACGCCCGGAAGGATCTGTTCCTTGACTTGATTCGACTGCCCCACGACCTGACTCGTCATCACGACATTTATGTCGCCCTTGAAACCCAACCTCCTGACTTCTTCTACCGCCTGTTTCTTCATGTCATCTCTAACAGGACAGGCAGGTGTTGTCAGCTGAATCTCGATGTCCACCTTGTGGTCAGTCAACTGAACGTTCTTCACGAAGCCCAAAGATACGATGTCCTTGTGCAAATCGGGATCTTTTATATTTGCAAGAACTCCGATTATTTCATCTCTTGTCATTACAATTTCTCCAATCGTTCCTTTGGTTAAAAACCTTCTGAATTTACCGCTCACTCATAACGTTTACAAACCACGCGAATGTCTCGGCGGAGCGACACGCAAGAAGCCGATCCAGAAAGGATGAGAAAGAATTATGTAGATAATGAACTGCCCTCGACCGCTAATCTGGAAACTTCTTCGAGCTCCCCTGAGGAAGGATTATTCTGGTGATGGTATTTGTAAAGAGAGTATCGAGCTCGATTGTCCCGACATATGGGACGAATCCTATCTGACGCGATCTGACTATTATATAGTCGCGAATCTTGGAATCTTTCGGAGCCGCATAGTCCAGTTGGAACACTGAGAGTTTGAATTTCTTCGCTTCCGACAGCAGCGCAGTGGAGCGCTGATCCTCCAGACTGTCGTTCCTGAGGCGGTATGTGTCTGTGTGAAAATCATAATAGCCCATGAGTCCTTCCACCGCGATGCCATCAATGTAGTTACCGATCTTCTGAATAATCGGGCGCACGCCATCGGCTATAATATCGCCATTCCCTTCGACGCGCCGCACCTGCCTCACAAGAGAGACCGCGCACGAATCCATATTTGGATACTCTTCAAGAGCGCCAGCAAAGTCTAGGAACACTCCGCAGAAGCCTTTTCTCATGACTTCGGGGACGCGTTCCTGCGCGACAATTCTTTCCCACATTGGATTGCACAGATCAACATAGTACCTGTCACGCCAATTCGGATCGGGCGAAAGCATGATCGAAGTATCGACAAGACTGAAATAAGCACGGTAAGTCTCTACCTCGCCCACATTGAGGTATGCTATCGGGATGCACCCCATAGACTTGAGTCTTGTGAGATCCGCGGAATCATAATTAGCCGGATCAAGCACAACCATGTTAAACTTAGCTAGCTGATCGAGGGAGCGGTTCGCGTAATAAACCACTGCAAAAGTCTCGACATCGCCGAGAGGTTTGCTGCAGGGAGAAGAGTTCTTCACCTGCGCAGTTGCAGGTAAATGCATCAGGAGTAGTAAAACTACTATTCTCTTCATGAAACAGAGTAATTTGACTTCATACTTCAAATATCGAGCAAATTTCTAGCAATTACCATTTTCTGTATCTCGCTAGTGCCCTCACCTATCGTGAGGAGTTTCACATCCCTATAGAATTTCTCGACCGGAAAGTCCTTGATAAATCCGTACCCCCCGTAAATCTGAACCGCCTCTTCGGCACATTTCACGGCAGTCTCGCTCGCGAAGTACTTGGCGGTCGCCGCTGCAAGGTTGATATTCTTTCCGTGGTCCTTCAGATAGGCGGCCTCATAAGTCAGAAGTCTTGCCGCTTCGATTCGCGTCCCCATTTCAGAGATCTTCCATTGTATAGCCTGAAATTCGGCGAGCGTCTTTCCAAATTGCACGCGCTCTCTGGCATATTTGACACTTGCGTCGAGAGCGCCCTGCGCCAAGCCGACGGCGAGTGCAGCAATGCCAATCCGTCCCGCGTCGAGAATTTGCAACGCTTGAGTAAAGCCCTCTCCTTCAGCACCTATCAAATTTTCCCTGGGTATCCTCAAGTCTTGGAATATCATGGTTGACGTGTCGCTCGCCCGCATGCCGAGCTTGTTTTCCTTATGGCCAACAGAAAAGCCTTCGATTCCTCTCTTGAACACGAAAGCGCTGATCCCCTTCTTCCGTTTGGGTGGATCCGTCAATGCCATTACGACAAACGTGTCGCCTACCGAGCCATGTGTCGTAAATTGCTTGCTTCCATTCAGCACGTAGAAATTCCCGTCGCGTACCGCCACCGTTCGCATGGAACCGGAGTCGCTTCCGCTCGAAGGTTCCGTTAATCCCCACGCTCCGATATTCCTCCCAGAGGCCAGATCGGGGACATACTTCCGCTTGAGATCTTCACCGGCAAAGGTGTATAAATGCGCGGTACACAAGCCGTTATGCGCGGCTACCGAAAGTCCAATCGATGGATCAACGCGGGAAATTTCTTCAACGATACTGCAATAATCCACATAGCTCAACCCCGCTCCGCCATACTTTTCTGGTATGGTGACACCGAGAAAACCGAGGTCTCCTAACTTGTGCATCAGCTCCAGCGGAAATTCCTGGGCCTCATCGTATTTCATTACAACTGGTTTGATTTCCGTCCGTGCAAAATTCCGCGCCAGTTCACGGACTTGTACGTTTTCCTGGGTGAGATTGAAGTCCATCAGCCGATCCTTTTGTTTTAAGGTCTTCTGGTACCTTGAACACGCTTCGCCTTTTGGGAGAAGCTCTTAGTCTTTGGTCAGTTCTTCAGCGAGTTGTATCGCAGACAACTTGTTCGTAAGTACAAGCTCCAGTCTGTCTTCCAGTTTCGACAGACGCTCCTCCGTCCAGAACTTCTTTTGCAAGTTTTCCTCGACAATATCAAGGACAATCCTTCTGGCCCGATCCCTCCGTTTCAAAATAAGCTTATGGGTGTCGGTAAGATAGCGGCGGTGTTTGTCCACCGCCTTAGAGACTTCATCGATCCCTCTCCCCTCACTCGCCACCGTCTTAACGACAAATGGCGTCCATGAATCCGCATCCGCATGTCGGCCAATCTCGCCTCCGGAGATTTGAAGCATTGTGAGAATGGCGTTATAAGATTGATCCACCCCCGGTCTGTCCGCCTTGTTGAGAACAAACAGATCCGCAATCTCCATAAGCCCGGCTTTCATAGCCTGGACAGAATCCCCGGACTCCGGCGTGAGAACTACTATCGTGGTATCAGCTGCTTCCACAATATCTAGCTCCGACTGTCCGACTCCTACCGTCTCGAGGAAAACAAAGTCGTAGCCTGCCGCGTCGAGAACGTCAGCAGCAAGCTGAGTGGTCTTGCTAAGTCCGCCAAGGCTCCCCCTCGTGGCCATGCTCCTGACGAAAATACCCGCGCGCGAGCTAAGCTCCATCATCCTGACTCTATCGCCGAGCAATGCACCTCCCGTAAACGGGCTAGTCGGATCGACAGCAATAATCCCTACACGGCTCCCGGTATCGTTCAGAGATTTTGCCAGCTTACTCACGAGCGTGCTCTTCCCGGCACCCGGCGGTCCAGTGATCCCAACACGGTACGCGTTTCCCAAGCGCGACTGTATCGAGTTTAGTAAATCAAGGTGGCGCTCGTCCTGATTCTCCACGGAAGAGATAGCTTTCGCGACCGCAAGCCTGTCGGCGGCGAAAAGTCTCCGGACGAGCTCAGTTTCAGGCATTGCCTTTTATCTTATGCCTGAAGAAGTCCACTGTCAGCTTGATACCTTCATCTAAACTAACCTTGGGCTCCCACCCGAGGATGTTCTTTGCCTTTGAGTGATCAATGACGCTTCTCATTTGCTCTCCCGCTTTCGCCGGACCGTGCTTCTCGGCCGCCTTAGACCCGACGGCATCTCTCAATTTCCGATATAGCACGTTCACATCCGTTTCCTTCCCCGTACCGATATTGAATATATCAGATTTCCGATATTCGAGCGCGAGGACATTGGCTCTGACGACATCGCCTACGTAGGTGTAATCCCGCGTCTGTTTGCCGTCTCCGTTTATGACGGGTTCTTCACCCTTCAGCAGCTTACTCGAAAATATGGCCACCACTCCCGCCTCCCCATGCGGGTTCTGTCTCGGGCCATACACATTTGCATATCGCAAGACAACATAGTCCATGCCGTGAACGGCATTATAAAAGAAGAGATACTTCTCAACGGCCAGCTTCGCAATTCCGTACGGGGAAAGAGGCCTGGTTGGATGGCTTTCGTCTGCCGGGAAATAGTCCTGCTCTCCGTAAATCGCCCCTCCTGTTGAGGAGAAAACGACCTTCTTAACTCCATGTTTGTGACAATTCTCAAGAAGGTTAAGCGTTCCGGTTACGTTTACAGTTGAATCGAACACCGGATCGGCCACTGACTTCCTAACATCCATCTGGGCGGCAAGATGGTTCATGACGTCAAATTTATTCTCTTCAAATATCTTTTCAACTTTTGGATCACGTATGTCCATCTGAAAAAACTTCGCCTTGGGGCTGAGGTTTTCGACAACTCCCGAGCTAAGGTCATCCAGGACGAACACTTCATGCCCGGCGGCCAGGTAAGCGTCAACAATATTCGAACCAATAAATCCGGCTCCGCCGGTCACGAGAATCTTCAATGCGAATTTCCTTTCTTAGCTTCATTTTCTATTGCACTTCTTCCAATGTCATGGCGGTAGAACATACCGTCGAAGCGAACATGATTCAGATGCTTGTAGGCGAGCTCCGCTGCTTTCGTTACGCTCCCCGCAGTGTCGATCCCCGTCACGCCCAAGACTCTTCCTCCAGAGGTGACTACTTTGCCATCGGACAACTTCGACCCTGAGTGGAGAACCTTTACGTTCTGACGCTTCACATCCAGACCTGTAATTTCTTTTCCGTTCTCATGGTAATCGGGATATCCTTTCGACGCCGCGATGACACAGACCGAAGCGGCGCCATTCAAGTTAAGCCGGTACGACCCGATCGATCTGTTCGCACTTGCTTCGAGCAGCCCGAGGACTGACGAATCGATAAGTTGAAGGACCGCCTGTGTTTCCGGATCGCCGAACCTCACATTGAACTCGACAACCTTCGGTCCATCCGGAGTCAGCATCATTCCACAGTAGAGGCATCCCTTGAATGGGTAACCTTCCGCGGCTGTTCCCTGGATTACTTTCTCGATGACTTCCGATCTTATTGCCGCCATCTCGCGCTCACCGACGAACGGTGTCGGGGCGAATGCGCCCATGCCACCGGTATTTTTGCCGGTGTCGTTATCACCGGCGCGTTTGTGATCTTGCGCCGGCGGGAGGACTACGTAATCCTTTCCGTCTGTGATGGCAAAAACGGACGCCTCTAAACCTGTCATAAACTCCTCGACGACAACTCTCTCACCAGCTCCGCCGAAGACCTTCTTCACGAACAGTCTCTCGAGTTCGCCCTCGGCATCTTTAGCCGATTCAACGATTGATACGCCCTTACCAGCCGCAAGTCCGTCCGCCTTCAACACCAGTGGATACGACGAGCGCTTCAGATAGTCGATGAGTTCACTTTGCTGCTGTATCGTGAAGGACCGAAACTCAGCGGTCGGGATCTTCCATCGCTTCATGAACTCTTTCGCGAACACCTTGCTCGTCTCGAGCCGCGCGGCAAGCTTCTTCGGACCGAAGACCGCTTTTCCTCGCGACTCGAAAGCATCGACGATACCCGCCGCCAGCGGTACTTCTGGGCCGACTACGGTGAAGTCGATCCGGCCGTCGTCCACGAATCGAAGCAGCTGCGAAACATCATCTGCTTTGATGTCGACGAGCTCGGCCTGGTTCGCGATGCCGGCATTCCCGGGGGCGCAATAAATCTGCGCATCATTCTCACGCGATACCGCATCCACGATAGCATGCTCGCGGCCGCCGCTTCCAATTACCAATACTCTCAATGCACAGCCCCCATCTTAGCGTAAGACCCTCTGTAATCGAGTTGGCTTGACAATTCTCGCGCAAGGTCGCCCGCAAGTTTAATCCTGTCGTAATTATGCGCGAAATCAGGGGCGATTTCAGGAAGCTGGCCCTTTTCCCAAAGGGCATAATATTCGACTATCGCCTTCTTTATACCCGCAATGTCCTCCGGGTTCACGACTCTACCAGCTTTTGACTCAGTTATGGTGCTCCTCGCAACGCCGTTCGGCACGAGACCGAGTATCGGCTTCCTGCTTCCGATGTATTCGAAGAGCTTCCCGGTTGAAATCATATCTTCGCCTTTGCCGTTGCCGATTGTCATCCAGAGGACGTCGCTGGTAAGGAGGTATCTCATCGCGGACTTGTGATCGAGATATCCGAATACCTTCACAACGTCCTGCAGCTCGAGCGATTCAATCAGCGCGAGGTTCTCCTTTCTAAAGGTCCCGATAAACACCGCTTCAATTTTTTTTCTGTACCCGGGATGCTCTTTTAAAACCTCTGCCAACGCTTTGAGGAAATACTTCGGTGTCCTGTTCCTGTAAAACGTTCCTGAGTAAGTAAACCTCATCCTATCGGAATAAGGTAACTTGAGAGCGTCCTCCACCTGGAAATCGGCGGGATCGTACCCCTGCGGAATTATGGCGATATCGTTGTAGTCGAGAAACCTGTATCGCCTGATCATGAGCTCCTTGATTCTACGATTTATCGTGATGATCCTGTTCGAAGCTCTAAGGACTTTCCTTTCCAGTTTCTGATGGAGGATCTTATGGTAGGGCGTCAGATAAAAATGCAAAGGGTTATCGACCCAGGCATCGCGGTAATCGACTACTAGTGGAACCTCAAACTCGCTGGAGAGAGCCAGCCCTATAAGATGGCAGGTGTAAGGTGGCGCGGTGGAAAGAATTGCGTCAAATTTTTCCTCACGCATCAATTTCCTTCCAGCCTTCAACGCTTCGTGTTTCCAGCCAACCTTGTTGTCCGGAATGAAAACCGCTTGACTTACTGCGCTCATGAAATTGCGAAGTTTCTCGTGAGGCATCTTAACAGGCTTGCCCGCTTCGAACAAGCGAGTGGGGTCTATGGAGTTGGTCCTAACCGTCCTGATCTTGTTCTCGTTCATCTCTCTCAGCATTCCGTAGTCGAGCGCGTAATAAGCGGTCGGTGTAACAGTCAATACGGTCGGCTCCCAGTCATACTTTGGCAGATATTTGACAAACTTCAACGTTCTTTGCACGCCACTCATTCCCATCGGAGGGAAATAGTAGGCGATGACAAGTACTTTATTTTCCATTTTCCCGATTTCCTTTGTTCAACCGACAGGCAATCGACGTATGAACGTCAATGTCTGCCATAGGCTGAAATATAGTATTCCGCATCCTTAGAAAAATGTGAAAGTTGCTCCACCCCGTCCTTCGTCACGAGAAAATCGTCCTCGATCCTAACCCCTCCGAGCCGGGGGATATAAATGCCCGGTTCTATCGTAATCACATTACCTTCTTCCAATACGTCCTCGCTAATCCTTGACACTCTCGGCAACTCATGAATTCTCAAACCAACACCATGTCCGGTGCCGTGTCCGAAGAACTTCCCGTATCCCTTCTTTTCAATATGATCCCTCGCGGCCTCGTCCACCCTACTCGCTTTTGCGCCGGCACGGGCCGTCGCGATCGCTTTCAACTGGGCGTCGTGGACCACTTTGTAAATAGTCGTTAGCTCCGGTTTCACTTTCGAGCCGGTCTGGAAAGTCCGCGTGATATCGGAAGCGTAGCCATCGTAGAAGCAACCGAAGTCGATGGTGACAAATTCATTACGTGTCACTTCCTTGCCGGAAGCAACGCCGTGCGGCATCGCTCCTCGAGCTCCACTTGCCACGATCGTTTCGAATGAAGTTCCCGACGCTCCGATGATCTTCTGGTTGAACTCCAGCATCGCCGCGAGCTCGGACTCGGTCTTGCCTCGCCATTCTTCCTGTACCAGCACGTCGAGCGCCGTGCTGCTTATCGCGCAAGCCTGACGGATCCGTTCTACTTCACCTTTCGTCTTCACTGCAGCGAGCTTTTCAAGCACCTGGGAAGTCTTGACAAATTTGCAGCCGCTGACTCTCTCCTGCGCTTCGCTAAACATCCCAACGGTTAGAGTATCTTCAAAGCCGATCGACGCTTCTTTCGATCCCTTGAAGAATTTCTTCCGAATGAATTCGAAAAGGTTGCCTGAATAAACGACCGTCTCGCAGCTGGCTACCTGGCGCGAGGCCTGCGTCTTGTATCTAAAATCGGTTAGAAAGTAGGCGCTGTCGCGGAAGACCAGACAGTAGCCTGAAGTTCCGGTGAAAGTTGTCAAATAGCGGACATTTGGCAATTCGGCCACGAAGAACGCGTCGAGCGCATTTTTCCTCATGTATGTCTGAAGACTCGCGACAAATTTCCGGGAGTCTTTCTGCATGTCAGTCGGATTCATAGATGATAATTTGGCGGTTCCTTTACAATCTCGACATCGTGCGGGTGGCTTTCGTTCAGCCCGGCAGAAGTTATCTTGACGAACTTCCCGTTCTTCTTCAATTCCGTCACCGTTTTACATCCTTGATAACCCATCGCGGCTCTTAATCCACCAACCATCTGGTAGACGGTGTCGCTAAGCGGACCGCGATAGGGAACGCGTCCCTCGATTCCTTCCGGGACAAGCTTCTTGATATCATCCTCGACGTCCTGGAAATAGCGGTCGCTACTCCCTGCCTTCATTGCCTCTACCGACCCCATGCCACGATAAGCTTTGTAAGCTCTCCCCTCGTAAAGCACCTTTTCGCCGGGACTTTCCTCAACTCCCGCAAACAAGTTTCCAATCATTACGCTGTCGGCTCCGGCAGCGATGGCTTTAGCTATATCGCCTGTCTGCTTGATGCCGCCATCGGCGATGACCGGCACTCCAAACTTCGCCGCAGCCGCCGAGCACTCCATGACGGCAGTAATCTGTGGAACACCAATACCGGCCACGATCCTGGTCGTGCAGATACTGCCAGGCCCTATGCCAACCTTGACCGCGTCTGCGCCGGCCTTTATGAGCGCCAGAGTACCTTCTTTTGTCCCGACATTTCCGGCAACGACCTGCAATCCGGGGAATTTTTTCTTGACTGTCTTCACCATCTCCAGTACCCCGTGAGAGTGGCCGTGGGCAGTATCGACGATAACAACATCCACCCCGGCCTTGACTAGCGCTTCGACTCGTTCGATCGTCTCTGACTTCACTCCAACAGCGGCTCCAACCCTCAGCCTTCCTCGGTCGTCTTTGCAAGCGTTCGGGTGCCGTTTCTTCTTCTGAATATCCTTGAACGTTATCAGCCCTCGTAGTTTTCCAGTGCCGTCGACAACCGGCAACTTCTCAACTTTGTGCTTCTGGAGAATTTTCTCGGCGTCTTCGAGCGTTGTACCAACCTTCGCAGTTACGAGGTGTTCGGTTGTCATAAAATCGGAAACTTTGCGGTCATGGTCATCGAAGAATCGAAGATCCCTATTCGTAAGTATGCCGACGAGCAGCTCCCCTTCTACTATAGGAATACCTGATATGTGGTAATTGTTCATCAAGGCCACGGCTTCGCGGACTGTATGGTCAGGGCCAAGCGTAACCGGATCAGAGATCATTCCGCTCTCCGATCTCTTGACGTGATCGACCTGGTCCGCCTGCTCAGCGATCGAGAAATTTTTGTGAATTATTCCGATCCCTCCCTCACGCGCGAGCGCGATAGCTAATTCACTTTCCGTCACCGTGTCCATCGCCGCGCTTATGAGAGGAATATTGAGATCTATGTTCCGCGTAAACTTTGTGCGGACGTCTGTATTCCGTGGTAACACGGCTGAATAACTTGGAACCAACAACACATCGTCAAACGTCAATGCCTCGCCGGTAATCTTACCATTCATCTTCATTTATCTATTCTCCGGTTGCTTTCTAAATAATGTACTCTAAACCTTATTCTCTGCTCACTTCTATGCGTCTTGCACCCTGCTTCATGATTCCCGTCAGAATTTCCAGCGATCACGACTCGACTTCGCGTATCATGAAAACGCCTGTATTCCGGTTATGTCCGCTCCGATCACCAGCGTATGAATATCGTGAGTACCTTCGTAAGTATACACGCTCTCAAGATTCGCCATATGCCTCATGACGGGATACTCGTCAAGTATCCCGTTTGCGCCAAGGATCGTCCTGGCGAGCCTCGCTATCTCAAGAGCAAAATGGACATTGTTACGTTTCGCCATAGATACCTGGACAGGCTTATGTTTGTCCTGGTCTTTCAACCTGCCGAGTTGGAGCACAAGAAGCTGCCCCTTTGTAATCTCGGTAAGCATGAAGACAAGTTTCTCCTGAGTGATTTGGAAAGCCGCGATCGGCTTATCGAATTGTATCCTGGATTTCGCGTAGTTCAGCGCAGTATCATAGCACGCCATTGCCGATCCGATTGCTCCCCACGCGATGCCGTAACGCGCCTGATCGAGGCACATGAGAGGCGATCTGAGGCCGGTGGCCCCGGGGAGAATGTTCTCTTCCGGGATCTCGCAATCCTGAAATACCAGTTCACTCGTCACAGAAGCGCGAAGCGAATGCTTCCCCTTCATCTCGGGCGCGCTGAACCCTTTTGTCCCCTTCTCGACAAGGAAACCTCTAACCTTCCCGTCGAGTTTTGCCCAAACGACAGCCACGTCAGCGATCGTGCCGTTTGTAATCCACATCTTGGCGCCGTTCAGAACAAACTTCTTTCCTCTTTTCTCGGCGTGAGTCTTCATCCCTCCCGGGTTGGAGCCAAAGTCAGGCTCTGTCAAACCGAAGCATCCGACAGCTTCACCTCTGGCGAGCTTCGGGAGCCATCGGTCCTTCTGCTCTTCGGTGCCGAAAGTGAAAATTGGGTACATCACCAGGCCGCTTTGTACTGACGCGAAGCTTCTGATGCTCGAGTCGCCACGTTCGAGTTCCTGCATGATCAAACCATAAGAGATATTATTCATCTCAGCGCATCCGTACTTAGACGGAAGCGTCGGGCCGAGAAATCCAAGCTCGCCCATCTTCCTGGCCAAGTGGATCGGGAATGTCCCTTCGCGAAAATGTTTTTCGATTATCGGTACAACTTCTTTTGAGACGAAGTCGCGCACGGTGTCCCTGACAAGTCTTTCTTCCGCAGAAAGGAGACTCTCCATATTGAAATAGTCAACGCCGCCAAACTGTACCATCGCAACCTCTGGATTCTGGTGGGTTCATTCCAGCGATTCGTCGTTTGTAAACGGCGCCCGCCGGAACACATGTTTAGATAAATTTAAGCCCATTTGTGATAGGCTTGGTTGGATGAAAAATTAGCCAAGAATGGGCTCAGAATCAAGGTTAGGGGGAAATCTCCATCCATATCACTCGCGACAACCTCACTCTCAGGCCGTCCGTATCGTTCTCACTTCCGTTTCCGGGGAACCTCCTGCCGAGCCCCCTTTCCCCCTTTCCGTCAAGCTAAGAGCGCCAGAACGGTGTGTCCGCGAATTATGTTCCGCGACCTTGCCCTTTCGTACTGCCGCTCTATCTTCGATACAGCAGCAATACGGCGTTATCAACCTGTGCGAGTGTCCCCGGTTGATTCGACCTTACACGCACAGCAAGTGTTATCTCCCTACTGGGGAAGGAACTGAGGATGTTATTCGAGTAGACCCAAGGCCAAGTGAATTGTGTTCCCGACACGTTCGTAAACAACGTACTTCCTGCAATCTCGGTAGAATCAGTAACGTCGAACAAGTCAACTTCACATTCCGCCCCCGGACTCGTAGTCCCCATGTACGCGCCGAAAACCGCAGAGTCCAGACTGTCATAATCGGATATGTTGAACCTGGTTATTTCGGTGTACGGCGGACACATCTGCCAGGTTGAGTCAGATGATCCTTCGGCCACGTTGAAAGTAAATCGCACTTGTTTATCGCCGGTGGCGTTACTACCCGGAGGTCCCGATGGTCCCTGCGGTCCAACAGGTCCTCGAGGGCCCTGAGATCCTTGAGGGCCTACCGGACCTTCTTGTCCATTGCACGACAACGAAAGAAAACCCATCGCCGATAGGCAAATCAGCGCAACCACTTCCCATATATTTGACTTACTATTGAACTTACCAGGCATCTACGTCGATCACTTACTTAATCTTTACCGTCATCACTTCTTTTTTTAGTATAGGCCAGATTTTGGGATCGCCCATGCCAAGGAGCCAGACTGAAATTCCGCGCAGATGGTATTTTTTTACGAGTGCCAGTTTTGGAGCAAACGATCTCGCATTTTCGAGAAAGAGCCAGTTGAAGACTCCTCCTTCTTCCCAATAAGCATAATTGACTTCCTGGCTCTTCATCCATCTTTCCTTCGCGCCGAATTCGTCGAGAAGGTTCTTCGCGTCCGCGTAAGTTATCTCACTTCGCGTGGAATGGGCGCCTTCTTTCCCGAACGCGACGGGATACCAGTAGTCTGAATAGTTCGGTATGCCAAGCGAAATCTTATTCGCTGGTACACCGATGCTCAACAGATATTTGACCATGCCTATCATCCATGGAATTCCTGCGACGGGACCCGGAGGCGTAGAGCCTGTGTTCTCGTCATAAGTCATGAATGAAATGAAATCGCCTGCCTTCGCAATCGCGGGAATATCGAACGCGCCTCGCGTATTCTCGTACCTGCTTCGCCAATATGAAGGGTCGCCCGGTTCAGGAGCAGGTTGATCCGATTTCACGATCGCCATCGAGATCTTGAAGCCGTACTTGTGCAGGCTGTCAGCCGCCTGCCGGTAAAATGAAGTATAATTATCACGGTCGGTGAAGAATACGTTCTCGAGATCTAGCTGCCATCCGTAGTAATGGGACTGACGGCCATAGAAGAGCATCAGGCGGATCGCTTCCACACGCGCTGCCGGATTAATTAAGAATTTATGGATCCCCTCCTGATCGCCCGAAGCGACAAGCGGCATTACCTTTATGCCTTTCTCACCCGCGATCCTAAGCACGCGTGGGTCCACGAAACCTGACACGACCCCATGCTGATCGACGCCATAATCGGCCGGGCACACGATCGATATCTCGTCGGCGTTCCGAACGAAGCTTTCATAACTCTGTAGTGAACCGGTGAGGTAAAACAAATTCTGCGATGAGTACTGCTGCGCTATTGCGGAAGAACCGATGAATAACGAGAAACCAACTAGGACAAGAACTTGCAGATTGTACTTCTGAAACATGACTAAAATTCTCCTGTTACGGATTGGCAGACAACCTATCTAAATAGCAAAATCGCACCAAATATACAATTGTGTCTCGACGGATTTATCATTCAAACGCAAATATGATTTCATAGGGAGGTTGCGAAGAGCGATACATTTAAAGGCCCGCCCCCAATTAATTGCGCTCTTCAGCGAAGCGAACGCCTGAACGTATAAACGCTGAGTGATAGGACCGCCACGCCGATTCCAAACAGGGCCAGTGTCTGCGACCAAAGATCCGCGAAACCATCTCCTTTCAGGAATATTCCTCGCACGATCTCCATGAAATACCGAACCGGAACCAGGTATGTGATGTATTGAAAGAACTTCGGCATGTTTTCTATGGGAAAGATGAAACCGGATAGAATAAGCATAGGCATCATGACAAAGAATTGCGCCGTCATTGTCGCCTGCTGCTGGGTCTTGGAGATGGAAGAGACAAAAAGCCCAAGGCCGAGTGCGACCATAACAAACAGGAGGCTAAGGATCACGAGGGTGAGTACGTTTCCTCTCAGAGGGACGTGGAACACATAAACGCTCACGAACAGCACTAGGAAAACTTCTACAATTCCAATCAGTGTAAACGGGATCATCTTGCCGAGGATGAATTCCAGGTCGTGGAGCGGCGTTACGACAATCTGCTCGATGGTACCATTTTCCTTTTCCTTCACGATGGCGAGCGAAGTAATCGTCAGCGTGATCACCATGAGAACCATAACGAGTACCGCGGGAACCATAAAATTTACGCTCTTGAGTTCAGGGTTGAACCACGCGCGAGTCTGGGCAGTAACTTGCGGGAGATCGTTCGCGTTTTTGATCACGGCAAACTGCTCCGCCCTCTTCACGATTATGTTTCTCGCGTAGTTGAGAGCTATCACGCTTGCGTAACTCAACCCAATCCCGCTCGTGTTCGAATCTGAACCGTCTGCGATCACGGCGAGCTGCGGCGTTCGGCCGGCGAGTATATCCCTTCCAAAGTGCACAGGCACGATGATCGCCATCCCGGCCCGGCCGCTTTGGAGGTAGTAATCTATTTTGTTGATGTTGTCCACATACGCGACCGGAGTGAAATAATCGGAGCTCGTGTAGTGCGAGATCAGATCCCTGCTCTGCTGCGTGTTGTCAAGATCGCAGATGACTATCGGTATATTCCTCACGTCGACAGTTGCTGCGTACCCCAGCAAAACGAGTTGAAGAACGGGCGCGATGAAAAGCATTCCGAACATACGCTTGTCTCGCCTCAGCTGAAGGAATTCTTTCTTCACCACATGCAGAATTCTTTTCATATTCATGTCAGAAACCCTTCTTGCTCAATCTGAAGGAGGCGAAGGCGGGGACCGCTACCGCAAAAATCGCGAGAGGATAAATCTGGTTGTAAATTTCGGAAAAGTCTGAGCCTTTCAACATGATCGCCCTTAGAGCTGATAAGAAATATCTTCCGGGAAGAAGATATGTAAGAAACTGGAGCACAGGGGCCATACTGTTTATCGGGAAGACAAACCCCGAAAGTATGAACGTCGGAAGTATCGAGAGGAGGCTCGCGACGAGGAACGCCATCTGCTGTGAATTTGTGAAGGTAGATATGAGGATACCTATGCCTAACGTTCCGATGAGAAACACAATGATGGTCACGGCGAGGAGGAGGAAGCTGCCGCGAATGGTAACGTTGAACAGGATGAAGCTTACCGAGATGACGAGCACCGCCGCGAAAAGTGAAAGCACAAAGTAGAGAGTAGTCTTGCCGAGTATAATCTCGAGAGAGGTAGTTGGCGCCATGCTAATGTGCTCCAGCGTCCCGCGTTCCTTTTCTCGCACAACAGATATTGCCGGTGTGACGATGCTGAGGATCATCAGGATGAAACCGATTAATCCGGGAACGAGGAATTTCGCGCTCTTGAGCTCAGGGTTGAAGTAAACCCGCGGTCTGTAATCGATTCCGGCGGACGAGAGATGAAGTCCTTTCTGTTCGACAAATCTGGCGGTTAGATCCGCCGAGTAATTCTGAAGAACACCGTCGATATATCCCATAATTATAGTCGCGGTGTTTGAATTAGCGCCGTCGATCAGCACTTGCACGCTGACTTTCCGACCGAGCAGTATTTTTCTGGCGTAATCGCGCGGTATAACAAGGACCGCTTTTGCCTGGCCGTCCTGGATAAATTTGTCGATGGCGCGTTCATCAGGAACGTTACCCGCAAAATCGAAATACTCGGTGCTGAAAAACTTTTGCTGGAGTTCCCTGCTCTCTCTCGTCATCGACTCGTCGAGCACCCCCATCCGAACATGCTTTACATCAAAGTTCAGCGCGTAGCCGTACAACAGAAGCATCAGCGTCGGCACAAGGATGATAGCCGAGAGCGATAGCTTATCCCTCTTCAGTTGTCGAAATTCCTTCACATAAATAGTGATAATGTTCTCAATCACGGGACTTGCCCCCTTGAGCGCGAGTCTGTTTCACGAAAATATCCTCGAGCGTCGGCGAAGCTTTCACAATCTTGAACTCCGCAATAGAGTTCCTCTTCAGCACCGCCTCCAACGCCTCGTCGGGCGCATTCGTCTCCGCGTACACGTGGACGTTGTTACCGTAAATAGCGGCGTCGGAGATCCACGGCTCTCGTTCGAGTATGTTGAAAAGTCTCAACGGTTGCGCCGTCTCTATTTCAAAAAGCGGAAGGTCCGAGAATTGCCTTCGTATTCCCTCAGGCGATCCGTTTACGACAATCTGCCCAAGGTGCATCATGATTATATTCTCGCAGAACTCTGCTTCTTCGAGGTGATGCGTGGTCACGATGATGGTGGCTCCCTCCGCGGAAAGTTGTCCGATCAGCTGCCAGAACTTATCACGCACGACGGGATCGACGCCGCTTGTAGGCTCGTCCAGAAAAACTATTCTTGGTCGATGGAGCACCGCGCAGCCAAGCGCAAGCCTCTGTCTCCACCCGAGCGGTAGATCGCTCGTGAGAAGGTTTTCACGCCCCCTAAGGTCGGCAACCTCGACAACCCAGGTGAACCTATCCTTGAGCTCACTCTTGCTCAACCCATAGACGCCGCCATAAAATTCGATATTCTCCCTAACAGTAAGATCGCTGTAGAGAGAAAACTTTTGCGACATATAGCCAATATTCTCGCGGACCTTCTCAGGATGTGCAGCGACATCGAAACCTGCCACCTGCATCAAACCAGAAGTCGGCTTGGTCAACCCACAAAGCATTTTTATGGTAGTCGATTTGCCTGCCCCATTTGCTCCGATGAACCCGACGATCTTTCCTTCTTCTATTTCGAACGAGATCGAATCCACGGCAGTGAAGCTGCCGAACTTCTTAGTAAGATTATCTGCTTTTATCGCAAGGGCCATGTTAGCTTTAAGACCTTCGAAGTCCGATCGATTTAGAAGTCATAATATTAATTATTCGTGTTCTTACAGTTCGCCGGTGGCTTTTTCCAGACTAACCCGTGCAATTTCCAGGTCGGTCAAAGCCTGGGAGTAGTTGAGCTTCGCCTGAAGCAGCGCGACTTCAGAATCCATCAAATCAGTGTTCGTGACAAGGCCAACCTTGAACTTCTGGTCCGAAATCCTATAGCTCTCCTCGGCATCCTTCACCGTAGTCGATGCTACTCTGATCCTATCGATCGACTGTTTGAAGTTGAGATAACTCTGTGTCACGTCCAGATAGACATTGTCGGCGGCCTGTTGTTCGGCAAGCTGCGCCTGCTCACTCTGCGCTTTAGCCTCATCAACCTTCGACTGCGTCTGGCCCCAGTTCCATATCGGCAGGCTTACCACGAGGCTCGCATCCCAAGTATCTTTGAAGACATTCTGCGTGGGGAAAATCCTCTGATTTGGTTTCTGGTAGTAGAAATTGCCGACCAAAGCAATCTGCGGGAGGTATTCGCCCCACGCCGCCGCCGCCATTGCTCCGGCAGCCTTCGCTTTCAGCCTCAACGAGTGTAGCTCGCTCCTGTGTTCCAGCGCGTTATTCAGAAGCTGCCCAAGCTGCGGAAGTGTGGTATCTCCTGCCTGCGGCACAGACTTGATCTGGAAAGCCGTGTTGAGCGGAACACCGAGTATGTTGTTAAGTGCGACCTTGGCCAGCTTGACGTTGTTTTGGGCATTGAGGAGCATAAGCTCACTGTTCGAAACCTGCACTTTGGCGCTGAGCACATCGCTTTGCGTAAGCATGCCCTGTGCCATCATGTTTTCTGCCTGCTGGTAGTGCGACTTCGTTCTGCCGAGGTTCTCGCGCATGAACTCCTCAGCCTGCTCGGCGTTGTAGACATCCCAATATGCAGTCGCGATCTGCACTTTCAAGTTTGACTTATTGGTCTTCGTGTCATATCCCGCGGCTTCGGCGTTATCCTTCGCAGCTTTCGAGGAGTTCAGTAGCTGAAAGCCCGTGAAGAGGGGTTGCTTCAGACTCAGTTCGAGGTCATAGTTGTTGTAAACGTTCTGGGAAATTTGAAACGAATTCCCGAACCCCGGTATGCTTATCGGGAGCGTTAGAAGCGAAGGAGGAATTTCGGAGAGCCTGGTATACCTTCCCTGGAACGCGAGGTTAGCCCACCTGTTGGCGTTTACTTCGTGGTATTTCGCCTCCGCAGAAATCGCGGTTAGTTCCGAAATCTTCAGGGCCTTCGAGTTTTCCAGCCCGACCTTGAGCGCTTGCTGCAAGGTGAGCGGTGTTTGCGCCAATGCTCCGGTCGCCATCCCCGCAATTGCCATCATGACCAAAAATTTCCGCACTTTCAATTTCCTCCTTTATGTCTTTATCAGACTTGCAAAAACATTATCCAATGACGCACTTATTTCTTTTAATTCTGCGCTCTCGTCAATTTGGGACCTGACCGCGTTCAACACCGCTCCCACCTTCTCAAGCGATTCCAGGTCCACGAGAAACGTTATCCTGTCACCGAGTACGACAAGATTTCTGGCAAAGCCGAATCCCGAAACCACATCAAAAGCCTGCTTAAGGTTCCTGGAGTGAATCGAGAAAACGCGGAGCGACATTTCAGCAATTATATTGGGAACAGTATTGTACCTCAGGAGTTTCCCTTCACTCAACAGCGCAACCCTGTTGCACCTCTCGGCCTCATTCAAGTAGGGAGTCGCGACAAGAATTGTCATCTCATTCCTGAGGAACGAAGCGAGAATGAGCCACAGCTCCCTCCTCGACACCGGATCGACGCCGGTTGTCGGCTCGTCGAGTATCAGGATCTTCGGCTGGTGGATGACCGCGCAGCAGATCCCGAGCTTCTGTCTCATGCCGCCTGACAGCTGATCAGCGAGCCTTCCCTTAAATTCAGTAAGCCTTGCGAATTCGAGAAGGCGTTCTCCGCGCTCCTTCCAGTCCCGCACTTTCCTGATCTTCCCAAAAAATTCAATGTTCTCCCAAACCGTAAGGTCGCCGTACGCCTGACTCACTTGCGAAAGATAGCCGATCTCTTCTTTGAGTTCGCGGCGATTCTTCTCAAAAGTTTTGTCGTTGACGACGATGCTCCCTCCGGTCGGCTCGAGGGCTCCTGCCAGCATTCGCAGGAATGTCGTCTTGCCTGCGCCGTCGGGCCCGATCACGCCGACAAGCTCACCGCGCTCCACGCTTAGCGAGACACTGTCGACCGCCGTCAGGTCGCCGTATTTTCTTGTAAGTTGACTTGCCTGTATGATCATGTGTTTTCTGAAAGATGAGTCATTGGAATCGCCAAACGCATAGCGTATAGCTCAATCCGTGACCCGCCTCTATTCTGTATAGATCGTCGCGTCCGCGGGGAGTCCGGCCTTGAGGTAACCCTGCGGATTCAAAATCCCGAGCTTAACCGCGAACACAAGTTTGATACGATCCTGCTTGGTCTCGACATTCTTCGGCGTGAATTCCGCCGTCGGAGATATGAAGATAACTTTGCCGTCGAACGGATGATTGGGCATGCCATCGAGAACGACCTTCGCTTTGTCTCCAAGCCTGATCCGCGCGAGGTCAACTTCGCCGATGTAGACCGTCATCTTCATGCGTTTGAGATTGGCGATCGTGTACAGCGGCGTGCCGATAGTGGCGAAATCTCCAGGCTCCTGAAGTTTATCTAGGATAGTCCCCGTGAACGGAGCTCTCACGAAAGAATGTTCCAGAGCGATCTTCGCGTTGTTGAGTGCGGCCTGCGCCTCCTCCACCTGGGCGGCGGCGCTCCTGATTTCCTCAGGCCTTGCATAATGCCGAAGCTTCTCGAGGTTTTGCCGGGCTGACTTCAGTTGGGCCGTTGCCACATCATACTGGGCCTGAGCAGCATCCATCGAGGACTGAGAGACGCTATGCTCCTTGTAGAGCCTGCTGGTACGATCATAGGCGAGTTGAGCAAGGGTAAAGTTTGCCTTCGCCTGCTTCACCCCCTGTTCGCCGACCCTCAGATCTTCGCTTCGCGCGCCAGCGATGAGGAGATCGTACTGCTGTTTCGCCATGACCAGAGCCGCACTCGCCTGATTAACCTGCTGGACAAGCGATCTGTGGTCTATCTCGGCGAGAGTGTCTCCCTGCTGAACCAAAGCGCCTTCCTCAAAATTCATCTTCATTATCCTGCCAGGCACCTGCGCGGCGATGGAACTCTCCGTGGCTTCGACTGTGCCCGTTCCAGTAACCGCGTTTTTGTTACCGTTACTCCCGCAGCCGTAAAGGAACAAGGCGAGAGCGATCACTACGGCAAGCTTTTTCATATTATCTCTTTCTTCCTTTTTCCGTAAGAACACCTTCTGTAAACATCCTAAAAACCTGCTTTGGAACTTCCGATTCAGTTAACGAGTGTTTGGAAAGAAAATCTGTTTTCATCAATTCCCTTACCACGCCGATATATGCTGTCGTAAAAACGACCGGATCTATATCTTTTCTGATCCAGCCGCTCTTCTGCCCGTCGACAAAGAGTTTCTGCCAGCCGAGCGCAAGTTGTTTCTGGATAATTGCATCGATTTCCCGGAAAAGATTGGGCGCGTTCAACCTGACTTCGGTGAGAATGCGCTGCCACTGCTCGTTGATGTGTGTACCCACGATTTCGGAAATCGCCTCTATCTTGTTCACCGATGTGTCTTTCATCGTTTGGATCTCTTCGAACATTTCAAGGAGCACATTCATCCTGCCGAGCACGACCTCGCGAAGTATCTCCTCTTTGCTGGAAAAGAACTTATAGACGGTTTTCTTGCTGATTCCGAGCTCGGCCGCGATCTCGTCAATCGTCACCTTCTTAAATCCTATCTCAGCGAATCTTCTGTAAGCGATTTCGAGGACATCCTGACGGACATTTTCTGTGCGTGGCACCATGGAAACCAATTTAGTGTTTGTAGTTTCCATTGTCAAGAGGATAAGCATGGAATAATGTCAAAGCAAGACCGCGGAGGCTGCTGGATGGATAGATCGACGCCTAATTATCGCAAGATCTGGATCGGGCGGGAAAATGTCGAGATTTCGTCTCCCAGCATGGTTCTACAATTCATTCGAATCAGATTAGGAGGATTTTTCTTCAAGCCCTTTGTGGATTGATTAAAGCGCAGCGCTGCTGGTCCCTCAACCGGCCTCCGGATTCCCGAATTACCGGAAA
>JAJYRM010000022.1 GCA_021794075.1 Bacteroidota bacterium | reverse complement strand
ATGATTTTGGTTTGCCGGCGCCTGAAGGCTACGAGAACTTCCTCGAACGAGAAGAAAAGGATGGAGCTCACCGCCGCCGTTATGAAGAGATAGTGTTCCAGAACCGACGGTTGGAGACGAAACGTGTTCTCCACAATCAGGAGAAGGAAATAGACCACGCTCCCTATCAGAAGCGCCAAAATAATTCTGGCCTTGTACGAATAGATGAGCGTATTCATTCGATCTTAAATTTATACCCGACGCCCTTGATAGTCTCAATCATCTCGGCATGTCTCCCGAGCTTCTCCCGGATTTTTCTGATATGGACGTCAACAGTCCTGTCACCAACGTAGACATCGGCCCCCCAAACCCTGCTGAGCAGCGTTTCGCGGGAAATCACTTTCCCCTCGTGAGACGCGAGATAATACAGTATCTCGAATTCCTTCCTTGGAAAGAAGACTTGCTCTCCTCCTATCCTCACCGTGTAGCTTTCCCTGTCGATGATGACCTGGCCGAAATCGAGGTTCTTTCCTTCTTCATTCTTCACTCCCTCATAGCGTCTGAGAACAGCGCGTATTCGAGAAATGAGTTTCCTGGGACTAATGGGCTTTACAATATAGTCGTCCGCGCCTAACTCCAGGCCGAGCACCTCGTCGAATTCCGCGCTCTTGGCGGTAAGGAAAATCACCGGCACTTTGGAAGTCTTCTCGCTCTGATTGAGCGATTTCATCACCTCGTATCCATCCTTTCCCGGAAGCATGATGTCCAGCAGGATGAGATCTGGCTTGACCTCGACGGCTTTCCTGAGAGCTTCGTTGCCGTCCGAGGCCGATTCGACCTTGAACCCCTCCCTTTCCAGGTTATAACGAATCATCTGGACGATGTCTTTCTCATCGTCGACTACCAGAACGCTTTTCATAAGAGGCTCCTTAATTTTAAGGGGCAAGAGGATGGGAGTACTTTCACCGGTTCCGTTTCTTTACTGCCTGATCCGGTTCGAGTTTTGGAGGCGACGGGCGGATTCGAACCGCCGCATAAAGGTTTTGCAGACCTCTCCCTTACCACTTGGGTACGTCGCCGTCATAATGTTAATAGCTCACAGTCGACATCAAAACTCACTGCATACGGGGCATATTGCTTTGAGCAATTAGGATATCAGCTATGAGCTACCATTTGAGCGGGAAACGGGACTCGAACCCGCGACATCAACCTTGGCAAGGTTGCGCTCTACCAACTGAGCTATTCCCGCATTGCGTTGAAAATATAGCCGCAAAGCGAAGAAAAGTCAAGGACTTGCGAGGCGCCAATGTGGCCCGCAAGATAAAGAACGAGCAAATAAGTACCACAGGTTGAAAAACATGGCCATGGGAATGATATCCTCAATACTCTCCATCTAAATGGATTATCTCTTCGAGTCTTCCGTGCCCAACAATTTAGACTTTACAATTAGTCGGGGTGAGAGGATTCGAACCTCCGACCCCCTGCGCCCAAGGCAGGTGCTCTAACCGGACTGAGCCACACCCCGATCAAAAATTGCGATTCAATATAACTCTCTCAATCCAAAATCGAAAGATATTCCCTTCCCTCCCGCAGCAATGAGTGAGGTTGAGAACTAGGTTGACCGATTATGTGTGAAAAAGAGAGCTGATCTCCGGTGCGACTCTACTCAATCCCCTTCGGATCGGATCCGCGCGCCTACCATCATCCTCCGTGGACTGAAAAGCGTGGGCACGCAAATTGCAATTCATGCGACGGATTAATAACTTCATAAAAAACTTTTCCCGCCACGCGGGACATTTTTTTCAATGGACGATGCTACGCGACTTTTACAATAGATTCGAGGCTTTCTCAAGGAAGCATCAACTCATCTCGGAAGGCGACAAGATACTCGTGGGCGTTTCGGGCGGGATCGACTCGGTCGTGTTGCTTGATCTTCTAATGGAGATGAAGAGCCGTCGGAGCATCGAGATATCGGTCGCACACATCAATCATCATCTGCGGGACAAGGAATCGGATGGAGACGAGGCCTTCGTCAAGAAGCTCGCCGATGGCTACGAAATAGAATGCTTCGTCCACGGCGCCGACACTCGCGCGTACATGCTCGAACATAAGGCTTCCCTGCAGGTAGGGGCCAGAGATATCAGGTACAAGTTTTTCGATACGGTGAAGATCCTCAAGAATTTCACGAAGATTGCCACGGCGCATAATGCCAACGATAACGCCGAGACGATTCTCTTCAACCTCCTCCGAGGCGCCGGCGCGAACGGCCTCGGCGGTATACCGGTCAATCGCGAAGCCATCATCCGGCCGCTCCTCTTCGCGGAGAGAAGTGAGATCGAGCAGTACGCGAAACTCAAGAGCCTCAAGTTCAGGGAAGATTCTTCCAATCTCAAGAGCTACTACACGCGCAACTTCATCCGCCATTCAATACTCCCTCAAGTCAAGGAAAAGATTAACCCCGGCGTGATCAACACGCTGAACCGAGCCGGGGAGATTTTCCAGGAACTCAGCACATTCATCAACAACGAAGTGCGATCTCTGTACCAAAACCTCGCAAAAGATTTCGGCGAAGGTAAGCTCGTTCTCGATATCTTCAAACTCCGGAACTCGCTACTCTTCATTCAGGAAAACGTCATACTACAGGCGCTTCGCAATTTTGTCCACGGGGAAATCGACCATGCTCGGGTTCACAGCATCATGGACCTACTTGAATCGGAGACCGGAAGTTCTATCGAAATAGGCAACGAGGTGGTGGTTTACAGGGATAGGTACAATCTCGTCTTCATAAGGAATCCGAAGGAGCCGACGGAATTTGTCGCTGAGATCATCCCGGGAAAGAAGTATGAGTTCGACGATTTTTACTTCAGCAGTGAAATAGTGGGGCGGGAAGAAGTGCACTTTTCCCTCTCTCCCGTTGTTGAGTTTATTGATGCGGACTCGGCGGGCGAGGTACTTACATTACGCAACTGGCACCCGGGCGATTGGTTTATCCCCCTCGGAATGGCAGGCCACAAAAAGATAAGCGATTTCTTGATCGACTCGAAGATACCGGTATACCAGAAGAACAATGTCTTCGTCCTCTCAAACAAGGACGGAATAATATGGGTCTGCGGCCTCAGGGTCGACGACAGATTCAAACTCAAAGAAGAAACAAGGAGAATACTTAAACTTGAATTCGGTTATAAATGACCCCGACCGCACGATAACCGTCAACAACGAGAAATTCCGCGTTTTCATCTCGGAAGAAGAGATTCAAAAACGCGTTCAGGAACTTGCATCGACAATCAACAGGGACTATGCTTCAAAGACCCCGATATTCATAGGCGTCCTGAACGGATCCTTCATTTTCTTCTCCGATTTAATCCGGAACATAACAGTTGACTGTGAAATAGACTTCTTCAAGCTGTCAAGTTACGGTGACGCTAAAATTTCTTCCGGAAACGTGAAACTTTTAAAGGATTTGAACTGTCAAGTAACCGACAGGGATATAATCATCGTGGAAGATATCATAGATTCCGGTTTGTCGATGGACTTCATAAAGAAGCTGGTGGCAAAACAAAATCCACGGTCTTTCGCGGTCGTAACCCTCCTCTACAAGAGTGATTGCGTTAAAATCGATTTTAAGGTAGATTATATAGGATTCCAAATTCCCAACCACTTCGTCATCGGCTACGGACTGGATTATGCGCAAAAAGCAAGGAACCTACGATCTATATATATTTTGGATAAATAGCTCGACCGCCAAAGGCGGGATATAAACAGGAGTTTTTCTTAAATGCCAAATTCGCAGAACGACAAAAACAAGAGCGGCCAACAGCAAAAGAGACGGGTTGCACCTCCGAACCTTAAGCGAAAATCTAGCCAGCCGCCGGAGGACGATTTCAACTGGCGGACAGGCAAGATCATCATCGGGTGGGCGACGATTATTCTGGCGGTGTTTCTGATAATGACCCTCTTTCGTGGAAATAGTAACCCTGAGACCGAGATAACATATACTCAGTACCAGACTCTTCTCGATTCAAACCTCATCAAAGAAGCGGTAATAAAGAAGTCCGACGTCAATAATTATGATTTCCATGGCGTGTTGAAAGAACCGACTGAAATCACTACCGATACCGGGAAAAGAATCAAGATAACCCGGTTCGTCGTGTTCCTGCCGCAGGCGGCCGACCAGAACGTCGTCGACTCGTGGGAAAAGGCCGGGGTGAAATTTAACTTCGTCAAGGAGAGCGACGAATGGGTCAATGGCCTCATTAACTTCCTCCCGTGGGTGCTCATCCTTGGCATCTGGCTGGTGTTCATGCGAAGGATGCAGGGAAACAACACGAAAGGTATTTTCAGCTTCGGAAAGAGTCGCGCGAAGTTGATGACTGAGAACCAGATAAAGGTGACGTTCCATGATGTCGCCGGCGCGGATGAGGCAAAGGAAGAGCTGGCTGAAATAATAGAGTTTCTGAAGGAGCCTGCCAAGTTCCAGCGGCTTGGAGGCAAGATCCCACGCGGCGTATTGCTCCTCGGCCCTCCGGGGACCGGAAAGACACTTCTCGCGCGCGCGGTCGCGGGCGAAGCAGGCGTTCCATTTTTCTCCATAAGCGGGGCGGACTTCGTCGAAATGTTCGTCGGTGTGGGAGCCAGCCGTGTGAGAGACCTGTTCGATACCGCAAAGAAAAATTCTCCATGTATCGTCTTCATAGATGAGATCGACGCCGTAGGCAGGCACCGCGGCGCAGGCCTGGGAGGCGGCCACGACGAACGCGAGCAGACGCTGAACCAGCTCCTTGTCGAGATGGACGGCTTCGAACAAAACAGCGGCACCATCATAATTGCGGCTACAAACCGCCCGGACGTGCTCGACCCTGCCCTACTTCGCCCCGGTAGATTTGACAGGCAGGTGGTTGTAGACAGGCCTGACGTCAAGGGAAGAGAAGGTATCCTAAAAGTTCATACACGCAATATTCCGCTCGGTACGGATGTCGACTTGAGTATACTTGCGAAGGAGACGCCTGGATTCGCCGGCGCCGAACTTGCTAATCTCGTCAACGAAGCGGCTCTCCTCGCAGCCCGCAGGAACAGCGCCAGCGTCACCATGTCTGATATGGAAGAGGCCAAGGACAAGGTGATGATGGGACCGGAAAGAAAGAGTACCATCATTTCAGACGACGAGAAGAGGGTCACGGCATTCCATGAATCTGGGCACGTGCTTGTAGCTCGAATGGTTCCGGAGGCGGATCCTGTCCATAAGGTTACCATCATCCCTCGCGGGAGGGCTCTTGGCGTGACGACTTACCTCCCGATAGACGAGAAGCACACTTATTCTCGCGAATATCTTCTTGCGATGATAACTTATGCTCTCGGCGGACGCGCCGCGGAGAAGATTATTTTTGACAAGTTCACCACCGGAGCGGGTAACGACATCGAGAAAGCGACTAATATCGCCCGCAAGATGGTTTGCGAATGGGGGATGAGCGACAAGCTGGGCCCGCTTACATGGGGCGAAAATGAACAGGAGCTCTTCCTTGGCAGGGAGATAACAAAGCATCGCAACTACAGTGAAAAGACAGCGATTGATATCGACGAAGAGATAAGGTCGATCGTTCTCAAGTGCATGAATCGCGCGGAAGGAATTATTGTGGAACACAAGGACGCGCTGAACAGGCTTGCAGATGCCCTCTTGGAACGAGAGATATTGGATGCGGACGAGATCGAGAAATGCATCAAAGACGAAGAACTGCCTCCGTTCGTGAAGCCAAACGGCAACGGCAAAAGTCCGGAGAGTATTTCAGACAGCAAATCCGCTCCAGCGCCGGGTGCGCCTAAAGCCGCCTGAGCATCTTCCGGATCACAATCACAAATGGACAGCGGGCAATTTTGGGCAAGATTCAGCAGTGCGGACTCATCGAACAATTTGATGGAGCAAGCCGCGGTGCGGGACACAATCGACTTCAAGGCTGAACTGGTCAGGAAGGGGATCCACCTTCTCTCGCTGGTAATACCGGCGGTATACTATTTCATTCCTAAGGTGATAGCGCTGTGGATACTCGTTCCCATGACTCTGATATTCGTCACTATAGACCTCGCGCGCTATGAAGTCCCGGCAGTCTCAAGGTTCTTCTACAGATTTTTCGGCTTTCTCCTCAGGAAGCACGAAGTGGATCACAAGCGACACGCGCTGAATGGCGCCACGAACCTGCTCATCTCGGCGGTGATCTGTGTAATCATCTTCCCGAAATTCATAATGATAAGCAGTTTCACTGTACTGATACTCGCGGACGCGTCGTCGGCCGTTTTCGGGAAGAGATTCGGCAGGCACAGGATATTCGCCGACAAATCGATCCCCAAAAGCTATGAAGGAAGTCTCGCGTTCGTGATAGCCGGTATAGTAGCGGTGGCGCTCACGCCGAAGGCAGATTACTTGCTCACTGAATATCTGATAGGTGGCGCGGCGGCGGTCGTCGCCGCGGCGGCGGAGGCGTTGTCATACAAGATCGTGGACGACAATATCGCCGTCCCTATAGCGTTCGGGCTAAGCATGTGGGCGCTCTACGTCGTGTTCCTGCCACATATCAACCTCTACTTCCTCGGCTGACGCCTGCTGACGAACCCATTTCCTCGCAGGTAGTATCTCCACTCTGATTCCGTCCCGACCCTTATCCCGATCCTCGTGGATGATATTACGTCGGCATGCCCTACCACGAACCCGTCATCCGCGATGAAGAGACTTTTCCCGTCGAGTTTAAGTCCATTGCACGAACGGTCGATTCCCATTGCCTGACAAAGCTTCGCGGGACCGTTAGTCAGCTCCGTCATGGCATCCTTTTCCCTGCGCTTTTTCATCTCCTCAATCCCTGATAGAGGTTCTAGCGCGCGGACAAGAAGCGCCGCCGGGAAGCCTTCTCTTTCAGTGACGATGTTGAAACAGAAATGCATGCCGTAAGTGAAGTAGACGTACGCCATCCCACCGGCTTCGAACATGACTCTGTTTCTTTCCGTCATCCCGTTCGCGGCATGGCTGGCCGGATCGCTACCGACATAAGCTTCGACTTCGACTATCCTCCCCGCCAGATACTTGCTACCGATTTTTCGCACCAGGATTTTGCCGAGTACCTTCGGAACCAGCGCGAAAGTATCATGCCGGTAGAAGTCTAGAGGGAGCGGCTCGTATTCATTGATAGCTGGATGGCCGATCACCGCTTCTTGAGAAGGCCGATGAGACATCAATTTAATTTTGGAATTAGAAATCGGATCAGGCATCCGGCTTTTTCGCCGGGTCGTCTGCGTACAACTCCTCCTGTCGGGTGGGAACGTTTCGCTTTTGTTTCCCGAGGAATTCGTAGGCTTTTTCAGTGGCTTCTCGCCCCCTCATCGTTCTCCGCAAGTAACCCTTCTGAAGAAGGAACGGTTCATAGACCTCTTCAATTGTACCCGCATCTTCGCTTACCACAGCGGCAATCGAGTTTACGCCGACGGGTCCGCCCTTGTAATAATCGACTATTGTGGCGAGTATTTTCCGGTCCATCTCATCGAGACCGGTTTTGTCTACTTCGAGCTGGTCCAACGCGTGCTTCGCAATTTCAATGTCGATGGAGCTCTTGGCATTCACGTCGGCGTAGTCCCTGGTACGCCGGAGGAGCCTGTTCGCTATGCGAGGCGTGCCCCTGCTTCTCATCGCTATCTCGATGGCAGCATCGCCGTCGATACGCGCTTTCAGCAGGGATGCGGATCTCTTAACGATTTTCTCGAGGTATTCTTCGTCGTAATATTCCAGCCTTTCAATAATCCCAAATCGAGACCTGAAAGGATTGCTAAGAAGACCGGCCCGCGTGGTAGCCGCGACAAGCGTGAACGGGCTCACGTTCAATTGGACATTCCTCGCGCCGGGACCGCGATCAACAACGATGGAAAGCTTGTAGTCTTCCATTGCGCCATACAGCATCTCTTCCACCGACGCAGGCATTCTGTGCACCTCATCTATGAACACAACCACCTTACCTGTGATGGAGGTGAGTATGCCTGCCAAATCGCCGGCCTTCTCTAGCGATGGCCCGGTTGTGGAGATTATTTCGCATTCGAGCTCATTCGCGATTATGTTGGCAAGCGTAGTCTTGCCAAGTCCTGGCGGGCCCATGAGTAGCACATGGTCCAGCGGTTCTCGCCGTTTCCTAGCAGCCTTGATAAAGACGTCGAGCTTGTCAACGATCTTTTTCTGTCCGACAAATTCGTTGAGGAATCTCGGGCGAAGTGCCCTGTCGAAGTTGACGTCGTCGCCGACCTGCTCCGGAGAAACGCCGCGATCAGGTTTGGAAACTCTTTGATTTTTCTCTTTTGATTTGCTCATGATGTCAATTTAAACCCACGTGAAGTGAAAGGCAATTTGACCACGGATGCTAAACTTATCAAGATCGTTTAAGGTTGTCCGTTATTTTGTCTGCATTATGAAAACGCCGTTCCATTCATCAGGGGGAGGTTCTATCTCGTAAAGCATGCACCTCTCGAGATACATCTCCGAAGGATAGTCCGCCGAATCCATCGAGAGGACTTTCTCGAACAGGCTCTTTGCCGCCTTCCAATGACGGCCACGATACGCCGCCAACCCCGCGCAATAAATCTCGACGAGCTTCTTCTTCTCTTCGGTTACATTGTCAATCCTGTCCGATATCAGCTCGTATATCTTCACCGGCCTGGTCTTCCCTTTCACGATTATCAAATCGAGTTCGCGGACAAACACCCTATCTTTCACCAGCTCGTAAGCATACTCGCTCAACATCAACCTGGTACGATACATTTTGTTCGCCGACTCAAGACGAGAAGCAAGGTTAACGTTGTCGCCTATGACCGTGTAATCGAACCTATCCCTGCCGCCAACATTTCCAACCACCATCTCGCCCGAGTTTATTCCGATCCTGAAGTTCAGAAGCGGCTTCCCTTCGCTTTTCCATTTTTCGTGGAGAGTGTCCAGCCGCCTTGTCATCTCGATCGCCGTCTGACACGCGCGGTAAGCATGGTCTTTGACATCCAGAGGCGCCCCCCAGAAAGCGATTATCGCGTCGCCGATGTACTTGTCCAGGGTCCCGGAGTTCTGGAAGACAACTTCCGTCATCGACGAAAGGTAATCGTTCAAGTGAGCGACTAGATCATCAGGCGACAGTTTTTCACTTACCGAGGTGAAGCTGGCAATATCGGAAAAAAGGACTGTAAGCTCTTTGCGTTCTCCGCCGAGCCTCACGAGAGCCGGGTTACCTACTAATTGGTTCACGACAGAAGGATCGACATACCTGCTGAAGAGTGACTTGATTGCCGCCTTGGCCCTGCGTTCGGACACAAATTGATAGACGACAACGGAGACATAGCTGAACGAGTAGGCGAGGATAGGATATATGATCTTAAGGATTATCCTGTCTTTTATGAAGAGCGCAAACGCGGCTTCAAGAGATGCAGCCACAACTCCCGCAGTTACAAGAAGCGGAATAAAGATTACCAGGAACATCCTCGAATGTTTGGCAGACTTGAAAAGGAACGAAGTCATGGCTATCAGGAAGGCTCCGACAAACATTTCAAGGAAATCCACCCATGCGGCGGAGTTGTAATAGAAATCTCCGTCTAAAAGGGTCTGAATGGCGGCGGCGTGTATCTCAACCCCGTAGGCCATGTTGCTCTGCTCTTCTGATTTGTTCTTTAGGAAAGGTATCGGCTTCAGATCACCCGATTCCGGATATTCCGCGCCGATGAGCACGATCTTATTCTTAAAAACTCCGCTGCTCTTCAATGGGTAGTAGGCGTTTATTTGAAGTCCGAAGTCCTTCTCGTCGCGAGTCTGGAATGAGGAGTCGTCGAGTACCTGCCAGAGGTCATAGGTCGGAAAGCTTCCTGCCGGACCGGGATAGTTGATCAGCATCGAAGAACGGCTGTACTTCGGTATTCTCATTCCTCCCAATCTGAAGTACCCCGGACCGTCCGAAGCCACCTTATTCCCAAGTCCCCAATACCTTGATACGGCCTCAAATCCGAATGAAGGGACCGGCGTGTAAGTATTTGCTCCCGTGCGGAAATCGACATACGGCATATATCTACGATAAACGCCGTCCGGATCGTTCGGCAGCAACACGGTACCCATCGAGCTGTCATTTCTTAAGAATATGTTGTGGAAATAGTCGCGGCTCTTGAGCACCGTGACCCTTCCTGAAACTGAGATAGTATTTCTAACGGCAAGAACGGTTGACGGGTATTTTTTCAAGACGGCGGCAAGAGCGCTGTCGTCACCTTTTATCGGAGAGCGGCCGTCGAACACGACGTCGACACACACAACCTTCGCTCCGGCGGCGTAAAGGTTCTTTATCGCCATCGCATAATAACTCCGCGGGAAAACTATTTCGTCTGGTAGGGCCTGGAACGATTGATCGTCCAGCGCTACAATCACCACTTTGGAAGTGTCATGGATGTTGACAGGCCCTCTCGCCTCGAATCGCTGGTCCAACGTCCTTAGCTGGGCAGTCTTCAGAAAGGGTACATCGAATGGAATATCACGGGACAGCATGAAAGCGACGCCCGAAGAGAGCACGGCTATCAAGAGCGGCAGCAGTAGCTTTCGCGTTCTCGAAATTGCGCCGCCGACTGTTTTCATTGGTGAAATGTAATACCCGAGCCCATCAAAAATCCACGGCGTACACGAGAGAACCTATAAGATCGTCCGAGCCTGTGGCGGCAAAATAACTCACGTTGAGATTGATTGACTGTGCCTGTGCCACGAGGTAACTAGCCGTGAAGCCGTAACCGTTCCTCGTAAACGCGCCAAACGTGGGTGTGTAATTGGCGCCGACATTCAATCTATCTTTGAAAAATCCGTATGAAGCGCCGAGCGTGATGAATGTGTAATTGAAAGTCTGTATCTGCTCGTAAAGCACCAAAGCCGTGGTGTCTTTCATGGCGGTGCGGTTGCCGTTCAAGTTGAAACCGATTGTCGTCCTCAGAGGCACGCTGCCGAAACTGGAATTCAACATGAACGACACATTGGAGTTGACCATGTTTATTCCGAGAAGGACCTTGTCTTTCCGCTTGCTTATACCAAAGCTCACGGCGAGATTCTGCTGACCCAGGTATTTGAACGAATAGTTCGACTCGATATAGTACCTGTATGTCAGGTTATCGATCGCGTAAGCGGAATCGGGAGAAAGCGAATTTATATTGTAATAGGATGAGTAACCTAAAGTCAAACCCGGCAGCGACGCTATCGGGAAATACGAAACCGCCACGTTCGAGTTAACGAAATTCGTCGTGGCAACTTTCTGATGCTGCAGGTTATCGAAAAGGTTCTCATATGAAATGGAGAGAAGCACCTGGTTGCTGAACAGGCGCGGCCGCAGAAAGAAATCGAGTCCCCGAATATCGGTTCTTATGAATGGCTGCCCGAAAGAAGCGTAATCGGGTCCCCGGTAGACATATCCGACCTTCGCGAATGTGTTGAAGTAATTGAGGCTGAGGCCCACGTCCCAGGCGAGAGACGAAAGCTTGGTCGGGTCGAGCGGCACTAGGTACTCGTTTATCGTGATGAGCTGGGACAAAGTCGTTAGCGGAACGATGTTGTTGATCTGCGTGCCGGTATTAGACTGAGATACTGAATCTATGAACGCCGCGGACCTGCTGCCGACCGCTGTGTTCTGATTAAGCATGCTCATCGCCCCCTCGGCCAGGAAGTTTATTCTCCTGTTGTCGAAATTCATAGAGAAATCGCTTCCGAGGACAACATTCTGGTTAGGATCACTCCCAAAGTTTACAGAGCTAAGGACATCAGACGATTTGAGAAAAGTGAAACCGACACTCGCATGGCTTCCGAAGTTGAAAGAGGGGCGGACGGCGAGAAGATTTCTTGAATATGTGCCGTAGTTCACGCCGATGAAAGTAGAATCATCCAGCCTGATGTAGTTCGCGCCCGTAAGCTGAAGCCCTGAGCCCGGAGCCACGACGACGGTGTCAAGATATTGTCCGTTGATGCCTCTGACGGTCTGACCGTAGGCCGCTTGCAGGTTGAAAAATCCGAGAGACAACATCCCGGATACCCCGCGGACTCGGAGTCCGTTCATGATGAGCGGACTGAACGCAGGATAACTGTCTCCCAATCTCAGGCTGAGCCATGAAGTGGAAGCGTAAATGCCAAACCTATCCTGCGGCTGCCGGTAGGACTTCTCCTCGGAGGTGACGTGCACATTTGCTCCCATGTTCATGCCGAGCGCCGTGCCGTTAAGATTCAGATCTCCCCTGTTGTACCACGTCGAGACTCCGCTGATCGTCTCGTTCCTCAGTTCGATCTTCCCTGACCCCTGGTAAGAGAAGCCGGAGCCTTGCTTTTCGCCCGGCGCGATGATATAGAAACTCCATTCCAGACTCGCGGCCCGCGAGCCGCTTGAATCGTACAGCACGACTTTGGCTGTGTGAATCCCACCGGTGATCGGCATTGGGAACTTTGACGGCGAATAGACGATAACCTGTCCGCTCACAACAGCGTCTCCGGTAACATCCAAACCATCAAAGTAGAGTCGCGTTTTTTTCCTGTCGACGGACTTAGGCGCGAAGAGCATGGAGGCCGCTATCATTAGATTGTCAACGGTCAATCGCTGGTCTCGATCAGGACTTATTATCAGGATATCCTTCTCGGATTCGGACCTACCGACGCTTATGCGAACTGGATTTTCCGTGGGGCTCTCGCTAGGATAAGTCTCTGTAGTTCCATCCCTCATTATTAGCCTGACATAGACTTCGATATACGGACTGACGACATACGACGAAGGCACTGTCCCAGAAAGAGTCATCGAGGATTCCTGGAAACTCATTTCGGTTTGCTGAAAGTCGGTGGACAGGTCGTTCCGGTAGAAAAGAAGCGCCTGAGAGATGTTCGTCAGGCTCTTAACTTCCGCCTTGACTACAACAGGGCTGTTCTCCACCGCTCCGGATGTAGCTGTAAGGTTCATCACGAGCCCCTGCTGCGCGAAGGCAGTTCGCCCGAGGAATAGAAAGGATAGCCACAACAGCGTGAGCGCAGTTCTGCCCCCCGCAATAATCTTGTTAGATTTGCTCACAATGCCTCCGACCAACACTGCTCTGTAGTTTGAACCGTGACCGCTTATTGCTGAGTATTGATTATGATCTCACGCATTTGTCCGTTGCTGTCACGGTATTGGATCTTTAGTTCATGTTTCCTGCCGAACTGGTCGTTCAATTGCGCCAGCCTCTCCAGATCGGCTTGAGTTGACTTATGAATTGAGATACTGCCGTTTGACGAGGAGACCCCGGTCTCACCGGCGCCGACGTTTACCGAATCGTGCGAGAAGTTGTTCACGAACCTGACGAGCCCCTCAACAATCGTAAGGAAATCGGAATTATTAAGCCCGACCACCAGGATGCCCTGTGTGCCCCGAATCGACGCGACACTCGTAGGCGTGGTGAACTCAAAAGGCTTGTCCTTCCTTTTGGCCATAGAGAATCCGACGTCGCCGTTGTTGACGTACATGTTCGACGGATTGTCCAAGCCATTCACTTGCACTTCTGATTCGGGCCCGAGGCGAAGGGTGCTGGAATCGTTGAATTTAATCAGAGCGAAAGATTTGGGAAGTGTCCTGACGTAGTCACCTCCGTAAATTAGCTCTCCCTTCTTGGCGTTTTTCCACACCTTTGAAGTAGGACTCTTCTCAACTTTGTTTTTGATAATCCAGAAGAGTGCTACGTTGCTCGTCGCCGCTTCTTTAAACGCAAGGGTCGCGGCAAACACGAACAGCGCGAAAATTATCACAGCGTTCCTCTTTTTCATTGCCGCCTCCCTAGTGAACAATTACACTTGTGACTTTGGACCTATCCATATTCTTCAGGATATCAATCAGCTCATCGATCGAAATTTCGTTGCCGTCGTACGTTGCCTGGCCGGTAAGCATACTGATCCGTGACGCAAGGTAGCTGTATGGTGTACCCGAAAGGAAGCTCTTTAACGCTGCGGTGGCCTCGCTGTTTATGTTGCCGCTTTGTGTCCCGCTTTCCGCAGCAGAGCCCATACTCCCGATAGTAAAACTCCAAATGTCGCTTCTCAGCCCGCTTCCGCGCGACACAGAGCCCGGTACCTGAACGTACCAATAGTAAGTTCTCCCATTCTGCAATGGCCTAACCCCCGGACCGGATGGTGGATAATTGAAGGACCCTGGAGCCGGGGAAGTCGAGTTTGGCACTGTTACTCTCAAGTAAGGAACTCCTGAGACGACATCCTCGGGGCTCACCTGGCTCGGTAGCTTCTCGTACACCGAGAGCACTACGGTATCGACATTCGCCATCCATTGGAAATGAGGAAAAAGCGTCGAAACATTTCCCTGGTCCATAGGGAGCGCGAGCTCTATCCTGCTTGGGTTCGTCACGATGATGCTCCCCTGAGCCTCTTCAGAGACAGGCATGCTGTTCTGGTCAAGACATTGCAGCACAAATTGATAAACTCCAGCCGGCGCCTTTCCCGTAGCCAGGGCGACGCTCTTGAGCTTGTCTACCTGGTCGGAATTGAAATGAGAACTCTCTACGCTGATTGCCGGATTGCTGCCGGACAAATCGACATTTGTTATGACTCTTACTTGTCCCGGTTGGAGCGTGAATGGGTTCGTGGTCGCGTCGGCGATGTCCGGATAGGATGTTCCATCGGTGAGCGTCACATTGACCGTCATTCTAAGCTTAACTTGAATCGGACTTGACGCGAGTGACTGTATTGTGGCCGAGAAAAGGACTCCTGAGCTCTGTATATGCTGCATATCCAAATCTGCCACATAAATCTGATTTGTCTGGGGAACAGTGAGGGTGATATTAACGAGGCTGTTGGAAGTCTGCGCCTTCGCAGAGGCTGAAAGCAAAAGCAGACTGATGGACAAAACGGTAATGTCAAAACGTCTCATAAGCTCCTCCCTTCTCGCCGAAGAGTGTCCTATTCGGCAAAGACTCACAGTTTGACAATTATCTTGGACGCGATCTTCAGAACAAGCCGGAGCCAGCCCCCTCTCCTAGGTATAAGGCATCAGGCGAGTTGCAAAATAAAAGCCATCCGATTCATCGAATGGCCTTAAACGATCTCAGAAATGCACTATATCGTTGTATATTACAAAGGCCATGAATAAGAGAAGCACCGCGAAGCCGACCTGCTGAGCAACAAGCTTCACCTTTGTCGGTACTTCCTTTCTGAATATTGACTCGTACACAAGAAACGCGAGATGACCGCCGTCAAGTGCTGGGAAAGGAAGTATGTTCAGCACGGCCAGACTTATGCTGAGAAGTGCCATGAATCCGAGGAAACTGACAAGCCCCATCTCGGCACTCTGAGTAGCGAGCTGAGCAATCTTGATTGGACCACCGATTGATTTCGTGAAAGACACTTTCCCCGCTATCATCTGATAGATGGATTTCAGCAGTAGTCCGGTGGCACCGACTGTTTGATCAAAACCCGCCGGTATGGCAGAAATAACGTTGTACCTGAATCTTTCAATCGGGCCGGTGTAGGCCATAACAATCCCAACACCGATCTTTCCATCCGAATTGGGCACCACCGAAATGGTACTTACTTTATTTCCCCGTTCGATTCCTAATTGAATCGGCTTGCCCTTGCTGGACTTTACCATTTCCACGAGCTGCGTGTCGGCCGCGACGCTGACCCCATCAACTGACAGGACATAATCACCCGGCTCGATTCCAACTTTTGAGGCTGGCAATCCAGGTTCAACAGCGTCGATCTGAACACGCATATGATTCGGGTAAAGGCCGAAGTCTTTATCGGGCCGCACCGCTCCTTTAGGAACGGTGATGTCCGAAATCTTCCCACCGCGATCGACTTTTACTGATAGAGGATTGGCAACGTTATCGAGGTAGAGGTCGGTCAGAACGTTTTCCCAGTTCTTGACTCCCTTCCCGTTGATGGAGATGAGACTGTCTCCGCTCTCGAAGCCGAGTTTCTGCGCGGCGGTATTCGCGCGCACCAATCCAACCGTCGTGGTCGCCTGAAACATCTTGCCGTTGGCGAGATTTATGCCGTAGAAGATCAGGAAAGTAAGGAGGAAATTCATTATTACTCCGGCGGAGACAACGATCATTCGCTGGTACATCGGCCTGGAGCGGAACTCATTCGGCTGCGGAGGTTTGTTCACGAAATCGGTATCGAAACTTTCGTCGATCATTCCAGCGATCTTAACATAGCCCCCGATCGGGATCCATGAAACGCAATAGTCGGTGTCGCCGATCTTCTTGCCGAACGCCCGCGGCGGAAAACCGATCGAAAACGTGTCAACCTTCATCCCTGACAATTTGGCCGCTATGAAATGGCCGAACTCATGCACCAGGACCAGAACGCCAACGGTGATTATGAAATAAAATATATAAGCCATCCACATTTCTCTGGTTTAATTTTCAAATTCTATGTTCCCGGCAGACTGTACAGTCCCGGGAAATAGGCCGACTCTAAACGTGCTCCGCCTCCGCGTACACAAACTTTCTCGCTTCCCGATCCGCCTTGAATATCTCATCGATGTCCGGAGATGCCTTCGACTCAATCGCTCCTAACGCGCCGTCGACAAATTCAGGTATCTGCATGAACCTGATTCTGCGCTGAAGGAAGAGGTCGACAGCCGCCTCATTCGCCGCGTTGAGAATGGCTGTGGAGGTGCCGCCCTGACGCAAAGCCTCATAAGCCGATTTGATAAGAGTGAATTTATCAGTGTCGGGCGGCATAAACGTCAGCTGCCCTACCTTGTTGAAATCTATTCTCTGATATTTTGATCTGACTCTTTCGGGATACGTGAGCGCATATTGGATTGGGATCTTCATATCCGGCATGCCGAGCTGCGCCTTGATGGAGCCGTCGACGAATTCGACCATAGAATGTATGATGGACTGCGGATGAACGACAATCTCAATTTTCTCGGCGGGCAAATCGAAAAGATAAGACGCCTCTATGACTTCCAGCCCCTTGTTCATCAGGGTAGCGGAATCGATCGTGATCTTATTCCCCATCTTCCAGTTCGGATGGTTGAGTGCCTCTTCAACAGTCACATTCGCGAGTTCTTCTTTGGTGCGATTTAGGAAGGGCCCCCCCGAAGCTGTGAGGATGAGTTTCGCAACTGACTGTTTCCCCTCCCCCGTGAAACATTGAAGGATCGCGCTATGCTCGCTGTCGACGGGAAGGAGATTAGCGTGATGCTTTCGCGCAGTCTCGTTTACTATCTCGCCGGCAACAACCATCGTCTCTTTGTTGGCAAGCGCGACGGTCTTCCCTGCTTCAAGCGCCTTCAAGGTAGGCCGGAGTCCGGCAAAGCCAACGAGCGAACTTATGAGGACGTCAAATTCGCCTCCGGACATTACATCCATGAGTCCCTTTTCGCCCGCGTAAACTTTCAGCTTGTCACCGTTCAGATAAGACCTGAATTGATCGGCTCTCTTTTCGTCAATTATTACGACTCCGGCGGGATTATACTTCTTTACCTGCTGGTATAGCAAATCGACGTTCTTGTTCGTGACAAGATAGGAGACGTAGAAGTCCTCACCGTGTTCGTTCATACTGGTGATGACGTCAAGACTACTCCTTCCGATCGACCCCGTGGAGCCGAGTATGGCGATTCCTGTTTTTTTCCTCATCTGATTTGCCGTGAACCAATTTAAATAAGCCGTTTTCGCAAAGCAAGAAACGATAAGATCCGTAAACCGCGGCTCGGTGGAAGATTAGCGTGAATCATGGCAGGTCCGATGAATTCGTCGCCTTTCATGCATTTGATGTAAAGTGCCAATGTTAACATTGAATCAGTCGGGCGACTTTTTGAAATTCGAATATGAGAAAATTATCCACAGTCACCGTCTATTCTATCGCGATGGGATATGTCGAAGCCGCAGTCGTAATTTACCTCCGCGAGATGTTGTTTGCGAACGCACAACAGCTCTTCCCCCTCAGAACCTTGGACCCCAGGTTTGCGATTGTAGAGATAGTTCGTGAAGGTATGACCATCGTGATGCTCGCGATGGTTGCGGTACTTGCCGGCAAGAACAAGTTTGACAGAAGCATGTACTTTATATACGCCTTCGCGATCTGGGATATCTTCTACTATGTAGTGCTGAAAGCTGCGGTCGGTTGGCCTCCATCGTTCACGACGTTCGACGTTCTTTTCCTCATACCTGTGATGTGGGTGGGACCTGTGATTGCGCCGCTACTCATCGCAGGGTTGCTCGCCTTCGCTTCAGCTGCGCTGCTCTCACTGCACGGAAGATTGCCGGACCTACGTATGAGGAAATTGGACATACTGATCTTTGTCATCGGATGTGCCGTAGTTCTTTACTCGTTTACCGCGGGAGTTTTTCATATCTTGTATATCAGTGGCCCAAAAGGCCTGGAAAATTACACGCCGAAAACGTACGACTGGCTGCTGTTTTCTGTCGGTTACCTTACGATGAGCGCGGCGGTTTTCAGAATATTATCGGATTCTTCTCACAAAATGAGATCCGGTATTCCCGGCACCACGGGAGAAGAACCTAACGAGGTGAATGGATGACACAATCGCTTGAACAATTCAAGAAACTGAAGCTCGAGTGGGAAGAAAAAGTCAGGGGGAACAAGATCCGGCCGGTAAAATTCACTACCGTGAGCGGCGAACCGGTCGACATGCTTTATACGCCTGAGAGCACTGCGCAAATGAATTTCGAGACTGACCTCGGTTTCCCGGGGGAATTCCCGTATACACGTGGCATCCACGCGACAATGTACCGCGGCAAACTGTGGACAATGAGACAGTTCGCCGGATTCGGCACTCCCGAAGACTCCAACAGCCGTTACCATTACCTTCTCGAAAACGGTCAGACGGGCCTCAGCGTCGCGTTCGATCTCCCGACTCTTATGGGGCGGGACGCGGACGATCCACTATCAGAAGGCGAAGTCGGCGTCTGCGGAGTGTCCGTAAGCTCGCTCGCAGACATGGAAATACTCTTCAAAGGTATTCCTCTCGACAAGGTATCGACGTCGATGACGATCAATGCCCCCGCGGCCATGCTCCTCGCATTCTACATCGTCGTCGCCGAAAAACAGGGAGTAAAGCCGAGTCAACTTCGCGGAACGATACAGAACGACATCCTGAAGGAATATATCGCGCAGAAGGAATGGATATACCCACCCGAGCCTTCGATGAGAATCATAACCGATATGTTCGGCTACACCGTCAAGGAGATGCCAAAGTGGAATCCTATTTCCGTGAGTGGATATCACATCCGTGAGGCAGGGTCGACGGCGTCACAGGAGCTCGCCTTCACGCTCGCGGATGGTTTCGCTTACGTTGAAGCTGGGATGGCAGCCGGTTTGAATGTCGATGAATTTGTCCCACAGATTTCTTTCTTCTTCAACTCCCATATCGATTTCTTCGAGGAAATAGCCAAGTATCGCGCGGCTCGGAGAATCTGGGCGAGGAGAATGAAAGAGAAATATGGCGCGAAGAATCCACGGACGCTCGCACTCAGGTTTCACACGCAGACCGCCGGCTGTTCCCTGACAGCTCAGCAGCCGGAGAACAATATTGTCCGTACCGCTTATCAGGCACTCGCGGCCGTGCTCGGCGGGACTCAGTCACTGCATACCAATTCTATGGACGAAACGCTCGCCCTTCCAAGCGAGAAGGCGGTGACGATAGCGCTTCGCACACAGCAGATACTCGCGTACGAGACTGGAGTTGCAAACACCATCGATCCGCTGGCAGGAAGCTACTTCATAGAGAGCATGACGAACAGGCTGGAGGCGGAAGCGGAAAGTTACTTTGTGAAAATCGAGTCGCTTGGCGGCGTAATCCCCGCAATAGAACAGGGCTTTTTCCAGAGAGAGATTGCCGAGGCGGCATACAGATACCAGCAGGAGCTCGACCGAAAAGAAAAGATTATCGTTGGGGTCAATGAATTCGTCCAGGAGGACGAACAACTTTCGATACCAATACTTGAGATTTCCAAGGAAGTTGAAACCAAACAGCGAACCCGCGTAGCAGAAGTTAAAACAGGACGCAGCGAGGCGGACGCAAAGAAGGCCATCAGCAACCTCTTGGCGGCGGCGAGGGACGGGAGCAACCTCATGCCGGAACTGATAAACGCGACACGGGCATACGTCACAATCGGAGAGATGTGCGATACGTTGAAGGAAGTTTTCGGAGTTTACGAAGAACCGGTTGTGTTCTGAGCCACTGTAGCAAAGCGGAGGAAATCCGATATTAGGACGGACGAGAGTTAAGTCTTAGTAGGATAATCAGTTCCACCCGACGTTTAAACTCGTTCTTGACAAAGCCATGCTATGGCCATATATTTGAAAGAATTTCTCTAATGAATGAGGCAAATGCTTAGAAATCGTTTAGTTTTATTGGTAATTGGGGGGCTATTCGCAGTCATTTCTTTTTCGTGCTCCTCGAATAGAGGACTCGAAAAGCCATCAGGCGACAGGCTTGCGGCGTTGGACACCATGAGCTTGAAGTCGTCCATCGAAATGAGCCGAAAGGCAATCGTCCAGCAATCGAAACTTCAATCATTGTATAGAGACGGGCTCGATTCAATTTTAACTGATGACGACGCGGTCGACAGACTGATGGGTATCGCTCGCGACAGATACTCGAATGCGCTCAGGCTGCAGGTGGTCGGGAATCAGGACTCTTCTGCCATCGAATTTGAAAAAGCAATCAACGTGCTCAATGACCTGAGTTACTACCCCGGGATTGAGAGCGATTCTGATTTTGTGGATCTCAGCCAAAGGATCATCGGGGATTATGAGAAATATATATCCACAATCCAAAACCTTGGTCCCGGCACGTCGGTATTTGCCCTCCAGGAAAAGCTTTCGCAGATTGTCGATTCAATTAATGTGAATGGAACAAAGTTTCCGAAGCCGGAGCACCTCGCGACCGTGAAGGTCCCGCTTGTAATGAACAGGTATGTCGAGCAGAACCTGAAATTCTTCACTACAAGAGGACGCTGGCATATGCAGGAATGGATATACCGATCCGGCATATACATTCCAATGATGAAGAAGATTTTTATGGCGGATTCTCTTCCCCCGGAAATTGCATACCTCTCGATGCCTGAGAGCGGACTTAACCCTGATGCGCGGTCGTGGGCGAGAGCGGTCGGCCTGTGGCAATTTATTCGTTCGACCGGAGCTCTCTATGGACTCCGCTCGAACTGGTGGTACGATGAGAGACGCAATCCTGTTCTGGCAACGGAAGCGGCGGCAAGCCACCTAAAGGATCTATACAACTATTACAAGAACTGGTACCTCGCGATTGCCGCGTACAACTGCGGCACGGGATCGGTAAACAGGGCGATCTGGCGAAGCGGCGGGTACAGAGATTTTTGGAAGATCGAAAGATATCTCCCTCGGGAAACAAGGAACTATGTTCCTCAGTACATAGCAGTCACAATGATTGCCTTGAATCCAAAGGAATATGGCTTTGCGGACAGCCTCGCTCCGGCTCCTCCGCCGTGTGATACCGTCAGAATCCCAGAAAGTGTCGACTTAAGGGTCCTCGCGGACGCGGCAGGTATGGATTATGATTCTTTGATGGCTATGAACCCGGAGCTCGTCCACGGAGTAACCCCTCCTCAATATGGTGAGAACGGCTATCCTCTGTTGGTGCCGCAGGGAATGGGACCGGTTTTCGCCGCCGATTATCAAAAGCTCCCGGCGTCCGAAAGACTTACATGGGCATTCCACACAGTGCGATATGGCGAGACTCTCTGGACTATATCCCATGATTACGGAGTAAGCCTCACATCGCTTCGCATGGCGAACCATCTTTCGTGGCGACGTAGCCGGATATATCCCGGAATGCGGTTGATTATCCCCGTCAACAGCTCTTACTACCAACGTGAAGCCCAGATCAGGTTTGGCCGTCTTGCTTCCGCGAGACGAAGCAACTCGGGCGTGCACATCGTCCGGAGAGGCGAGACGTTGAGCGGCATTGCCGCGGCTTACGGAATATCGGTCGCGAGACTGGAGAGGCTCAACCATCTCAGCAGCTCATTCATCAAACCGAGGATGAGACTATTGGTAGCAGCGGTCACGCCGGATCCTCCCAGCCAGAGCGCCTCGGTGATACAGGTAGTCAAGCGCAAGAACGCAACAGGCACTGGTTCGCGGTATCACGTCGTCAAAAGGGGTGAGACACTTAGCGGCATCGCTGCGGCTTATGGAATGTCCGTTGCAAAGCTGAAGAGGCTCAACCATCTGAGAAACTCGTTTATCCGGCCAAGGATGAGATTGCTGGTGGCAGCTGTCACGGCAGATCCACCCAGTCACAAAACTCCAGCCGCGATATCGATGGTCAAACCCAGTAATCCAACCGGTACCCGCTCCCAGTACCATGTTGTTAGAAGTGGAGAGACGCTTAGCAGTATTGCTTTCCGGTACGGAATCACGGTGGCCGATCTCAAAGATTGGAACAATCTCGGCGGAAGTAGAATACAAGCAGGCGCTCGACTTCGAGTAAGTTCACCTTACCTGGCTGGGAACAAAGGCACCGGCAACATGCTGGCCGAGACGACAGACTCCAAGACCATTTACAGGGTTCGCAGGGGCGATTCGCTTTGGAGCATAGCCAGAAAGTTTGGAGTTAGCATGAACCAGTTGAGAGAATGGAACGGAACAGCTCCGGACATTCATCCCGGCCAGAGGCTCGTAATCTATAACTGACATCTGTGTCTGAAGCAGACCAAACAATCCCACCCGCACCCGGGAAAATCGTCACCATCTTCGGGAGCAGCAAGCCGGTAGAAGGTTCTCCCGAATACGAGGACGCCGTTTTAATTGGCAGGCTCCTTGCCAAAAAGGGATTGTCTGTCTGCACAGGCGGCTATCGCGGAACCATGGAAGCCATCTCAAGGGGCGCCGCTGAATGCGATGTGAAGATAATAGGCGTCACTTCCGCTGTATTCTCCCCCTCGCCAAACCAGTACGTTAATGTTCAGGTTCACACCAGGACCATATTTGAGCGATTGCAAAAGCTTATTGAACTCGGAGACGGGTACGTTGTGCTCAAAGGCGGAACAGGAACTATGGTGGAGTTGTCGATGGTGTGGGAACTCATGAATAAAGAGATGATTACTAAGAAACCGATCATTGTAGTATCGGATTTCTGGAAGCCTGTTGTCGATCTGCTCGGGAATGAACTGGTGTCAGAAGGTATGAAATCCACCGCGAGCTATGTGAAGATCGCGAAAGATGCGGCAGACGCGGCGGCCATGATGATTAAGTCCCTCAACGGTGCGTAAGGTCTTTTAGCGCCCAAGGCGCGGATTCGAAATTTTCATAAATCTCCCTAGCCAAGCTCTTCGCACTTTTCCCATCCGCATTCAGCCAAATAATCCTCGGGTCCTTCCTGAACCACGTCAGCTGCCGCTTGGCATATCTCCTGGTGTTCATTTTTATGAGCGATACCATGTCCTCAAATCTTAACTTCCCCTGCACATAACCAATTGATTCCTTGTAACCGACCGTCTGGAGAGAATTCAGTTCCGGGTCAAATCCCCTTCGCAGTAGCTCCTTAACTTCCTCGATCAGACCGGCCGCTATCATTTCGTCCACGCGGCTTTCGATTCTCCTGTACAACTCATTCCTTTCCAGAACAATACCGAACTGAATTGTCTCGAAGTCAGGCTTTTGGGTGCGTTCGACACGAAGGGTCGATATCTTTTTTCCTGACGTCCGATAGACCTCAAGGGCCCTGAGAATTCTCTTGTAATTCTGAGGGACAAGGCCTTTGGCCGCGTCGGGATCAACAAGCTTCAGCTCCTCGAGCAATTTCCCTGCCCCTTCCGATTTAAGCCTGCCTCTCAACTCTTCTCTAATTCCCATGTCTATCTCGGGCGCGTCAAAAAGGCCGTCTACAATTGCCCTGATGTACAAACCTGACCCCCCAACGATTAGAGGTAACTTGTGTCTAGCGAAAATTTCCGCGACTGTATCCCGTGCCAACTTTCCATAGACGCCCGCGCTCACCAATTCATCTAAAGGGGCTATGTCGACCAGATGGTGAGGAACGATCGACATCTCATCCGCCGTCGGTTTCGCTGTCCCGATGTCAATCAGCCTGTACACCTGTCGTGAGTCGGCGGAAACTATCTCACATTCGACAAGCTTGGACAGCTCCATACTGATGGCCGTCTTTCCGCTGCAAGTCGGTCCAACAATAGCCACCGCGAATTTTTGATTTGTGAAACCGGCGCCGTCAGCCATCGTGTTCGGGCCAGCCATCCCTCCCGATCAATGGAACGAACTTAAAATCCGATTTTTCTTCAACCGAATATTCGTTGTCTTCGTTGGTCTTTGTAATGATGTTCATCTGCTGGAAATCCTGGGGCCCAACCGGCACTACCAGTTTTCCACCTACTCTCAGTTGTTCGACTAGAGATTTGGGCACGGCCGGACTTCCGGCGGTCACGACTATTCCATCAAATGGTGAAGATTCTTTCCAACCGATCGAGCCGTCGCTGCATTTCGAAATGTACCGGACATCCATGCTGTCCAGCACCACCTTCGCGCTCTTAAGTAAAGCAGGTATCCTTTCGATAGTAAAAACCCTCGCCCCCATTGCAGCAAGGATCGCCGTCTGATAACCGCTTCCCGTTCCTATCTCCAGCACCTTGTCAAGATTTTGAACATGGAGAGCCTCGGTCATAAAAGCGACGGTGAAAGGCTGGGATATCGTCTGCCCTTCGCCGATCGGAAGCGCCACATCGTCGTAGGCATGATTGCGCAGCGGGATCGGTATAAACAGGTGTCTTTCCACCTGCAGCATCGCCGCTAGCACGCGTTCGTCAGAAATTCCGCGGTCCGCGAGCAACTGTACCATTTCCTCGCGAGCTTCGCGGAATTTATCAAGCAGTCCGGATTTTGTCATTTAATCTTAGGAATGATTTTAAATAAACTCTGATGAAACGAAGTATGTCAATTATCCTGATGTAGCTTACTGATTCGTTATAAATCGTCTTAACGGGAATAAACCCGACGCGATAACCAGCCAACACAGTTTTGAGCAGCATATCGGATTCGTAATCGAAATGGCGGCAACTCGAATCGACCTTCCTAAGGACTTCGGATTTATATAGCCTGTAACCGCACTGGCTGTCTTCGATGTTGGCTCCCGTCCTTGACGAAAGTATGCGTGAAGTTAGTGAATTGGATAGAAATCTGTGGACCGGCATATCTTTCGTGGAGATGTTACGTTTGCCAATGACAAGATCAAACCTTGAAGCGGCATCTATGAAAGCCGGAATTTCCTCCGGATCGTGTTGCAGATCCGAGTCCATCGTGATAACCATCTCATAATTCAACTCAAGGGCCTTCATAGCGCCATCCCTGAGCGCGACTCCCTTTCCCTTCTTAGCCGAATGCCTGAGGAGCCAGACTCCGAGGTCTCGGGCAATGAGCTCGGTCCCGTCTGTCGAACCATCATCGACTACGAAGATGTCTTCCGGCTGCACCTGCCGGGAGACCCGCGATATGAGCTCCGCTAGGGTTCGTGACGCGTTATGAGCGGGGATGACTACCGCAACCCTAGGCATCTTCGGTCGCGCGCCTAAGTATCGACTTCGCCCCCTTATCGGACGGTCGAGGCAGAGTCTCCTTAAGCCGCCGACGCAAACCTTCGGGCGAGAGGCCGCGGGTAAGAATGCCGTCCTCCGCCACGGATATCGTGCCGGTCTCTTCCGAAACTATGACGATGAGAGCGTCGCTCTGTTCCGACATACCAAGCCCCGCGCGATGCCTCATGCCGAGCACGTAGCCGCCGAGCTTTGTCGTGGAACTCAAGGGAAGTGTGCACCGGGCGGCTTCGATCGTGTCCCCTCTCACCACCACTGCCCCGTCGTGAAGCGGAGCCTTCGGATTAAATATCGTCACGAGGAGGCCTTTGGAAACCTTGGCGCGTATCTCCTCGCCCGTCTCAATTATCGTGCGGAGCGCACTCCCACGAACTATGACGATCAACGCGCCGTGCTGCCTGTTGCTCAGCTCCGTAGCGGCGTCGGCAATCTCGTCAACGGTCTCGCTGATGTCAATATGAATGAAGAACCTTACGAAGCTGTTCTTCCCAAAATAAAGAAACAATCTCCTAAGCTCAGGTTGGAAAAGCACGATGAAGGCGATGACCCAAATATTTGTCAGCGTTCCGAGGAGCCAACCGAGCGCACGCATGCCGAGAGCCTGGGCCGCAAATGAGAGCGCAAGGATCATGAGAAGGCCGATGAAAATCTGAGCCGCGACCGTCCCGCGCATCACCTGGTAAAGCTTGTAGAAAATGAAGGCGACGATGGCGATATCGATAATGTCTATCACCGAAACGGGTATAAACCCGATGTGAAAGAGGTCCATCAGACCTTCTGCCTCCGTATGGCGTCTGCCACCATCGCGACTCTGCGCATCTCTCTCACGTCATGAACTCGAACGATGTCCGCTCCGCGCAAGATGCTTGCCGTGACCGCTGCCGCGGTCCCTTCGAGTCGCGACTCAACAGGCGTATCAAGTATCTTTCCGATGAATGACTTTCTAGACACGCCTATCAGTACCGGCACGCCCAACTTCCTGAACTCGGAAAGGCGATTGATTAGTTCCAGATTGTGGTCTGCGGTCTTGCCGAAACCGATGCCCGGATCCACCATTATCTGATTGATTCCTTTCGAACGCGCCATTTCGACCGCGCCTGCCAGATAGCCGTACACTTCGCCAACAAGATCGTCATACACCGGATTAATCTGCATGTCTTTGGGAGTGCCCTTCATATGCATGACGACGACCGACGCCCCGGCTCGGGCAATCACTTCCGCTATTTCCGGATCGGCGTGCAGCCCGGTTATATCATTTACGATATTTGCGCCCGCCTTCAATGCTTCGGCAGCGGCCTTCGCTTTATACGTGTCCACAGAGATGGGGATTTTAGTCCTTTGCCTGAGTTTCTGAATGACCGGTACGACTCGCTTTGTTTCCTCTTCCATCGTGACATGTTCGGCTCCAGGCCGTGTCGATTCCCCTCCAACATCGATGATGTCAGCGCCGTCCTTCACCATCTGGAACGCGTGGAGTATAGCATCCGTCTGGTCGAAGAACGCTCCGCCATCCGAAAACGAATCCGGCGTGACGTTCAGAATACCCATCAAATATGTGCGGCATCCGAACTCGACAGTCGTTTCGCCGAATTTATATGTGACTTTAGCGTCGCTCATTGATCCCTCAACGCGGTTAATATAAGAATAGTGCGTCGTATTTTCATTGTTTCGATCGCTCACTCTTGCCATTCGCTCGACAATTCGCTACTCAAGCCGAACAACGACGGGACAAATATATTATATTGAATGAGTTACGACAGTTCTGCCCCAGATACGTTAAGGCTGGTGTAGGATACCCAACCAACTGTTAGTGCTCAACTGCCTGCCAGAATTCAGACTGACACACGATTCAGCCGATATCATGGAACTAAATGTGCGGCGCGTATCGTGGTTATCGACTATTAATTAAAAAGACAATTATGACTTTGAATGCCGTGCTGGTCGAAGCGAGCGCATTCAGAGCTCTTTATTTCAGAGGTGCAAAGAAAATGAAACATTCGAATCAACAATCAGATGAAAGTCAGTCGGATGATCCCGACTTAGGAAGTAAAACAGATCTCAGCTTGTCCACTGAAGATCTATTTAAGAAGCTGGATGCAACCCAGGAAGGGCTCAATCAATCGGAAGTAGAAAAGCGGCTCGCACGATTCGGCCGCAACGCGCTGGCGGAGAAGAAAGAAAGCCCAATACTAAAACTCCTCACATATTTCTGGGGCCCAATACCATGGATGATTGAAATCGCCGCTATGCTTTCGGCGCTGATCAGCCACTGGACAGATTTTACGATAATAACAATACTCCTCGCCTTCAACGCCATGGTCGGATTCTGGCAAGAACGCCAGGCGGCCAGTGCAGTTGACGCGTTGAAGAGACAACTCGCCATAAAGTCACGGGCAAAGCGTGACGGCAAATGGATTGAAGTTAATTCGGAAACCCTGGTTCCCGGCGATATCATAAGACTCCGGCTTGGCGACATTGTTCCCGCCGATGTCAAGTTGCTTGACGGCGAATACTTAAGCGTGGACCAGTCCGCTTTGACCGGAGAATCACTTCCGGTCGATAAGAAACCTGGTGAAAGCGCATACTCCGGGTCCGTGGTCAAGCAAGGAGAGATGTTGGCTCTGGTGGTGGGCACGGGTTCCAACACGTTCTTTGGACGGACAGCAAAACTAGTATCGGATGCCAGTTCGCCCTCACATTTTCAAAAAGCAGTGCTTAACATCGGGAACTATCTTATCAAGCTTAGCCTCGGTCTCGTGGTTGTTCTGGTTGGAGTTCAGCTGATCAGGGGGTCCCAGGTTTTGAAAATACTGGAATTTGCCCTTATACTCACAGTCGCCTCTATACCGGTCGCGATGCCGGCAGTTCTCTCCGTTACAATGGCTGTCGGCGCAGTTGCCTTGTCCGGGATGAAGGCAATTGTATCGCGACTCGAGTCGATAGAAGAAATGGCTGGTATGGATATACTCTGCTCTGATAAAACAGGAACGCTGACGCAAAACCGGCTGAAGCTAGGAGACCCGGTTGTCTTCGGAAATGCTTCCGTGAAAGATCTTATCCTTGCGGGATCTCTCGCCTCTAAGGAAGAAAACCGTGACCCTCTGGATCTCGCAGTAATGGCAGGACTCAAGCCGGAATGGGGATTCGAGCGGTATGAACAGACAAGGTTCGTCCCCTTCGACCCTGTTAAGAAGAGGACAGAGGCTGAAGTATCCTCACCCGATGGGTACGGCTTCAAAGTAACAAAAGGGGCACCGCAAGTAATACTCGATCTATGCCACATGAACAATGGACAGGCGGCCCCAGTCGATAGTCGTGTAGAAGAATTCGCGCGTAAGGGTTATCGAACAATCGGCGTCGCACGCACTGACAAAAACGGCGGTTGGAATTTTCTTGGCCTTCTTCCCCTGTTCGACCCACCGCGTGAAGATTCCGCCTCGACTGTTAAGCAAGCTCGTGAACATGGCGTCAGCGTGAAGATGGTAACCGGTGACAATGCGGCCATAGCGCGCGAAATATCCGGACAACTCGGACTCGGCACGAAAATAACCCCAGCCGATAAGTTCTTCGGCAAAACGGATCAGATTGAGCATGGAGCCGTGAAGGCGATTGAGAGCGCGGACGGCTTCGCTCAAGTATTCCCAGAGCACAAGTTCGAAATAGTTAAGGCGCTCCAGACAAATGGCCACATCGTCGGAATGACAGGCGATGGCGTAAATGACGCGCCCGCTCTTAAACAGGCCGACGTCGGCATCGCTGTCAGCGGAGCAACGGATGCTGCGCGCGCCGCGGCGGATCTGGTCCTAACTGCGCCGGGACTCTCAACTATTGTGAGAGCTGTTGAGGCAGCGCGCCGAATCTTCGAACGAATGAACAGCTATGCTATTTATAGAATCACCGAGACGATCAGGATTATGATTTTTGTCGTCCTGGCGATGATTGTCTTCGATTTCTACCCGATCACCGCCTTGATGATAATACTTCTCGCCATCCTAAACGACGTGCCAATCATGACAATCGCATATGATAATACATGGCTGGACCCAAAGCCTGTCAGATGGGACATGCGGAGGGTACTTGTTACTTCGACTGTTCTCGGGACAATCGGAGTGATCGAGACTTTCGGCCTTCTTTACGCAGCGAGAGTTTTCTTTCACGTCGACCTCGCGCAAATACAGTCTATTATTTTCTTGAAGCTTGCAATTGCCGGACATCTCACCCTTTTCGTAGCGCGGAGCAAGAAGCCATTCTACGCAAAGCCATATCCCGCCCCCATACTTTTATTTGCTCTGGTCATCACGAAAGCTATTGCCTCTATGATAGTAGGCTTCGGTTGGCTGGTGACGGCCATACCGTGGACTTGGGTCGGTTACATTTGGTTATACTGTCTGGTTTGGATCTTCGTTGAAGATTGGGCTAAGCTGAAGGTATACGATTATTTTGAGAAGCACCTGGACTCAAATGCTTTGGCGGCGGCTTATCAGACCACATAATCACCACCGATTAACAGCAAACAGACCTGTTTCGGGTTTACACCCCGGCGTCGTGATGTCTCGATGCCGGGGATTCCCTTTCGTGCAGCGCCAATTTGGATCAAGAGCGAGGGATTCAACCGGAATATGTTCATTTGTGGAAAATCCGGGATATTTTTGCCGTAAATGGCGCATTCCCTTTCCATTCGTGTCTATCACCGAAATAAGGCCTAGCCTTCGGGCCGATACATAAAGGCCATTATCAGTAATCCCATTCAAGTTGGAAGTTCAGGAGCCATTTATTATCTTGATTTCAGAAGTTCCTAATAAAAAAAACAAAGGAAGGTGATTCGATTGGTCGGCGTCGTTGTTCAAGAGAATGAGCCGATCGACAGAGCACTGAGGCGTTTTAAGAAGAAGTATGAGCGCTCGGGAATTCTGAAAGAATTCAAGAAGAGAACCTACTTCACTAAGCCCTCGGTTCGCAAGCGAATGAAGCGCGTGAAAGCGATACGCCGCTCTCAGAAGCTTGCATCGGAACTCGGTTGATTAGTATCCGTCCCGGAAATTCCGGGACGGATTTTTTTATGGGACTAGCTAAGAAATCACCGGTTGAATCAATTCATTTTGGTTATGTCCACGGAATCCGGCGTGACCATCGCGTATGCCTTCACGGCACGCACATCGTCGTTCCCCGTTTCTTTTCCGCAGCCGATTATATAAATCTTTGAGGCGGGGCTCCCTATCGGCGAAATGCTTCCTCTCTTGAAATCGGCATCGTTGGGCGGCTGCAGACTCAAAGAAAAACTTCCGTCAGCGTTTCCCGTGTCGCTCGGCGAAAGCGCGAAGCCCATGAAGTTCATTCCACCGCCATCCATGCTCGACGGTTTCCTGTAATACACCTGAGCAATCGACGCGAGCCTCTCAAGATCGGTTATCAGATTGTTGCGGTTCGAACTCTGGCTTTCGCTTCTAAATACGGCGAGACCGACCGCGATCGCAATGCCCACAATTATCACCCCCAATACAATTAGCAATAATTGCTGCTGTCCCAATGTGCTACTCCTTCAACTTAGGCGGGACTCCGGTCGACACAGAGGTCGCTCCGACCCCGGGTTTCAGCTATTGTAATGGTTACAGAGGTTAAGATACGGAAGGAGGTCACTCACTTTCAACGCACGCCGCAACAAAACACTTACGGCGTGCGCCAGGACAGAAGAGATTCGGTCGCTAGTGTAACCCGAACATTCGGACGGATTGCTCCGCCCAACTTAGTATCGGAGTAAAATAAAGCATGAGGGCTAAGTTAGGGACCATGAGGATTGTCATCATCAGGTTGGTGCCGAAATCGAATTCAACCTTGGTCTCCTCCTTTGGCAAATCCAGGTACATACTCTTGACGACTTTCGCGTAATAATAAAGGGAGACTACGCTGTTAAGAACACCGACGATAGCCAGCCAAATGTAGTTCGTCTTGATGAGCGCGGCGAATAGATAGAGCTTTCCGATGAACCCAAACGTGGGAGGAATACCGGTGAGCGAGAAGAGGAACACTGCAAGTGCAAACGCGGCGTACGGTGACCTGTAGCCAAGTCCGGCGTATCCGTCTATATCTTCTGTGTGATACTTATTTGCGACAAGCATCACTATGTAGAATGCGCCAAGATTCATGAGGAGATAAGCGACAAAGTACATCAGCATCGCCGATATTCCCTGGTCCGTGAGAGTTACGAAGCCCATCAGGATGTAGCCCGCGTGGGCAATGCTAGAGTAGGCGAGAAGACGTTTGATATTGGTTTGCCAGAGCGCGACCAGGTTGCCGACGGTCATCGTTAGGACGGAGAGCACGGCAATTATGTCCGTCCAGTTGAGTCCGCGGAAGATTTCCCACATCCCCGCGACGGCGGGCTGAGCGGCGACATCTATGAATCCGATCTTGAAAAACCTGATGAGGAGCGCGAAACCGGCCGCTTTTGACGTAACCGACAGAAAAGCTGTCACGGTCACCGGAGCTCCCTCGTAAACATCGGGCGTCCAGAAATGGAAGGGGACCGCGCTGATCTTGTATCCGAGACCAACCAGCATAAGGACGATGGCAACGAGCACGGTGATTTGCGGCGCCGTGCCTGAGGCAAAGACCTGGTTCAATGCATAGAAATTCAGGCTGCCCGTTAATCCATAAAGTATCGAAATACCGTAAAGCATGAGTCCCGAAGAAAAAGCGCCGTATATCACATACTTTAAAGACGCCTCATTTGCGCGCGGATTTTCCTTCGTGAAACCGGAAAGTATATAAGAGGAGATACTTACCAGTTCTAGCGAAAGGTACATCATCAAGAGGTTGGAAGCCCCCGCCATGAAGAACGCGCCGATCGTCAGAGATATTATCAAGCTGTAGTACTCCGAATACTTCGTGGAGCCTTCAGCGAGCTCGCGGCTCTGCATTGAGAATACGACTATCAGAATTCCGGTGACCAGGAAAATTATCTTGAAGAACCAGCTGAACGGATCCACCGCATACATACCGTTAAAGATCAACTGATCGACACCTGCCTGTTCCAAGACAAATACTCCCGCGACGACGAATCCCGCCAGCGCGATATAAGCAGGAAGATGTCTGCTCCTTCCCTTCTTTATGAGTGCGGTCAACAAGGTCAGGATGAAGAATATTGAGAGCACGGTTTCCGGAATCACGTAGCCGAAACTCTGATATATGGTCTGTGCCATTTTTAGATTCTCAATTCTTAATCATGAATTTTGATTTGGCGCGAATATTAGTCCGGGCGATATTCAAAATTTTCAATTCAACATTTATTATTTACTTCGCTGCCGTCATTCCTGCGCCGAAGCTATGAACAAAATTCACCAAATGGTTCAGCGTGGCATTCATCGGGTGGAGCATGATAGATGGGAACACTCCCAGCACTATCACGACGACCATCAGCGGGACGAGAGCGACAAGTTCCCTGCCATTGACGTCGGGCAGCCCCTTCCATTTGTCAGGAAGCTGGCCGAGGAATACCCTCTGCAATGTCCAGAGCATATAACCCGCGGTAAGCACAATTCCGATGCTTGAGAAAATTGCCACCCAGCGGAATGCGGCGAAAGCGCCGAGGTAAGAGAAGAGTTCGCTGACGAACTCATTCAATCCCGGCAACCCGATGGCCGCAAAGAACGCGACTGTCATGATGCCTGTGTAAACCGGCATTTGGTTGGCGAGTCCGCCGAAATCGTTGACGCCTCTCGTGTGAGCGCGGTCGTAAATCACTCCGACGATAAGGAAGAGCATCGCGGTGACGACGCCGTGATTGAACATCTGAAAGACTCCTCCGGCCATCCCTTGGCTGTTAAGAGCCGCGATGCCGAGGAGTACAACTCCCATGTGGCTGATACTTGAGTAAGCTATAATCTTCTTGAAATCCGTCTGTGCCATCGCGCAAAGAGCGCCGTAAACAATATTGATGAAACCAAGTATCGCGAGCGGGAAGGCAAACTTCAGCATCGCATCAGGGAAGATCGGGAAGCTGATCCTGAGCAGACCATATGTCCCCATTTTCAGAAGCACGCCTGCCAGAATGACGCTGATGGCGGTCGGAGCCTCCACGTGCGCGTCGGGAAGCCATGTATGGAAAGGAAATATCGGCACCTTGATCGCGAATCCGATGAATAGAGCGATGAACGCCACGTAACGCCAGTAAGTCCCTATCCCGCCGAGGAGCGAATTCGGATCGTAATTCTGCGGGTTCATCATCGCAAGCATGTCGAACGTGTGCATCATCTGTCCGGTCGCGGGATCCTTTACGCTTACGCTGAAGTACAGCGCCAGCATTACCAGCAGAATGAGAACTGAGCCGAGGAGCGTGTAGAGGAAGAACTTGATTGCCGCGTATTCCCTCCTTGGTCCGCCCCATATTCCGATGAGGAAGTACATCGGGAGTAGCATGATTTCCCAGAAGACGTAGAAAAGGAACATGTCCAGCGCCACAAACACTCCCATCATTCCGGTATCAAGAAGGAGGTAAAGAGCGAAGTAGCCTTTGTGCGACTTGTTGATGTTCCAGGATGCTATCACGCCGACGAATGAAATCAAGGCGGTCAAAACTATCATCGGTAGGCTAAGCCCATCGATCCCGAGATAATAATTGATTGAAACATGGCCGAACCATGCAACGCCCGGTAGGTCGATCCATTTCGTCTTCTCGATGAACTGGAATCCGCTCGGGTCGTTTATGCCGGTGAGAGCCGATTTGAAATTTATCCAAATGAGACCCGCGACGACGAGCTGGAGCACCGTAACAGCCAGCGCGGTCCACTTCATTGCGTTTGAATTACCCTTCGGAATGAGCAACACGACGGCCATTCCTAATACAGGCAAGAACGTAATCCAAGTCAGGTATCCAATTCCTAGGAACTGATACTGCATTATTCCTCCAACGATATGTCTAAATTCGAAATACTCAATTCACAAATTCTATTTCCGGTGGGACAAAGTTAAGCGCGATGTCCGCCTGCGGCTTTCATTGAATGATTTTCGCCGCTCATAACTGCCTGAACACATAGAAAATCACGATCACTCCGAGTAAGGCGAACACGATGTATGTCTGCACCTTTCCCGTCTGCACCTTCCTCACTCCCCTTCCGAGGAGCCCGGTGAACCAAGCGGAGAAATTGACGAGCCCGTCGACAACATAGTGGTCGAATTGCCCGCTGAGCGTAGACCACAGCCGGGTAAACGAGGCAGCACCATTGACGACGCCGTCGATCACATGCGAGTCAAACCAAGCAAGAGACTTGCTCAGCATCATCGTTCCGGCGACGGCCGTAGCGCCGTACAATTCATCGAAATACCATTTGTTGTACAGGAAGTTGTAAACCGGCAGGACCCGCTGTTTGAGCTTCTCCGCGTCCAACTTCTTCCACTCGTAGACGAAGAACGCCATAAAAATCCCGAGGAGGGCGAGCGTCAGCGAAAGGGCCAGGCCTGGATAGTGTATTTCCTCCATCACTTCGTGATATTCGGCGGTCGGAACCGCGGGTTGCTCGACGAAGCTCGCCCCTGCCAGAGTTGCGCCTGCCTGGGCCGAGTCAACCATAGTCAGGTTTACCGGCTGATTGAAACCGTAGCTCTGCGAGGCCGGTACAACGGAAGCCGGCTGCGTAACCGCTTTCAAGAACCACCCGTTGTCGGGGTTAAAGGGGTTGAAGCTGTAAAAAACGAAGATCGAGAGAGACGCTAGGACGATAAGAGGAATCGTCATCACCTTCGGAGATTCTTTCGCGTGCTCATACGCGTGATGGTCGCGGGGCTCGCCATGGAATGTCATGATGATCAACCGGAACATATAAGCCGCCGTTAGGAAAACGACCGCGTACCCTATAATCGGGATGAGGTAATTACCAGTCAGCATTCCGTACGCCAACGATCCGGCAAGAATGTTGTCCTTACTCAGAAATCCCGACGTCAGAGGGATACCGGAGATCGAAAGGCTGAAGATAACGAAGCTCCAATAGGTTATCGGCATCTTCTTGCGGAGGCCCCCCATCTTTCGCATGTCCTGCTCGTGGTGCATGGCATAAATAACCGATCCGGAACCAAGGAAGAGTCCCGCCTTGAACGCGGCGTGCGTAACAAGGTGGAAGAAGCCTGCCGAGAAGGCGCCGACGCCGAGCGCCATCACCATATAACCGAGCTGGCTGACCGTCGAATACGCCAGAACTTTCTTGATGTCATTCTGGGTGATCGCTATCGTAGCCGCAAGAAAAGCGGTGATCGCGCCGATGTACGCGATGACTGTCAGCGCGCCTGCAGTTAGCATCGGGTAGACGCGCGCGACAAGATAAACGCCAGCCGCCACCATCGTCGCAGCGTGGATCAAAGCGCTCACCGGAGTGGGACCTTCCATAGCATCGGGAAGCCACACATGCAACGGGAACTGGGCAGACTTTCCGACGGCGCCGCAGAATATCAAGATTCCCGCTGCCGTCAGAAGCGGACCTGAAAGATGACCGGCAGCAATGCCGCCGAAAACATCCGTCAGAAGAAACGTGTGGAGCTGGGTGAAAACAATCATTATACCTATGAAGAAACCAACGTCGCCAACCCTGTTAACGATGAACGCTTTCTTCCCCGCGTCGCTGGCCGATTTCTTTTCATACCAGTGGCCGATCAACAGATAGGAGCTTATTCCTACGAGCTCCCAGAAAGCATACATCATGAGAAGGTTATTCGAGAGGACGATCCCGAGCATCGAGAAGCTGAAGAATCCGAGATATGCGTAATACCGCGTGTACCTTACGTCCCCTTCCATGTAACCAAGTGAGAAGAGATGGACGAGAGAGCTGATCAGCGTTACGACCACCAGCATGATGGCCGTGATATTGTCGATGGCGATGCCAAGGTCAATCGTGAAACCCGGATGCCCTACCATTGCTCCCAGGTCGAGCCACCTGAATGTCAGGTCGATTCTGGGGACATTCAGGAAGAAGACCTTCTGTACCATTATGTAGATGGAGATAGCCAGCGCCGTAAACAGGATGCCGGTCTCCACAAGGTCCTGGCGTGGTATACGCTTCCCGAAAAATATCAAGAGCGTGAATCCCGCGAGAGGGAGAAAGAGAACTACGAGGGATAAGTGTATTAGCAACGATTCCATGGACGCCATTTTCTAAATTCTCAATTGTGAATTTTAAACGTGAATTCGTTCAGACAGTGTGCCATGATCAGGAATTAACAATTCAACCTTCAAAATTCCGGTCTCAGTTCTTCAGTTTATCTACTTCGTCAACGTTTACGGTGTTAAGCTGCTGATAGATGTTCAGCACGATGGCCAGCAAAACAGCGGCCTCCGCCGCGGCGAGTATGATCACAAACACGGCTACGACCTGTCCGCTAAGATTCATGACACCGAATCGCGCGAAGGCTATGAAATTCATGTTGGCGGCATTGAGTATGAGTTCAATACCCATGAGCACCATGATCGCGTTCTTCCTCGAGATCACGCCGTATATTCCAAGGGAAAAGAGTATGGCGCTGACGACTAAGAACTGTCCAAGCTCTACATGTAGACTCATCTTACGCCTTCCTTCCTTTTTCACGCCGCGCTATTATCACAGCTCCGACCAATGCCACCAGGAGCAGAACCGATGCAAGCTCGAAAGGCAGGACGAATTTCGTCATAAGTAAAGCGCCGATTGGTTTCGCCGTTTCCTCGGCTGGCGCGGTGCCTGCGGAAGGCCACTTGGTCGTTGTCAGAACACCAATAAGAGTCCCGGCTATCACTCCGGCTAGCACTACCGACGGGGCGATGCTTAGCAGGCCTTTCTTCATCTCGACGCTGTTAGCCCGGCTTGTAAGCATTATGCCGAAAATGATAAGCACAAGTATCCCCCCCACATAGAGGAGTATTTGAGTAATCGCGATGAAGTCAGCAGCTAGAAGCACGTACAGTGCGGCAACGCCGAAAAAGGCGAAGAGGAGCGAGAAAGCCGCATAGACTATGCTCCTGGAGAAGACGACGCCGATCGCGCTCACGATCGTAACGAGCGCAAAAGCGTAAAATGTTATATCATACCAGTTCATTTTAATCGGCAGAGCCTTTTGGATTATCGTTGGGTTTCAATTCCTGCGATGCCTGAGCCGCTTGTCCCTGTTGGTTCTGCGGAGTCTCCTGTACAGGCGATGACGCAGCTTCACTCTTAGGATCCGCGGGCAACGGATCGGCCTCAGCCATTTGCACTGCGGCAGGTTCCGGCCTGACCGATGGCTGAGGTGCAGGCGCGGCGGATGGCGCCGGTTTCGGTGCAGCAGTTGGAGCCGGTTGAGCCACAGGTTGTGGTGCACTCTGTGCCTGGGCGGCTTTCTGCGCAGCAGCCGCGGCGGCAGCGGCGACCTTCTTTGCCGCGGCTTCCTTCTCAACTGCCTTTGCCTGCTCAACCTTCTGAGCCGCTTCCTGTGGTGTGAGAGTTATGAAGCTGTAATTCAGCTTTTCCCTGTCGTATTCTGAAAACTCGAAGACATCCGTCATGTAAATACACTCGGTCGGGCATGGCGGCACGCAGAGACCGCAGTAGCAACACTTGGCAAAATCAATATCGAACTGGGTCACCCAGAGTCTTTTCTTCTGGCCGGTCGATGTCATCCCAAGATCTTCCGTCGGAAGAGACTTCGCAGTTTCTATCGTGATGCAACCAACCGGGCACGCCATGCCGCATTGGTTACATCCGATGCAGTCGTCCATATTGACGTAGAGACGATTGCGACCACGTTCGGGTATCGGCATCCTGGCATCCGGATATTGAATGGTCACGGCGGGCATGAACAGGTGCCTCATCGTCACCTTCATCCCAATAAGAACCGTCCAGAATCCTTTGCCTATATTTTTGAAATATGTATCTACAGAACTCATCTTATGACCTCCATTAACCGCGCAATACTACCCAGAGTCCGACAGCGAAAATGTTCAGTAGCGCGAACGGCGTCAGTATCTTCCAACTTAGATACATGAGCTGGTCAACGCGGAATCTCGGCAGCGTCCAGCGAAGCCAAATCTGAATGAACACCAGGACCATTCCCTTGCTTATCAGCCAGAAAGCTCCCCAGACAGGCCCGGAAAGAAAAGTACCGAAGGGGCTGTTCCAACCGCCGAAGAATAGAACCGCAGCTATGGCCGCGACCACGAACATGTTTGCGTATTCCGCGAGAAAGAAGAACGCGAATCGCATTCCGCTGTACTCGGTATGATAACCCGCAACAAGCTCCGACTCCGCTTCCGGTATGTCGAACGGCGAACGGTTTGTCTCCGCGAGAGACGCGATGAAATAAATAAAGAACGTAATGAAGAGAAACGGAAACTTGCCGAAGACGAACCAGTTCCAGAACCATCCTGACTGCGCTGCGCATATGTCGTTGAGGTTCAGACTCCCCACCACCATCACCACGGCGAGAATCGCCAGCGACGAAGGTATTTCATAGCTTACCAGCTGAGCCGCCGTCCTCATGGCTCCGAGAAGCGACCATTTATTGTTCGAAGACCACCCCGCCATCAGAATTCCGATGACGACAACAGCACTTACGGCGACGACGTAGAAGATTCCGAGATTGATGTTGGAACCTATATAAGCCGGGCTGAACGGGATTGCCGCGTACGCGGCGTACGCTCCGACGAAGACCAGCGCGGGAGCGAGTACGTACAACACCTTTTCCGCTGCCGCTGGGATGATATCTTCCTTCTGTATTAGCTTCGTCACGTCCGCCAGAGGCTGGGCCCAACCGTGCCACCTTCCCGTCCGCATCGGTCCCACCCTGTCCTGCATGTGCGCCGAGATCTTCAGCTCGAGCCAGATCGCCACCAGCGCATACGGCAGGATAAACACAAGCGGTATTATGCTCGAGACGAGACTTCCCCAGAAGCCGGTGCCGAGATAGTATGTGATGAAATTATGCATTTCCAAGAATTCTCAATTTTAAATTTTCAATTCCGAATATCGCGACCTCAAACCGCTTGCCGTTCAATTCAAAATTCATAATTCAACAATTAACATTATGAATTACCGATCCACATCGCCGAGAGTGATGTCAACGCTGCCGATAATGGCAATCATATCAGCGATGAGATAACCGCGCGAGATTTCAGGGAGTAGACTCAGATTCGAGAACGACGGCGCGCGTCCTTTCACTCTGTACGGCTTCTGGCTGCCGTCACTGACGATGTAGTAGGCAAGTTCGCCGCGCGGCGATTCGCTCCGCACATAGACTTCGCCGACAGGGGGCCTGACTCTTTTGGGAATCGCGGCCTGCACATCGCCTTCGGGAAGCGTGTCCAGCGCCTGCTCGATGATTCGAAGGCTCTGCTCAATCTCCCAAACCTTCACCATATACCGGTCCCAGCAATCGCCGAGTGTTCCCATCTCGCCGGTACCGACTACAATATCCCAATCAAATTTGTTGTAAACGGAGTAAGGCTCGCATTTCCGCAAATCCCATTTGACGCCAGATCCTCTGAGTGTGGGTCCGCTCGCCCCGTAATTAATGGCGATATCGGCCGGGAGGACACCGACATTGGCGGTCCGCTTCACGAAGATTTCGTTATAGCTGAGAAGATCGTTAAGCTCCTTCATCGCCGGGCGGAAGTGTTTAATGAACGCCCTGGCCTTTTCGACAAAGCCGGCAGGAAGGTCATGGGAGAGTCCGCCTGGCCACATGTAATTATAAAGAAGCCTTGCCCCGCAGGTCATCTCAAACAAGTCGAGAATCATCTCGCGATCGCGAAAGCAGAAGAGGAATGGGGTGAAGGCGCCGATGTCAAGGCCGTAAGTCCCGATCGACACGAGGTGACTCGCGATCCTCTGGAACTCGGCCATGATGACGCGAATATATTCGACTCGTTCGGGGACCTGTATATTGAGGAGCTTCTCCACGCCGAGGACGTACGCGTGATCGTTGTTCATCGAACCGAGATAATCCATACGATCGCAATACGGCACTATCTGCTGATAGTTCAAAGCCTCGGCATGTTTCTCGAAACATCGATGTAGATAACCAATATGCGGAATAGCGTCGACTACAACTTCTCCGTCGACCACCAATTCAACCCGAAGAACTCCATGAGTGGAAGGGTGCTGCGGCCCCATATTGAGGACCATTTCTTCGGTACGCAGCTCAGCCATTTATTCCTCTATAGTTTTCTAATAAGAAAATCACTTCTCAGTTGCTCGCTCTGGGATTTAGTCCCGCCGCTGAGGGACTACTGAGATTTGACTAAAAACACCGGCGGCCGCCATTCAGTACGGCACCTTCATTCCGTGATAGTACTCCTGAGCCTTGTAATCCTTTCTCAGAGGATTCCCTTCCCAGTCATCGGGAAGGAGTATCCTGCGCATATCGGGATGACCCTGGAATACTATTCCGAACAGATCGAACGATTCGCGTTCGTGCCAGTTCGCCGTCTTCCAAATACTTTCAACCGACGGGACCTGCGCGTCAGTTTTCGGCAATTTCACCTTCAACGTAATCCTGTGGCGCTTTTCCATAGAAGAGATATGGTACACGACACCGAGATTACCGTCATTATAATCCATACCAGAGATAGACATCAGATAATCGAACTTCAATTCCGGATCAGACGAGAGGAATACCGCAATATCGCGAATCAGCTCTGGTCGGACGACTATGAACGGGTCGACGGTCGCATCGATCTTAAACTCGACAATACCGTCGGGAAAGCGATCCTTAATTCTATCGTGAATCTCGTTAGCGTTCATAACCTACACAGCCTCAACTTTCGGTGCCGGCTGAATAAGACCTTCAACGTTCTTCTTCACCCTGCTCTCTTTCCGGATCTTCTCCTGCAATCTCATCAGGCCTTCCAGAAGCGCGTCGGGCCTCGGAGGGCAGCCGGGGACATAGACATCGACAGGAATAATGCGATCGACGCCCTTGAGCACGCTATATCCGTACTTCCAGTAAGGCCCGCCGCTGTTGGAGCACGAACCCATCGAAATAACGTATCGCGGTTCCGCCATCTGCTCGTAAAGCTTCTTAATGCGGATAGCCATCTTCATAGATACCGTACCGGATATTATGATTACGTCTGATTGACGAGGAGTGGCGCGCGGAATAACGCCGAATCTCATCATATCGAAGTGAGAGGCAGACGCGGCCATCATTTCGATAGCACAACACGCCAGACCGAACTGCATCTGCCAGAGAGAGGACAACCTAGCCCAGTTGAGAAGGTTATCGATCGAAGTAATTACTATGTTGCCGTCTTCAAATTGCTTATCAAGGAGTCCCATTTATTTAATCTCGCTGCCTCCCAAAGATGCTTCAGATGCGATCTGAGCCTGAGGTGTCTTATGAAATTCGGAAACACGTTCGTCCGCCAGGTTCTTGCGGACATAATCGATATATCGCGGCTGAGGCCTGTCCCAATCCAAATCACCCTTCACCCAGACATAGACGTAACCCGCGATGAGGATCGCGAGAAACACCATCATCTCAATGAAAGCAAACGCGCCGAGGTTCCGATACACCAATGCCCAAGGAAAGAGAAAGACCACTTCGACATCGAAGATCAAAAAAATAAGGGCCACGACATAAAATCTGAAATTAAACTTAACCCACGAGTCCCCAATCGGTTCTTCGCCGCACTCATACGTGCTCAATTTCTCCGCACTCGGTCGGTTCGGCCTCAACAATCTCGAGGAAAACATTCCACCGGCGACAAACATTGCCGCCACGATGAAAAATAGGAGGATAATTCCAAAGTGAGAAAGCATTCGTCTCTAATCCCTTTCCTGTGGTACGAATGCAAGTTGATCTATAATCGTTCGGACTTGCACTTTGCAGCTCCTGAAAAATTATCGCGTTAAATTTACAGGCCGGTTCCTCAATAGTCAAGAATCGACAGACAAAATAACGGTCAATAAAGTTCCCAAAGATTTTCCGGACCACAAATTTCTTCGGTGCCTCTTATGCCGGATCCAGGTAAACTCAATTGTCGGACAAATAAGATACATTTGGCGTGCCGTGGCTTTCCCGCTTTTTCAAGCCGAAAATAGACACGCGTTGAATGTGTATGCGGTGAAATGCCCCCGTG
>JAJYRM010000142.1 GCA_021794075.1 Bacteroidota bacterium | reverse complement strand
AAGTCAATCAGGTTTGAATAGAACGATACTGCCGGCATCCGCTGCCGTTTCATGTCGTGGACGGAACTATTAATCGGCTTATGCTGAGCCTTGACGCTGTTTACTACGTTCATTGGAGAATAAAGATCAGGTACATCCGCTAGCTCAAAATGTTCCCGAAACAAATACACCTCCGGCTGCTACGAAATGTGCGTGGCTATTTCGTTTCTTCTCTTTGCATGAGTGATCGGATGTGCTTGAGCTGGACAAACCCCGGAACGGTTATAAAAACCTGCGGAGACTTATGCGAGGCGCTGATAAGAACCGCGGAGAACCGTGTCGCCGTTCTTTTCCAGCGCGCGCGTTGAGAGGAGTCGCGAGTCCTCTGCCGCAAGTTTGTAATGGAACTCCGTTTTTCTAGCTGGTGCTTTGGCTGGTATGATTCTGTGTGGTGGCACGGTTTCATTGTGCCTGCTTGCTAACCGTGAAACCTCCACAAGCTAAATCCCGCCTTCTGAAAAAGCAATAATCGGCATCACGACTGAAGGAAGTGTTGGACTTGTTAGAAGCAGGAACGCTATCGCCGGTGGGGGTGTGTTGCGCGTTGATGATTGAAACGATTATCGGAAAATCGCAACCGAACATTTGTTGCGAAATGTCGGCGTGGTCCGCTGGCCTAACGGGTGGAGGTGCACCGATCTAATACTGCACCGGGCCGCTGTGGCATCGTATCAGGCGGAAAGAGACTTCAGAAAATTTTCAATATAGAGAGCGTGCCTATCTTGTGACGCTTCCGTAGTCCCAACCATTTTGACTGCACATTACCCTCACATGAGAATCCCATGTGGGCTCATCTTTCGGGCGTCCTTCCACGAAGCAATCAATGCTCAGATACCTCAGCGGTTTATCACCTATGCACTTGATGGAATGAAGGGTCGACGGCGGGATCCTTACGACGTCGTGGGGGTGTACTTCGAACTGTTCCTTCCTTTCGCCGATCGTGAGGAGGCCATCGCCCTCCATCACGTAGAAGACTTGTTCGGTGTCGTCGTGCTTGTGAGGCGGCGGCGCCTCTCCCTTTTCGAGAACAACTACGAAAACTTCGGACGTTGAGGACTCCGATCTGTCTATTACCAGGTCGTTGACATGTGTTGGAAATCTGTAGTGCTTTATCTTCGAAGTTGAGAATACATATTGCATGACGTTCTCTTGATTTAGTTAGATCTGCTTCGACAAAGTAAGCATGTTCATAGATGCTTCCAAAGAATTGTCTTAATAATCCGTCTCTCCATGAGCACTATTCGTCGTGCCGTTTAGAATCGATCGGTTCCTTAACGGGTGAGTCAGGACAACGGTCAATCCCCGCGGGAGAGCATCTACTTGGCGGACGGTGTGTTGAGGGGGTGGGAAGTGACATTGATATGGCTGAATCTCCCGGGAAAATGGCTTATGGAATTATCAACTTCCTTGGTAATTTGTCCGAGAAGTAGTAATTTTTGTCCTGGAATTATTCGCGGGTTTTGAGGAACCTGCGAAAACAAGCATTGCCCGGTGGTGTAATTGGCAACACGCCTGACTCTGGATCAGGAAAGTCAAGGTTCGAGCCCTTGCCGGGCAGCATTTCTCGGAATTTTGAATTCTAAATTCTCAATTTTGAACTAATTAAGAATTCAAAATTTAAAATTCAAACTTCTCGTCAATTACGGCGCTATCGTCTAGTGGCCTAGGACGTCGCCCTCTCAAGGCGAAAACACGGGTTCGACTCCCGTTAGCGCTACACTCACCCAAAGAAATTCTCCCGTCATAATTGAACGCGTCCCTCCCACCGGTCATCTCTATGTCTTTCCTGGAATCGCCGCAATGGAAGGGGCGCATATGGCTGGTTTGGAGAAAGTCATTCACGAACAGCTCAGGTAAGCAGAATGCTCTTGAAGGCCTCTTGGACTTGGCTCATCCGGTTAATGTTAAAGTGAGGAATGGGGCTGCCGGAAGTTGTAAGCGGAATTTCGTGTGATCGTTCGACGCGGTCTCTCAACGAATCAGCTGAATAGAATATTTCCTGCTGATGATTCGTGTCCGCTTTCCATCGATCAAAGTATTGCAGCGGTGACATTTTTTTTGAAACAGTTTAACCTTCTGTAGAGGCGTGCGTCAAAAAGTGTGAAGTTGCAGCAGAACATAGGAGGGGGTGAAAACCCATTGGAAAGTGCGAGGTCCCCGCATCGTTTGCACAGCTGTCTTTGATGTAGCTACCTGTGCTTTATAACGGTAAGGTGCCGAAACGCATCCAGCGGAACCGATAACAACTAAAGAGAGTGCTTACTAAATGAGACTCACCTTTCTCCAAAAAAGATCCACGGAAAAAATCATGAATAAGAACCGGTTCGCTTTCTTGCTACTCTTGTTCCTATCCAATCCAGCGTTTGCCCAAACGTTCGATTACTTGTTTCCAAGAAATAATTCCTCCCTCGTATCGTTGAGCACCGATGTAATTCTTAGGTCGAGCGAGTACTTGAACCCGTCAAGTTTGTCACCTTCAGAATTTTCTGTCATTGGCGCGAAAAGCGGGGTTCACAGCGGGAGCGTCAAGCTCTCTGATGATAACCAGACCGTCCTTTTCCTCCCCTCGGTGCCGTTCTCAGCAAACGAAAACGTGACAGTCTCTGTTTCATCCGGGATTAGAGCGGTAAATGGTGATTCGCTGCCCGCCGTTACTTTTAGTTTCAGAACCACTCCCCTCAAAGGGCCGATGGATTTGAGCAGCCTCTCTGCGTTGAGAATAACAAGCGCCACCAAAGAAGCACCCCCGGTGAACAGAACCACAAACGGTGCCTCGTCCGTTAATGCCCTTCCGGCTGACTTTCCGCCAATCACTGTCGATACTTCAGACAATCCGTCAAGCGGAGAAATCTTCCTGGCGAACAACAGCCTTACCCCAGCTTCAGATAATTATGGCAACTACATAATGATCCTCAATAACGACGGAAGTGTCGTGAGGTATATGAAAGTGCCTGCCGGCGCCTACGATTTTAAAGTCCAGCCGAACGGCGACATTTCGTATGGCGAACTGACGAAAGTAGTAATGATCGGGAGTTCCGATGTCATGGAGTATGCGAGGTGGATTGTAATGGACACATCGTTCACTCCTATCGATACTTTCGAATGCGGGAATGGTTATGGGCCGGAAACCGATGTGCACGACTTTGTGCTTTTGCCGAACGGCCACGCTCTGCTCTTTGCTTCGGATCCGGAGCCGGTGAATATGAGCCAGTACGGCGGAAGCGCCAACGCAGTCGTAATAGGAAACATAGTTCAGGAACTCGACGCATCTAAAGACGTCGTTTTCCAATGGCGAACATGGGATGCCATTCCAGATACGGATTCCTATATGAGTCTTACAACGAACACTGTTGATCTGACGCATGGGAACGCGCTGGATGTGGACCGGGATGGCAACATCATATTCTCGATGAGGCACCTCTCAAGCATCGTCAAGATTGACCGACAAACTGGTAACATTGACTGGATCCTGGGTGGTAAGCAAAACCAATTCACTTTTGAAAATGAGCATGCATCCAACGCCCCGACATATTTCTCGTTCCAACATGACGCACGCATACTGCCGAACGGGGATCTAACGTTGTTTGACAACGGGAACCAGCATAACCCGCCGTATTCCAGGGCTGTCGAATATAAACTGGATGAACAGGATAAGACTGCGAACCTGGTGTGGGAATACAGACACAACCCGGATATCTTCAATTTCGCTATGGGGTCTGTTCAGAGGCTGGCGAATGGAAACTCTCTGATAGGGTGGGGTTTTGCGAGCGCGAACGGGGCACCGGCTCTCACTGAGGTCCGGCCCGACGGCTCAATAGCTCTGGAAATGAGTTTGCCAGCGGGACAATATTCTTACAGGGCATATAAATTTCCTTGGGTCAGTCAAACTCCGGTGGCCAATGTCTCCGTGGGCGCAACCACTGAACTGCTGCAGGGCGATACTTATTCTTTCAACGATGCAACCGATACTACCGGTGTGTCGGTAAAATTCAATCAGCTTAGTGCCCTTTATGCGACCGCGAGCGTTTCCAGGTACGATTATGCACCGCTGAATCCTACATTTTCCGGAACAGCTCCCATCATGTCATCGAACTATTTCAATTTCGCGGCTGAGGGAATTGGATCTTATTCCGCAGAAGTCCAGGTGAATCTGAAATATTACCCAGATGTCACGAACCCATCGCAGACCGTTGTCTATGCGCGGAACGGAAGCTCGGGCAATTTCATTCCATTGCCGACTAGTTACGATTCAAGCAAGGATCAGCTGACATTTAACGCTTCAACCTTCGGGGACTTCGCGTTCGGCATCCCGCAAACTGTCGATTCAGTATACGCGCCGGTCCCGATCGCTCCTGCTGACAGCGAAGCCGTCTTCCAAGAGGCCCCGGTTACATTGGTTTGGGGAACTCGAGGGGTCGTCAAAACATATGAATTGCAGGTCGCTACCGACCCGTCTTTTAGCAACCCCATCGTGGATAACTCTAATCTTGGGACCACATCCTATACCATGACGAATTTAGACAGTACCAAGACTTACTACTGGCGCGTGGACAATACTAACGCTGCCGGGACGAGCAAATGGTCAACAATGGAAACCTTTAGCCCGGCCCCCGCTTTCATTAAGATCTTGTCGCCGAGGGGCGGGGATGCTCTGGACCTTGATTCTACTTATGTGATCAGCTGGAAATCGGATGTTAAAGACACGGTTAGAATCGAATTGCTGCGGGGGAATATCCTTGTTACGGTAATTGCGGACAGTCTGTACACGGGAACCGACGCGATAGATTGGCAGGTCCCGACAAATCTTCAGGAAGACTCGACCTACAGGATTTCGGTCGTGAGCATAAACAACTCGAATCTTACGGGTGCGAACCGGTTGGGCTTCTCCATCCTGGAGGGAATCACTTCGGTTAATCAGACACCTGATCTGCCCGAAGCATACAGACTGGAACAGAACTACCCCGATCCGTTCAATCCGACCACGCAGATCAGTTACTCTGTCGCAAGTCGAAGCCAGGTCACTCTGGAAATATTCAACGAGCTCGGCCAGAAAATAAGTACGTTGTATTCTGGTATAAGGGCTGCGGGGGATTACACCGCCACATTCGACGCGAGCAGGTTTGCCAGCGGAGTCTACTTCTATCGCCTGACCGCATCGCCGCTCTCAGGACAGGGACGCAGCTTCTATTCGGTAAAGAAGATGGTATTTGTGAAGTAGCCACTTGAAAACCTGTGGTCGCGAATGCCCGCCTTGTCGATTCTGGGATAGCTTGCGACAGGGTGGGCCTCGGACGCTTCGTTAGCTCGCGGGAAAGGACTATGGTCTCCCCAGATAGCTCAAGTGTTCTTCTGGGTTTATATTTTTTTGCGGATATTTCACGAGTGGCGGCCGCGCTTTGACTAGGGATTGAAACGATGTAGTTAGAAGTCGTCATTTCAATTCCGGGACATTTCAATGGTTAAACAATTTCAAATGGAGTAAATAAAAATCTGTGGGAAGGGTAAGCATGGTATGAGCAACGCTGACAGGTGGAAGCGATTTGTGGCAATTACAGTCATTAACATGCTAGCATATTCTGCGCTCACTGCGGCCAGCCTCCCGCCGGGCAGATCATCCGGAACCAGGGAGCCGAGTGCCTCAGCATCATACATAGTATATCAATCGCCTTTGCCTGGCAGCATGTACGTAACGCCGGGGTCCAACATCATCATAAGATGCGACGAAAACATAAACACCGGCAGTGTGAGCCAGAACCTTTTTGACGTGGTCGGCAGCTCAAGTGGTGTCCATCAAGGAAGGGTAATCCTTGTTAATGACGATCGTACTATACTCTTTCAACCAGACTCTCCGTTCGCTCTTGGTGAGACGGTCAGCGTGCAATTGAATCACGGCTTGCTCTCCACAAGCGGTGATAGTATTACTTGTGCACCTTTCTCATTCGAAATCGCCAGTACGTACATAAACAGCAATTACGGAATAGTAGAAAATATGAACCAAGGAAAATCAGGCGTGTCGAGCTTGGCAGCGAGGAGACAGGAGCAATCGAGCGTAACTGCGCCTTACGCCAGAAGAGGCTGGATGGCGGTCGGAACTGCTGGTCTGCCTTCTAACTTCCCTATGTTGCAGGTGACAGATTCGAGTAATCCTTCACCCGGATTCATTTTTCTCGGGACGAACCTGAGTGAAACTACTACTGGCCAGTATGGCGATTACCTCATTATCGCCAATAACAAGGGCGAGCCTCTCTTTTACCGCGCAACCAGCGAACCGGATTGGGATTTTACCATCCAACCGACCGGAGTCTTGACCTACGGGTCCAACAACGAGGGGCTTCATTATTTGCTGAATCCTTCATTGCAGTTAATTGACAGCGTATCATGCGGCAATGAATATCTTAACGACAGTCACGAAATAAGAATGCTGCCAAACGGCGATATCTATCTGCTAGCGGACGACTACGAAAACATAGATATGAGCAAAATTGTTTCTGGAGGTGATTCCGATGCAGTGGTTCTCGGAAGTGTGCTTCAAGAGCTCGATCCACAGGGAAACGTCATCTTTCAATGGCGGGCTATCGATCATTTGAAGATTGGCGATGCGTTGGGTCAGGATTTGACTCAATCACTGGTCGATCCGTACCACTGTAACTCAATTGCTTTTGACACGGATGGAAATATCCTCCTATCGGTTCGTCATTTCAGTGCAATTGTGAAGATCAACGCTCAAACCGGTGATATCATGTGGCAGCTTGGCGGCAGGAACAATCAGTTCACGTTTGTAAATGATTCCGTCGGATTTTCTTATCAACACTCCGTTAGAGTGCTTCCCAACGGCGATATAACTCTCTTCGACAACGGTAACCTCCGTCTCCCGCCATTCTCCAGAGCAGTCGAGTACAAGCTGGACGAGGCGAAGAAAACCGCTACCTTGGTTTGGCAGTATAGTCCGGATCCAGAAATCTTTGGGCAGGCAATGGGATATGTCCAGAGGCTTCCCAATGGCAATACATTCATAGGATGGGGGTACGATGAGGGAGGAATGCCTGCGGTGACCGAGGTTACGCCCGACGGTCAAATCGCGTTGCAAATGTCACTCCCTTATGACGTCTTCAGCTATCGAGCTTACAAGTTCCCATTCCTCCTTATCACATCTCCAACGATTGGTGACACGCTTGGACGCGGCAATGAAGCAACCCTGAGATGGAATTCTTCAGGTGTGGATTCCGTGAATGTCGACTACTCCGCAGATGGTGGAACAGCGTGGACCTCGGTCGTAAAAGATTACCCTGCAAGGAATGATTCGCTGAACGTCACGGTACCTGTCACGGCCGATTCGGTATTTCAATTTAAGATTACTGAGTCGGGTAAAATGGACGACGGCCTGGTCTTCAACAGCGATCCAGTCCCAATAGGCGTGGTCACGGGGGTTCAGCCGCCATCAGTGCCTTATTCTTTCGGCTTATCTAGCAATTATCCGAATCCTTTCAATCCGTCGACAGTCATCGATTATCAGATCGGAACAGGCGGTCGAGTGACCTTAAAGGTATACGATGTTTTGGGGAGTGAAGTGACAACGTTGGTTAACGAAGTCAAGGCGCCAGGCAGATATAGCGTTACTTTCGACGGCTCACGATTTTCAAGTGGGGTTTACTTCTATCAATTGAGGGCAGGTGGATTCGTCTCAACCAAGAAAATGATATTACTAAAGTAATATTTTTTTTCTCCCCGTCTGGCTGCGGCTCCGTTTTTCGTCGGTGCCCAGTGGCCGGAATCTATCTACGAAGGGTTTTTCTTGAGAATTAATCCAGGTATTTTCTTATCGTCGATTCGAAGAACGATCTGTCCCGGAGTCCTACCCATTGGTCGACGATCTTGCCGTCCTTGTTAATTATAAACGATGTCGGTATCGCGTTTATGTTTCCATAGGCATTGGCGATGTCCGTGTTGTCGACAACTATTTGATAGGTCAAACCGTGCGTTGCGGCGAAGTGTGAAACGTCGGCGAGCACACTGTCGCCGTTGTCTTCGGATACTCCGACGACAACCAACCCCTTTGACGAAAACTGTTTGCTGATTGCCTCGACGTCAGGAAGCTCTTCCTTGCACGGGCCGCACCATGTGGCCCAGAAATTTATCAGGACGGTTTTGCCTCTGAGTGAGGTGAGGGAGACTTTCTTTCCCTCGCTGTTATACCATGAGAAGTCGGAAGCGGTTTTTCCGGTTTCCGGGGAGACGCTTGCTGTGGCGGAAACGTTGTTTAAATAGACGGCTTTCGTCAGGGCGGCGGAATTTGTCGCGGCGACGTTCGCTTTCTTAGCGGGCTTCGCGGCGCAAGACGCTAGTGAAGCGGCCATCAGCAGAACAAGAAGTCTCTTTATCATTTTGCGGTCCTTTCAGAAGCCTGTAGATAATTGATCAGGTCGCTCTTATCCATATTTGTCGTTGCCACGCAAACCCGGTCACCATCGACCCAGGCCGCCTGAGTATCGCCGTTCTCGTCCATTCCCCAGTACCATTTGTTATTCCGGATGGCGTCGGCGCAATCCGAGGGAAGTCTGGCGCTTCTGGACTCCATCGCCTTTCTCGGGAAGCTGTAGATGTAAATGTATCCTTCTCCGATCTTGAAGATCACGTGCGTCGCTTTTCCCCCGTCGGCGTCGGTCACGCTCCCTCCGATCCAGTCCGCGTCGCGGATTGACGGCACGGGAACCGCCACGCCGGCGTTTTGTTTGAGGTAAGCGGAAACATCCGCGACATTTGTCGCGGTGATCTGCGGCTCAAACTTTCCGCTCATTACCTCCTGGAAATTGTCCATTGCCATGGTCAGTACATCGGGGCCGGAAGCGTTTATCGCTTCTATCGATTCACTG
>JAJYRM010000021.1 GCA_021794075.1 Bacteroidota bacterium | reverse complement strand
TTCGAAGCAGATAGAAGACACTATTGAAAAAGAGAGAGGCAAACTCCTCTCCTTCATCAGGCGAAATGTGCCTTCGAAAGAAGAAGCGGAAGACATATTTCAGGATGTTCTTTTGCAATTTGCCAGCTCCTTCGAGAGCATCGAGTTCATGGACCGCGTGTCTGCATGGCTGATGCGCGTCGCAAAGAACAGGATAATCGACTCCCGAAGGAAGAAGAAACCGCAGGCTTTCAGAGATATCAGGATCAGGGTGCCGGGAGATGAAGAAGGAAACTCGCTTTCCATGGAGGACATGATCCCTGACTTCAGTGGGCTCCCGGACAAGGTCTACTGGCAGAACCAGTTCTGGGACGAGATCGAAGACGCGCTCAACGATTTGCCGGGCGAGCAGCGTGACGTATTTGAGATGACCGAGTTCGAAGGCATGAGTTTCAAGGAGATTGCGGAAATCAAACAGGAGCCTATCAACACGCTGATATCGCGGAAACGATACGCGGTCCTGTTTCTTAGAAAACGTTTGAAAATTTTATACGAGGAGTTAAAAGAAAATGTGTAGCATGCATAATCACGAGTTCAAGCACAAAAGGAGATGGTGGTTCGTTTTCGGGCTACCTTTCATGCTGGCTTTCCTGGCGCTTGCCGGTCTGGTCTTCATGCTTTTGTGGAACGCGCTTCTTCCCGTGATTTTCGGGTTGAAGGCAATCGGATACTGGCAGGCGCTGGGCCTGCTGATACTGGCGAGGCTTCTGTTCGGTAGCTTCGGCAGGGGACCGCGGACGTATTTTTCCCGCCGCCGTCAATGGGAGCGCTGGAAGGAATGGCACAACGAGCACCAGGATTTCCATCCACATGGCGACCGGGACGCAGAAGCTTCAGAAGAAAAATTCTAAACACGAAATGCTAAATCATAAACAATGTTCAAAGCTCCAAGTTCAAAACATGAATTTTTCAGCTCTTAATCCTTCGAGTTTCTGATTTTGAATTTGTCCCGCCAATGGCATTTATATGTCGGGATGCCGCAAGGCGGCACTTAGGATTTAGAGATTAGTATTTCGGATTTTTGCATGGAGGATTCGATGAGTAATTTCGAGTTCTATTACAGGCTGACTTATCGCCGCGCGAAGGATGAGGCCCGGATCGACTGGCATCGCGAAGAGCCGCCGCTTCTTCTCAAAGAGGCGGTCGAAGCCGGAGAGAAGCACGGCAGAGCGCTCGATATCGGCTGCGGCACCGGAGTGAATTCTGTCTTCATGGCACAGCTCGGATTCAGCGTGACTGCCGTCGACTTCATCCCCGAGGCGCTGCCATTCGGGATCAGGCGGGCGGAGAAAGCCGGCGTCAAAGTCGATTTCGTCGCTGCAGACATCACGAAGTATGAGACGGCGGACAAATTCGACCTGATACTCGATGCCGGCTGCTTTCACGGATTCAATGAGAGGTACAGAATTCTGTACAGGGATAAACTGCTCGGGTGGCTTTCAGAAGAAGGCCAGTATGTCCTTATACATTTCAGCAGAGCCCATGCGCTCGGCATCGTCGGGCCCCGCGGCAGAAAGCGGAAAGAAATCGAAGAGTTCTTCGGACCGCAGCTGAAACTGGAAAACTTCCTTCCCGAGACCGGTGGGAAACCGCTGTGTCAGTACAGGTTCCGGAAGTTGTCACTCCTTGCGAAGGCATAACTTCCGATTACCGGCCGACCTTGGGTCTCCTGCCTTCGCAAGGTGCTGCCTGAGTGAGTGACTTATCGGCTTCACCTTAGGCCCCAAGCCCACTTACGGATGAAGAGTCTTAAAAAAGCAATGACGCAACCGAAAAACAGGAAACGATGATGGAACAATTGAAAGATAAAATTGCATTGGTCACCGGAAGCTCGCGTGGAATCGGGGCTGCCATGGCAAAACATTTCGCGAAGCACGGGGCAAATGTGGTTCTTCACGGCAGGGATGAGGCTTCTCTCGGCAAGCTAGAGGACGAGATAATACGTGACGGCGGACAGGCGATGCGCGTCATAGCCGACGTTACTGAGTTCGCAGAAATAGAATCCGCCCGCTCAGAGATCGAAAAGAAATTCGGACCCGTGGATATCCTCGTCGCGAATGCCGGAGGAAGCTTCACGAAGCCGGCTCCGTTCGATGAGCTTACCGAAGTAGGGTGGCACGCATCGGTGGAAGGGAACCTCACCGCTACCTTCCTGACAATTAAGAGCTTCCTGCCCGGCATGAAGGGAAGAAAGGCTGGGAATATCATAACTATTTCTTCCGCCGCGGCGAGACGTGTGACCGGTAGATCGCCCGTGCCGTATTCGGCCGCGAAAGCCGGGATAGAAATAATGACGCAGCAACTGGCTGCGGAAGCCGGACCGTTCGGTATACGCGTAAATTGTATTGCACCGGAAATGATCTTCACCGAGAAGCACCGGGCAATGATTCCGCCGGAACATCTGAAAGGTATCGTGGAATACCATCCGCTGAAACGCCTCGGCGAGACGAAGGATGTGGCTGACGCCGCCCTGTTCCTGGCTTCCGACAACTCCTCATGGATAACAGGCGTAATCCTGGACGTCGCCGGCGGAGCGGTGATGGTGTAGAATTGGAATAATGTCCGGAGGAGCACTTCCTTGTCGTGTTACCTCCTGGCGAAATGTGAGGAATGAGAAATGGAAATCGTGACGTCGATCGTGCTTGCCGGGATTGCGCTGGCGTTGGCTGTGGCATTCACGATGCAGAGGATCAGAAGGTATTCCTGAGGAACTAACTTGCGAAGGTCAATCAGAGATTCCCAGTTTCTTCATCTTTCGCCACAGAGTCGATGGATTCATACCAAGCTCGGCGGCGGCTTTGGCCCTGCTGCGGTTGTGTTTCTTCAAGACGGCCACGATTATCTCTCTTTCGGCTCCTTTGATTGTGGAAAGAGGCTTCACCTTTCCGGCCTTCACACGTTTCCTTATTCTTTCCGGCAGACATTCAGGGGCGATGACGTCTTGTCCGCTCAGCACGAAAGAGTGCTCTACCACATTTTCAAGTTCCCTCACGTTTCCCGGCCAATCGTACTTCGTAAGGAGGTCGTAGGCCTCGGGCGAAAAGCGGACGACCTTTCTGCCGAGTGTTTCGTTGAAACGCGCAATGAAGTGATTTACCAGAAGTGGTAAGTCGTCCATCCTTTCCCTGAGTGGCGGAAGATTAATATTGATGACGTTAATCCTGTAGAAAAGGTCTTTCCTGAATCTCCCCGATTCTATTTCGTCGGGCAGAATTTTATTGGTCGCGGCAATGATCCTTGTGTCCATTTTAATCGGCCTGTTGCCGCCCACCCTTTCAAACTGCCGGGTCTCAATTACGCGCAGAAGCTTCGTCTGCACGGGAAGCGATATGTCCCCTATCTCATCCAGGAAAAGTGTTCCGCCCTGGGCCATCTCGAATTTTCCCGCCTTCGTTCTGACGGCTCCGGTGAATGCTCCCTTTTCGTGTCCGAAGAGCTCGCTCTCTATCAACGACTCGGCAAAGGCGCTGCAGTTGAGGGCGACGAACGGACCTTTGGCTCTGGGACTATTCAGATGAATGCCTCTCGCGACGAGTTCCTTACCCGTTCCGCTTTCTCCCGTGACGAGGATGGTGGTGTCGGTCTGGGAAACGCTGTCTAAGAGTGTGAAGACGCGTTCCATTTCCTTGTTTCTGCCAATGATGTTGTCATACCGGAACCTTTCTCTAAGATGCTCGGATAGGTTTCGAATCTCGGAAATGTCTATGAACGTCTCCACAGCCCCGATAGTTTCGCCTTTGCTGTTCCTGAGTACGGCGGAATTGACGCGAATAGGTACGGCCGCTCCGTTCTTATTGACCATCTCAAGCTCGTTTTCGATGGACGGTCTTCCTTTGGTCATGGTACGCTCCATATGACAGCCATTCCTGCACAGTCGTGACCTGAACACCTCCCAACATTTTCGCCCAATCGCCTCGTTCTTTTTGAAGCCCGTGATCCGCTCGGCGGAATTATTGAACGATGTGACTGTCCAGTCACTATCTATCGTAAATGTTCCCTCGATGTTGCTGTTGAAGATAGCGTCAAGCTTGTTCCGCTCATCGACAAGCTCGAGCGTCTTTCTCTCAATTTCTTCGCTCAGCGTCAGCATCTCGCGCGTGTCACGGAAAACGAAAACGGCGCTTATAACCTCGCCCGACTTTATTACAGGAGTTATCGAAGCGAGCATGTTCCTGGACTCCCCCTTCTTATCAGTGATGTTAATCGAGAGATTGGACAGCGTGACGTTTTTAACAAGCGAGTCGGTCAAATGCTCGATGTCGTGACGGCTGTTGCGGAAGAGAACTTCGAAATGCTTTCCGATTATTTCCCCTTCCTCGAACCCCGTTATTCTTGACGCGGCCTCGTTAAAAACCATGATCTTCTCGTCCCGACCTATCACGGCGATCCCGTCAGGGACGATCATGTTCTCCCTGTTCCGGTCAATTATGCTCGTAACCTCTTTCATTGGAATAGCTCCCTGGCTCTGGTTCCGTGCCCTTTGCTAACGCCCGACGGCACACCACAAATTAATTGCATTAGTGCAACAAGTGCAATCCGTCTTGCGAATGTGCAATATGGTGTGCGGGAAAACACCTTCAACTTCACTGCTTTTGGCTTCTTTGGCGGCATGTCTTTTGGAGAATAGAGTTATTGTGAATCTAGAGGATCTCGGAATGGCAAAATGTTTAAGCATCTTGGACGTGGTCACAGTCGAACAGGTGAACGCTGCCGCTGATTTTCTGTCACAGCTGGTGCACGATGCGATTTCCGAGATGCAGAAATTAGAAAACAAAGAGAGGCGCACAATGCCGAACTACGATGGAACAGGTCCGAATGGTCTCGGGCCGATGACCGGAAGAATAATGGGCCGATGCATCGACCGAAAAGATGCCGACCGTCCGCGCATCAACTCGACTTCGATCGGGCAGGCTGAAAATGCAGCATGCGGTGTGGGACGCGGCGGGAGGCCGTATGGTGGTGGGCGAGGAAACTGTTTCGGCGGTGGTTATGGCCGCCATGGAATGGGAAGAAGATTCGGACTATGAATGATCGTCGCCGTCCCCGTCGAGAAGAATGACTTGAATCCTCCCGTATCTCCTGAGTTTGGCAAGAGCAGGTGGTTCGTATTGTACGACACAGTGGAAGAGGCAAGTTCGATCATCGAGAATCTCTATTCAGATTCGCTGGGAGATGCCGGAGTTCACTCGGCGCAGATGCTAATTGAAAAGAATGTCGATGCCGCGATTATAGAGAGCGCGGGAAGCAACTCTTTGAGACTGCTCTCCGCCGCCGGAATAAAAGTCTACAAATCTACTGGCAAGAGCGCGGCTGAAGCTCTCGACCTTCTCATTGATGAGAAGCTCGTTCTCGTACTTGCGCCAGCCGAAGGCAGAAGGATCAAGAGAAGGAGAAGAGGAGGCAGAACAAACCGGAGATGAAGCTAGTCAAGAGTGATAACAAAACAAGAGGAATTATGAACAGAAGATTGGCAGTGGCAATCGAAGAGGCGGGCTCGGAAGAGAGAGTTGCCGAGCATTTCGGAAGGTGTTCGAGATTCAACATCTGCGAACTGGACGACGACAACCGGACCGTCAGACAGGAATCGTACTTCAACCCGTTGAACGGCGAGCATGGCGGAGCCTGCCAGCTTCCAGCTTATGTGAAACAGTTCAACGTCGGAACCATCATAGCCGGCGGGATGGGACGCAAGGCCGTCGCGGGCTTCCATGAACTCGGAATGGATGTCATTACGGCTCCGGGTCTGCTCTACAAGGAGGCCGTGGAGCTGTTCGCGCTCGGAAAACTCAACGGTTATGAGGAATGCGCGGGACATGACAACCATTCACACTGAACCGCGTGAAGAACCAAGGCGGGAGCAAGAGCACCGGGCTATTCGTGGTCCGTTACTCTGCGTTCCGCTCAGCCGGCGAAAGTATTATTACGCCGTACTTCGAAAACGAATTTTGGAACTCAATTAGATGATAATGCCAATTTACCTTTACGGCACGAAGGTTTTTGACGAGCCGGTACATCGGATTACCCAGTTCAATGGCAAACTGGTCGGGCTAGTTCGGAGTATGTTTGAGACCCTGGTCAACGGCGACGGTATCGGACTTGCCGCGAATCAGGTTGGCCTTCCCGTCTCGCTTTTTGTTATGGATCTGTCGGGGATGTCGGGCTATGACTTGGAGAAACCGCTCGCGGTGATGAACCCGGAGATTTTGTCATCGAGTGAAATGAGCGTGACGATGGAAGAAGGCTGTCTGAGCATCCCAGATCTCCGGGAGGATGTCAGCCGTCCGGAGTCGATTATAGTTCGATTCACTGACGGGAGTTTCCATGAGGTGCAGATGGAGCTGAACGGTGTAACCGCACGGGTTTTCCAGCACGAATACGATCACCTTCGTCAGAAATTCTTCGTCGAACGGCTCTCTTCGGTAAAGCGGCAGCTTGTCAGACCGAAATTGTCGCGCGTTAAGAAGGGTGACGTTGACGCGCATTATCCTGTCGTGACATTGAAAGATGAAAGGCAAAACAAAATTAGACAACTTCCCGATTTCGAGTTCGGGGTTCAAATCAAATGAAAGGAGTCGGCAATGGGCAGCGAGCATAGCGGGAAAATGGGTGCGGGCGGATACTGCGTCTGCGCAAGCTGTGGTTACAGGAGGCCGCATCATCAGGGAGTTCCGTGCATGGAAGAGAAGTGTCCGAAATGCGGAAAAGTAATGATGCGGGAAGGATCGGAGCATTACATGTTGGCCATCGAGAAGAAAAAGAAGCAGGGCCGTTGATCCTGTTAAATAACAGTAGGTGGTGAATATTCACGCCTACTGGATTATCACATTTCACGTCGCTTCGTATGCCAAAGAACAATTTTCATGGAGATGCATAATCGACTCTGACCATCAACGCGGACCACGCACCGTCAACCAGGCGTACAGAACGTCGGCGGTGCTTGATGCCAGAAGGGGGACTGTGCGAACATTGCTAAGCCTTTGCTCAAAGCAGTTCCTGTAATTCCTGGACGGCGTCGACATGGTCGTCGTGAGGAGAGAGGGCAATTTTGAGAGGGGCGATTGATGTTGAAAGGTCTGTCTATCTGCCAAAAGTAAAATTTGACGCGAAAGCTCGGCAAAAGCTAATGACCGTCGGTCTAAACGCGCTCTAACTTAATGATCAATACAGGAATAAGAATGAACGACTATGATGTAATTATTGTCGGAGGAGGACCTGCCGGCGTTACGGCTGCTTTGTCGGCGAAGAATTCGTATCCGGATAAAAGGATAGCGCTTATCAGAAAAGAGAATAATCCCATGATTCCATGTGGGATTCCATATACGTTGTTCTCGCTCAAAAGCGTCGAAGAGAACATACTCGGCGACGCGCCGCTCGCCGCCGGAAAGATCGAAGTGATAAACGGTGAGGCAGTTGACAGGAATGACCACACCCTCGTTCTGTCGAAAGGCGAAGAAATCAAATACGAGAAGCTTGTCCTCGCAACCGGCTCGAACGCGGTCCTCCCGCCCATCGAGGGCCGTGATTTGGAAGGAGTTTTCCTCGTTAAGAAACAGAAGGATTACCTCGAAAGACTAAGGGTCGCCGCGCATCAGGCGACGAACATAACTATCCTCGGAGGCGGTTATATCGGAGTCGAAGTGGCAGACGAGCTAAGCAAGGCGGGCAAGAAGGCAATTGTTGTGGAGATGTTGCCGCACCTTCTTGCCACGATGGACGAGGAATTTTCGCTCAAGGCTGAACAGATACTGACCGATGAAGGAGCCGGAATAGTTACGGGAAAAAGCGTAAAGAGAATCCTTGGGAACAAGAAGGTTGAAGAAGTCGAGCTGAACGACGGAACAAGGATCAAATCAGATATGGTCGTTATCTCCGTCGGCTACAGGCCGAACCTCGATCTCATAAAGAAACTGGGAGTCGCATACCAGGAAGGAAGAGGCGTGCTTGTGGACGACTATCTAAGGACATCCGAGAAGGACATTTTTGCAGTTGGGGACTGCGCAATAAAGTATGATTTCTTCACGGGCGACCTCACGAATATCATGCTCGCTTCAACAGGTATGGCGGAGGGACGCCTCGTCGGATCAAACCTCTATTCCATCAGGGTCGTGCGTCAATATCCCGGCGTGCTTGGTACGTTCTCCACGAAGATCGGCAATAAAGCCTTTGCCGTGAGCGGCGTTACGGAAAAGAGAGCCAAGGAGAAGGGGATTGATTACACGATCGGCACATCGAAGGCCGTGGACCGCCATCCCGGAAAACTTGCCGGTGCTTCCGAAGTCTACGTAAAACTCATCTTTTCGACCTACTCGCACACGCTTCTCGGCGCCGAAATGTACGGCGGAGATTCTGCAGGAGAACTCATCAACATGGTTTCAGTCATGATCCTAAACAGGATGACCGATACCGACATAAACACGCTGCAAATAGGAACACATCCGCTTCTGACCCCATCGCCGGTCGCCTACCCGGTGATCAATGCAACGATCGACGCGATAGTGAAATGGTTCAAACACTAATGTCTGAACCGAAATTGATCCGTGTTTCATCAAATAGCGGTAAGGTCGCAAGGACCAAAGTAAATTACATACTACAATGAATCAAAAGGAATTTGGATATGGATCACCATAGTTCTGGTGGACGCCAACATGGAAGCCCGGAAATGAAATCGAAAATTGCAGACCAAATATTGGCTGTGATGAATTTGTCAGGCGCCGATGTCCTTGCGGATGTAGGCTCGGGTGATGGTTATTACTCTTCAAGGTTTGCCGATAATTGCGGAAAGGTTGTTGCCATCGATGCTCATTGCGATGGCCTTAAAGGGAGCTTTTATGCCAGGCCGAACATAGAAACGGTCTGCGGTGACGCGTGCCGGTGGTTCAAAGAGAATTCGCCCGACAAATTCACCCACATCTTCTTTTCGAATTCATTTCACGACATGTCTTGTCAAGACGATATACTCTCAGCACTGTCTGGAACACTTACCAAAGGTGCGCACCTCGACCTTATAGAGTTCCATCCTGAGACACCATTCGGTCCGCCCAAAAGCATCAGGTTTTCCAAAGACGCGCTCAGGTCAAAAGTCGAGCGCTTTGGCTTTAAACAAGAGACTTTCATAGAACTTAATACGCATTATTTTTCGTCGTTCGGGAAGGTCTGAATCGAAATTCACGAAAGGCTGGTCTGACTCAAAGTGTTCGTACCGTCGAAAATATTTTTTACAAAGGGCGTTGGAAGGCACAAGGATTACCTCAGTTCATTCGAGTTATCATTGAGAGACGCGGGTATCGAAAAGTGCAACCTCGTTTCGGTCAGCAGCATATTCCCGCCGGGCTGCAGGCGAATCAGTTTGAACGAAGGTCTGAAGGAAATACAGAGTGGCCAGGTCACGTTCACGGTCATAGCACGAAACGCGACCGACGAACCGAACCGCCTGATAGCTGCATCGATAGGGGCCGCGATTCCCGCGGATTCGGGGCAGTACGGCTATCTCTCGGAGCACCATGGATTTGGGGAAAACGAGAAGACCGCCGGCGATTACGCGGAGGACCTTGCCGCCCAGATGCTCGCCACGACTCTTGGAGTCGAGTTCGACCCCAACACAGACTGGAACGAGCGCGAACAGGTCTTCAAGATGTCTGGGAAGATAGTCCGTACTTTCAACATCACCCAGACTGCGGAGGGGGACAAAACGGGCCAGTGGACCACGGTGATCGCGGCCGCAATTCTTCTTCCATAGAGAGGAGTGCTTGTGTGACTGATCAGAGAATCGAATCGGAACTTGAAATAAAGACATACGATATAGACGTCGCCGGTCACGTGAACAACATCGTTTACGTAAGATGGCTTGAAGACTTGCGCTCGAAGCTCCTTTCTACGCGGAGACCCGTCAGTGAAATGCTCGAAAGGGATTTCTATCCGGTAGTTGTCTCGACGCAAATTCGTTACAGGACCCAGCTGACATTGACAAACAAGCTGAAGGGAGTCATATGGATCGAGTCCGTCAAGCATGGACTCATGCATCTGAGGGCGGTATTCCCAAAATGAGAGTCAAGCGTGGCGAGCGCCGGACAGGATTGTGTCATGATGGATCTGCGTACGGGAAAGATGGACAAGAAGGCAATGGAATATTTCAGTGGAAGTGAAAAATGAGCCGATTGATGATTTATCGAGATTCTGAAAATCGTCACGCCCGCAACATGGAGGTAAACTGCTGTGTCGGATGACAAAAAACATTGGTACGATGGCCTGTTCTATGATTTGCTCATAGCCCCCAACCAGGACAGGGTTTTCGCTCAGGTGAAGGAGATGTTACCCGAGGGCGCGACGATCCTTGACATTGGCTGCGGGACCGGACGACTCGCGTCGCAACTCTTCGACAAATGCGGTAAGATCGTAATAATTGATCCCTCGGAGCGCAACATTAGAGTCGCGCGACGCAAGTTCGTGAATGTTCCCTCGGAGAAAATGGCGGTTGGAAGGATGGATGCGTTCGAGTTCCTCGCGACGAATGATTTCCACTTCGATTTCATAACGATGTCGTATGTCGTTCACGAAATACAGGAGGAAGACAGGGATCTCCTTTTGCGAGCGGCGTCTACCGTTGCGGACAGAATCATACTCGTCGACTATCTTGTTCCGCAGCCGAGAAACTATTGTGGGGTTCTGAATCAACTCGTTGAGTACGCCGCCGGACCGGAGCACTACAGGAATTTCAGGTCATTCACGAGGAATGGGGGAATCACGAGTTTGCTTAAAGGACTCCATATGAAAATGGTTCATGAGTTGAAGAACCGACCCTGCTCCAGTCACATAGTGGTGGTGGAGGGAAAGCGAGGACGCGATGGAGCTTGCGAAGCGTTCCCTCCGGCGCGGGAAAGGGGAATGCGGTTGCCGGCTACTCCGTAAATGCAGGGTTACCCTTGGGTGTCAACCATCAGACCTTTGCGAGGGGAACGGTGACCAGAAAGATGATGCCGCTAGTTAGGATTACGAGTGGCCCGGCGGGGAGCGCAGTAAAACTAGAGACTATAATACCCAGCGCCGCCGAAACCACGCCGAACAGTCCTGCCGTCGTTCCGAATTGCGCGAGCGTCCTGCTGACGTTTTTGGCCGCGGCGGCCGGGATTGCGACGAGCGCGGCGGTCATCAATCCGCCGACCAGATCGACACCAAGGGCCACAATGACGGCAATGGACGATAGATAAATGAGATTATATAATTTCACGTCGACTCCCTCGGTCTTCGCGACATCCTCGTGGATATTGATGAGCATGATTTTTGAATAACTTCTGTTTATGATAAGAACGACCATCGAACCGAGTACCACGGAGGCAACCGTATCGTAGATTCCGACCTTTGAAATATCTCCGACAAGGGCCGCCTCTGCCTTGTCGATGGGGAGAAACAAGAAAGCCGTTGCCACTCCGGTGGCGAATACGATGGCCGTCAATGCCTCCATGGCGAGTTTAGTTCTGATCTCGAGAAGCCAAATCAGGATAATTCCGAGAACGACGAACGGGAAAGCGCCGAGCGAGATGCTGAAACCGTAGACGATCGCCAACGCCGCACCGGGAAGGGCGAGGTGTCCCAGCGGGCCCGCGATAACCGCCATTTTCCTCGACAACATCAGCGTGCCTAGATATGCCGCCGAGCCGGAGATGAAAACGCCGCTAACGAGACTGAGTGCCAGTTGGTATGTCATTCCGGGTAATCTCCTCAGTGAGCATAAAGTTTTACTTCGGCGCCGTAGATATCACGCAACATATCTGGAGTGAGTATTTCTTTCGGAACTCCGTAACAGCGATGACCAAGCCTCGACAGGCAAAGGACGTGAGTCGAATGCGCGTACACGATGTTAAGATCATGTGTCACGTTGAATATCGTGAGCGCCTGTTTCTGCCAGACGTCCTTAAGGAGCGAATATATGGTTTCGCCGCCGGCCACATCGATTGCCGTGGTGGGCTCATCGAGGAAGAGAATATTGGGACGCGACGCGAGAACCCAGGCGACAAGCATCCTCTGAAACTCTCCGCCGGAGAGATGACCTGCCCTCTTATTCATTACGCCGCTTCCCAGACCGACAAGTTCCAGGAAGGTAATGGTTTCATCAGGCTTAAGCTTCTTAAGTCCGAAGATATCTTTCACAGTCAAAGGCATCTCCCGAACGGAAACCTGGTTTAGTCCCTGCGGAAGATATCCGATCCGTGGCTTCTTGTGCCAATTCAATTTGCCGGTATGAGGAATGAGTCCGAGAAGCGCTCTCAATAGGACGGTCTTTCCAGAACCGTTCGGGCCGAGTATCGTGATGAACTCTCCTTCGGTTACGCTGAAATTCAGCCCGGACAATACTGTAGAATTGTCCAGCACAACTCCGAAGTCTTTGACATCCATCAGAACATCGTCCATTCTATCGCCTTAAACTCTCAAGTGATTTTATGGAATAGGACGCCGCGGCACAGGAAAGTGGCGCGCGATTCAACGAAATGGTTGACGCGGCGCGTTTGCGCTTCGGGTTGATTTGCACGATCGATCTAGGCCTCCTGCCTGAAAGTTAATACAACTCTTTCAAAACTTGAGATGCTTTTAGAAAGATCATTCCGCGCGATCTACGAGGGTTTAATCGCGTAAAATAATAGCTGTAATGGTTCGTCTTTATGATAGCTGATGCATCCTTTTATTGGACGGGGCATCAAAAGTATGAAATATTGCGGCTTGGTGTCAGGGGAGTAGCTGTTAGGAGGAAACCAGCCGGAAACATTCGAGAACTAAAACCGGAGCTTTGATATTATGATGATGGACAAGCAAGCGATAATGGAACGGGTGGGAAAGATGCCTGCCGGCGTTTACTCTTCCTCGAACAAATACTGGTGCGTGACGTGTAAGCTCCTCTTCGATATGGACAGCCCCGTTTGTCCATATATGTCGAAGATGTGCATCAATACGCCGGTCCCGATCGAAGTGATGCGACCCGAGTCGACGGTTAGCATCGAAAAGTTCGGACTGTTCTATCCGAAAGTACCTCAAAGAATGATGAACTATCTTGCCGGCGATGATGCGGAGTTGATCGGGAGGAAATGGGCCGAAGAGTATATTCGGTTCCTTAAAGAATGGCGTTTCGAGTACAAACATGAGCCGCTCCAGACACTGAAGAGCTTCATAATCACAGTCAGCGGGAGCGAGACGGCGCAGCGGATCACGCCGGATGGGATCGTCTTCGTAATAACCGACATGAGCAAGGTGTGGGACAAAAGGAAGCTCTTCCCCATTCTCGGTGCTGCGATCGCGGTTTTAAAGGACGAAATCGGCATCGAGCAAAATATTTTCTTCGACGAGATCGACATCATAGGTAAGAACGAAACAGGAAAGTATTACTGCTCAATGTGCAGGAAGTTCTTCGAGTTCTCGTCGCAAAAAGAATCGATAACCTGCCCGTTGATGCCGCAAAAGTGCGTGGCTGTCCCGCACAGCCTTGATAAGGTTAAATACACACTCAAAGATTTGATATCGGTGTATGACCACACGCCCGATCTATATAGGAGATTCATGAAGGCGTTTCCGCTGAAAGACGGATGGCAGGAGTATCTTGCATCCCTCCTGAAAGATGAGTGGAAATTTGAGGTGATGAAAAAAGGTTTGAATTGCATCGCGGCGCAGATAGGCCTCATCGATGAAGAAATGACGTGCCTTCCCGAGGAGGGAAACGGGATGAAACAAATGGCGATGATGGGCTAAGCCGGGGGAATAATGGAATTTTTGAATGATGGATTACCGGATTGATGGACCGTTGTACGATGCAGTGGTAGGATTTCGGACCGGTCTGTCGATAACTATTGTCCCATTTTCTTTTTTGGATGCACACTATGCTTGACATGCTTATAGGGATAGTGAGTAAATAGAAGTCGATAGCCATTGGGACGGCTTGTTTACCAGCCAGGATATTGGAATCATAGACCGGCAAGTTTTAAGATTGGGAAAAAATAAAGGAAGCATATGAAATATCTTATATCATCGGAAGGGAATTCGCTAGATAGCAGCGTAAGCAGTCATTTCGGAAGGGCGCCTTACTTTCTCGTGTATGACGACGAGACGAACTCGCTCGAAGTCAAACAAAACAGAGACGGCACTGATCCGCATCTCGTGATTCGCGACACGGCAAAAGCCGGAGTTAAGAAGATGATATGTGGAGGAATTGGTCCGCACGCGTACCAGGTCGCGGAGAGATTCACGGTTGAAGTCTGTATCGCGTCCGGGATCCCGGTATCAGAGGCCGTGAAGCTTGCGGCTGAAGGAAAGCTTCCCGTTACGACCGGCCCGACAACGCAGCATCATCACGACCACGACGGACATATGCACAATCATTAAGACGCACGTAGCGCAACTGGCGAATCGGAAACATAGCCTCACATCGCGCGGTTGACGCTTCGATAGATCGATCATACGATCATAGCGTGCTCGAGAGCGGATCAGTTTGCGATTAGCTTTCATCAATGTGATCGACTATTCCTAAATCCATGTGCTGGGCTCCTTTGATACAGGAAAGAAACTACCACCGGTCGCACGGGATTAGGTTTCCAAATTCGCGTCATTTTCCTCCACCAGATTGGAACCCACTACTTTACCGGATGACGTCTCAGGCGGGTGTCTCCCGCTCATTTAGAGCTGTGTATTAATGAACGGGGTGCGTTCAAGGTGACTCACATCAAAAGCCCTGAAGATGTTGGTTACAAAACATTTTGTCGGTAGATTGGCGAGGAGTTACGGAGCTTAGGCTGCCGTTTCCCTTTTACACAAGGAGGAGGATCATGAACTGGAAGATAGTTTTGCTCCTTTCGTTGTTCGGAGTGGTCGTTGGCTTCGCCGGAGTATATGGACTTTCCGGCCCAGGCGAACTTGTACTCTGGATAATCGTGTTTTTGATTTATGCTATCGTCATCGGAAAGCGTTTGGAGAGCGACTTCTTCGTGCATGCGCTGATGGCGACGATACTCGCCGGACTATGGGTGGGGGTTATTCACGCCGCTTTCCTCGGAACATACGTCGCGCACAACGCGGAGCTACGTGCGGGGCGTTCGATGATGCCGAAGAGTACTCATCCCCGCCTGATGATGGTTATGGTCGGTCCTTTTATAGGAGCCGTGACCGGTGTGGTCGCGGGACTAATGGCCGCCGTCGCGGGCAAGCTCTTCAAGCACAAGAAAGGTGTCGTGGCTCAGGAATAGGTCTTCTTACAACTCGTCGAGGCTTGTTCGGATTTGGTAGACACCCTGAACTTGTCGATATATCATGGATCGATCAAATTATGAGTGTTTCCGAATTCATCCGCTTTTTCGACTGCAATTTTGAGATTTAAATCGTCTTGCGCGTCTGGTGGTGGCTGAACTGTATCGCAACTATGATTATACTAAATTCAAGCTACCGAGATCTTCTTTAGCTGTCTTGAGAAGAATTGACATTGAAAAGCGAGAAGGAAATTACAGGTATGAAAAATAAAGTCTGCATGGTGACAGGAGCGAACAGCGGCATTGGAAAAGTTACGGCTCTCGAGCTGGCACGGATGGGCGCGACGGTCGTCATGGTCTGCCGCAATAAGGAAAAGGGCGAAAAGGCGGCCGCGGAAATTGTTAGTTCAACTGGGAACAAGGCGGTCCATCTTCTGATAGGTGACATGTCGTCGCAGCGTGACGTACTCGATGTGGTTAAGAAGTTCGAGGACCAGTTCGATTCATTGCATGTTCTGGTGAACAACGCCGGAGGTCTGGTTCCCAGAAGAGAACTTTCCGTCGATGGAATCGAGAAGACGTTTGCTGCCAACCACATGGGATATTTTCTACTTACAAACCTTCTCCTTTCTAAGCTGGCGAAGTCAGCGCCTTCGAGAATAGTGAACGTCTCGTCATCGGTGCACCACTATGCGAAGCTCGACTTTGAGAATCTCCAGGGGGAGAAGAAGTACGGGCAGTTCCAGGCGTATTCGCTTTCAAAGCTCGCGAACGTGCTCTTCACTTATGAGCTCGCGAGGCGCATGAACGGAAGCGGAGTGACGGCGAATTGCATGGAGCCCGGGGCGGTTTACACGCATTTCTACGGTAACTCGGGAGCGGGATTAAAAGTGTTCTCGTCGCTCTTCGGGTGGGCGATGCGCACGCCTGAGAAGGGAGCCGAGACTGTCATTTATCTCGCGGTCTCGCCGGAGGTTGATGGTGTTTCCGGCAAGTATTTCAAAGACAAGAAGGCCGTGCGATCGTCGGCAGTCTCCAGCGACCCGGAATTGTCCGCACGGTTGTGGAAAGTAAGCGAAAGTCTGGTCAAATTGAGTTGAAATAGATCGAGGTTTCGCCCGGAGGGATCGGATGTCGTTTAGTTCAGGGATACTCCCCCCGGAATGGAAGAGGCTTGAAACAATGTCAGAGGGCCACTGCAATGAAACTGGAAAATGTTCCGTTCACAGTTACAGATTGGAACAGGGTGAGTTCCGTCGGTATGCGCGGCGAGACCGGAAGGGCGGTTTCCAAGGAACTCGACCAGGGTAACGTCCGCGTAAGACTCGTTGAATATTCTGCTGACTATTGCTCGGACCACTGGTGTACAAAGGGCCACATCGTCCTTGTCCTTGAAGGTGACCTGACCATCGAGATGGAAGATGGAAGGAAATACGATTTGAAGGGAGATATGAGCGCGCAGGTTGGCGATACCGAACTACCCCACAAGGTCCATTCCAAGAACGGCGCTAGAGCGATAATCTTTGATTGACTCTCGGTACGGCGGTCTTTACATCCTTAGGGGCGCCGTGTTCAATCTCGTTCGGCGGCTCATTCGTCGCGGTGAGAAGATTTTTTTGTTCACAAGTATGTGAAGGGAGTTGCATGCACCGGATTAATTTGATCGTAGTTAGTTTGGCGCGAACGCTTTACTGGCGGATCGGACTCGAAACGGTGACATGGATAGCTGCCTTAACATACCTCGCTATTCACAATCCATACGTTCAGACCGCGTTCTCGATTTGTCCTCTTGAGAATCTCGGATTTCACTACTGCCCGGGATGCGGCCTTGGCAGATCGGTTTCTTTTATTCTACACGGCGACGTGATGCGCTCTGTGGAAACCCACCTCCTCGGTATACCTGCAACCATCATCATTATCTTCCGTACGTTCTCTTTGTTAAAGGGTTCTTTGAGGTGGAAGGTCCTTGATAATTCAGTTCACTAAAGCGAGGTGATGAAATGACAAACATCTATGAGTTAATGCCGATGCTGCAAGGGGACGAGCTGGCTTATGTCCAGAATGTCATTAAAGACATGAACGACGACCAGGTAAAGCTTTTCGCGGGTGTTTACAACGCACGCAGAAAGGATCCACAGCTTATCCTTCTCCTTGCGGTCGTCGGATTCGTGGGTATCGCCGGGATACACAGGTTCGCTCTCGGACAGATAGGGATGGGTGTCCTCTACATTCTCACTGGCGGACTCTGTTTCGTTGGAACTATCGTCGATCTTGTAAACCACAGGCGGCTTGCTTTCGAACATAATGCCATGGTGGCACTTGAGGTGGCAAAAATAGCGAAGGGTTAGAGTTGAAAGGCACGCGGGAATGATGGGCAAAGCATTAGTGGGCAATCGACTGAATGTGCAAGGCAGCATTGTTCTTCCGCGCTCACCGGGCATCGATTCGGACGGAGAAAGGTAGAGATCGTGGAACTCGAGCATGTCGGTCGCGAGGCCGCCATCGCAACATTAAAGCTAACGCAATCTTTGCTCGACAGGCACGGCCCACGCATCGCGGGAACACGTCAGTGCCTTAACGCGGCAGATCAGATAGCGGAGATGTTGAGGGTCCACTGCGACAAGGTGGTACAGGAGCGTTTTGAGATGCGCCCTGGTTCGTTCAGGAATCTCGGAAAGGTCATGGCGGTCTCTTACTTTCTTTCTGTTCTGTTTATTATCCCTGGAGGTATCCTCGTCTACTTTTCTTTTTTAGTCTCGCTTTTCGGGATTGCTTATGGTACGCTGCTTTATGTTTTCAATGGAAAGCTTTTCGACAGATGGTTTGCGCCTGCCGAGGGATGCAATGTTTACGGGGTACTCGAGCCGTCCGGTGAAGTGAGACAGCAGGTAATTTTGAGCGGCCACCACGACAGTCCGTATGTCCTTGGTTTTCTTCTTCGGTTTAAAAAGCTCGCGCTGCCCAGGCTTGTAATGGCTGTAGCGGTCTACGCGTCGATGATTGTCATTACGGCCATGGCCGTAGTTGGGGAGAGCTTCGGCCACAGCATTCAGGTCCCGATGGGTGTGGCGCTAACAGAGTGGTTTTTGGGACTCCTCTTTGTGGGCCCGTTATACTTCGTCATTACGCGCCTGCAGTCTCCGGGCGCTGGGGACAACCTCAACTCCACGTCGATTGCCATTACTTCAGCGGTGCATTTTAGTCTTCGGAGGAGAAGCGGATCGTCTCTGAAACACACGCGCGTGATCGTCCTGAGCACGGACGGAGAAGAAGTTGGAACGCGCGGCGCTGCCGATTACGTAAGACGGCATAAGAGCGATTTGCTCTCCGTACCGACATCCGTTCTAAATTTGGAAAGCGTGTTCTCTCTCAAAGAACTAGCGCTGATTACTCGCGACAGAAACGGTACTTGTCGCCTGTCGGGGGAGATGGCTGAAGAGTGCAGGCAGATAGGAGCTGCCCTTGGTCATCACGTTTCTGTTAAGCCGCTTCTTCCGGGAAGCGGCGGCACGGATGCCTGGACTTTTGCCAGGCTCGGAGTCAAAGCGACGTCGCTCATCGGCATGTCGGCTTCAAGCATCGGCGACAAGACCGTTTACCACACTCTACAGGATACGGTGGAGCATATAGAGCCTGCGGCGGTAGAAGCGGCTCTTGACATTGCAGTGAATTATGTGATGTATAAAGACCAGAAAAGCCGATGAGGCGAGGTCTCTTGGAAGGCGGTGGGAAAGAGGAAAGGAGATTGTTCCATGGAGGACAATGCGTTCAATGATAAGTCGGTAGTTCCCGATGGCCGGACGTTGCTCAAAACTCTCGGCGACATGGGAGAGATCTGGCTTGAATTGAGAAGATATGTCCAGAGTAATTACGGTCCCGCCATCGAAGAATGGAAATACTACGGTCCCAAATCCGGATGGACGATGAAACTGCTTTCACCCAGAAAGAACCTCTTCTTTTTCACGGCGCTGAGGGGTGGATTCCGTTTGTCATTCGTGTTCGGTGATCGGGCGGTAGAAGCGATCCTGCGAAGTGATCTCCCAAAGCAGATTATCGATGAAGTTGCCAGCGCGAAGAAGTATCCTGAAGGCAAAGGGCTGCGAGTCGAAGTCAAAGACAGGAGGGCGGCGGCAGCGATCAGAGAACTCATTAGGATAAAGGCGGAGAATTGATAAGTCGTTTCCCGTATGAGTTTGTATCTTCGGTACATTGATGAATCAAAAGGTCTGTGCCAATATAGAGAGACAGAAGCTCGTCAATAACAAAGGCTGAGCACTCCAGAAGTAAAAGCTCAGGGAAGGGAGATGCAGAAATGTTCTGCCCACAATGCAAAACCGAATACAGGCCCGGCTTCACCCGCTGCGCCGACTGCGGTGCGGAACTCGTCGAGAGGCTTCCTGAAAAGGTGGAACAAACCAACGACAAAGAGCCTGTCATGGAACCTGACAACACAAGGCTCATTCCGATCCTTCAGACCATGGATCAGGCCGACGTCGTCAGCATCCGGCTGATTCTTGACTCCGAAAGCATAGAATATTACCTGCAGGGTGATGCGCTTTCGGGTTTCCGAAACGTCGATCCTGTCGTTCTCCTCGTCAGGGAGGATGATGCTGAGCGCGTGAGGGAGCTGCTGAAGGGAATCAAACTCAATTATTCGAACCAGACATTTAATCCGAAAAAGAAACGGTAAATTCTAGGCTTCGAGGGTGTGGCTGCCGAGGCAATTCCATAGATCCGCTTGTCCGTCGTCATTATTCAGAGCCGAATTAGGCCCGCCCGGGACATCACTTCTCCAGGCGGGCCAGGCAGTAGGTTGTACGGACTACTTCATCAATATCATTTTCTTGGAGACGTGGTATTGCCCTGCTTCGATGCGGCAGAAGTAAACTCCGCTGGCGAATCGGTCTGCGTTCCAGATTAGGGCATGTATTCCTGCCCCTAATTCACCCGCCGCCAGCGTTGCGACTTCTCTTCCGAGAATATCATATACTTTGACGGTCACAAACGTCGACTTCGGAAGCGAGAAGCTTATTGTCGTCGTGGGATTGAAGGGATTTGGATAATTCTGAGCGAGGTAGAATTCCTTCGCGACGGTAGCCGACTGCTGAGTTCGTTTCATCGATGGTGACTCAGTCTGTATCGCGGTGACCCGCCCTTCGACGGCCGGACTTATTGTACCCAACGTCTTCACATAAGTTTCTACAACGGAGTACTCTGCGATACCCTGCAGCACTTTCGGATTGCTTACAGTCAACCCTATCATCGGTCCGACGTAGTCTTTCAGAACCGCCAGGATGAACTCGTTTGAAGTGACGGTGTAGGTTTTTGTCAGATCAATATCCACTCCACCGATCTGAACTCCCACTACTCTTGATCCGGCCGGCTGGTCAACCGCGTAACAATATGACATACCGGAAGCCTGCATGAAGAACGCGTCGCTCGACTCGATGCTGCTGAGTCCGAACTCGATTCCCTTGATCAGATCCATTCCCGTTATCTCAAACGTCGCCAGCCTGTAGCCAAGTCCGTTGTCCGTATTGAAACCGTACCCCACAAGGCGGAAGATATCGTCACCGACGAGCGGGCCGTGGTACAACGGCTCGGCTAAGGCCCCGTCGGCTGTGATCGCTATGTCGGTGCCCGTGTAAGCCCTGAAAGCATCCGTCACCAGATTGCCGGCGGGCGTGTCGTGGTTGCCGGGATTGAGAAGGGAGTCGGCTATCTGGGGGAAATCCACGGTTGCGTAAGCGATTTTCTTTGTGAACATTGGACCATACACCGCCTCGATCTGTTTTTCGAGCAACTTGACCTTCAACGCTATGAACGGATCTTGCGGAATCGACCTGTCAAGGTGGATCAGATCGTAATCCACTATGCGGACTCTGCCCTGCTTTACCCCGAATCTGAGTTTTCCAATGTACTGATAGAAGGCGCCGGCCTGCATGATGAATGTGGTGTCTCCCAGTGGATTCGCGACTGGCACGGGGTGCTCAAAAACGTAGTGGTCATGTCCACCTATGATGAAGTCAATTCCCGGCACATGCGAAGCGACCACCTGGTCATACATGAAACCGAGATGTGAAAGGAGAATGATCACGGAACAGTTGAGACTCTTCAGCTTCTGCACCATGGCGGCGGCGATTTCGACGAAATTGGTGTCGATGTACGCAGGACTCGGTTGAGAAAGAATATTGGTCTCTGGCGTTGTAAGTCCGAATATTCCGATTTTCACCCCCTCGACCTTTTTGATGGTGTAGGGTAAGATGTACTTCTTCAGCGGCTGAACTTCGGGCGCATCCAGCACCATGTTTGCCGAAAGGAGCGGAAAACCTCCTCCTTTGAACGCCTCGCTGAGCGATGAAAGTAGAGTTGCCGGAGCCAAGTCGAATTCATGATTCCCGACAGTCATCGCATCGACACCAAGATTTCTTAGCATCTTCAGTTCCGGGACGCCGAAAGTGACGTTGAAAAAGATGTCGCCGATGAAAAGATCGCCTGCATCAAGGACAATGGTGTTCCGGTCGAATCGTCGAGTCATCTCGATAACTGTGGCGGCACGCGCTATGCCTCCAACTGTTCCCTGGAGATGCGCCGTCCGAGGACCGAGCGCCGACAGATTTGAATGAGTATCGTTTAGATGGAGAAGAGTAATTGTCTTGTTCTGACCGAATGATGTCGTGACAAACAGAATCATCACGATCAGAGCCCTGGATGTAATCTTCCAAGTCATGTTTCCCCCTCTTTTTTAATTAAGAATTACCGTGCGGCGAGATGAGACTAGACCAGGCATCATTTCGCTCGCTCGGAGTGTTTGTCTGTTATATTTCAAAATGGCGACCAAAACGCTGATTCACACGCAGTTCCATTTCCCAAAAGGGAGTTTTGAGAGCTTCAATTCTGAACAAATAGATTCCGGGATGCAAGAAGCGCTAGTGCCTCTATGAATCACGGTGCGATATTTGAAAGACCTAAGGATCGTCATTCTATTGCCTTCCGAAGCTGTCTGTCACGGAAGCAAGCAATCATGCCAGAATCTAGTCTCTAACCGGGAGATCATTGTCATCCATTTGCAAAAATATTGTCGAGCGAATTTCTGGTCTAATTCACACACGTGGCCTCTTTCGCAGGCGGGATCCCACAGCAGCACCCCATGGGCTGGTGCTTGCGTTTTGAAATTTCATCATGTCGGCGCAGGTGGAGGTGAATTGACCGGGTTGGAGTTTAAAGCATATACCGAGTCCGTCTGACCGCATAAGGTCTGTTCGTCCGCCAACTCCCTCACAGAATTGCTCAACCAGGTCATTTCAATCGGACCGTTTGAGGAGTTGGGGTGTCGTCTTCTGGTTTTCAAATGGTACGAGTGCCATAGCCAGCTATCTTCCCGTTTCCTTGATTCTTGGCGGCTCCGAAACTATATTTTTAAGCAAAAATCACAAAACACCAAGATTTATGGGAGATTATGGCTAGTACCTCAGATTTCAGACCGGGGTTGACGATCCGTTACAATAACGATTTATGGACAATCGTGGAATTTCAGCATGTGAACCCGGGCAACTGGCGCGCCTTCGTTCGGGCGAAGATGAAGAACATTAAGACCGGACAGGTGATTGAGAACAGGTTTCGGGCGGGACAGGACATAGAGGTTGTCAGGATCGAGCAGCGTACGTACCAGTACCTATATCGGGACGGCGATCTGCTTGTTTTCATGGAAAACGAAACGTACGAACAGATACAGGTGCCGGAAGAAGTTGTCGGCGAAGGAAGCAAGTTTCTCAAGGAAAATGAGAACGTGCAGATTTCCTTCAATGGTTCGGAGATCACCGCCGTTGAAATTCCGATTTTCGTTAGTTTGAGAGTCGTGGAAACGGAGCCGGGTATTAAGGGCGACAGTGTGAATAACGTCATGAAGCCGGCGAAGATGGAAACGGGTGCGACCGTGAACGTTCCTCTCTTCGTAAACGAAGGGGAAGTTCTTAAAGTGGACACGCGCAACGGCGCCTACGTCGAGCGTGTGAAGTAGCTTAGCCGGTCGATCCCTCTATCGAATCGGGCGTGGCGCTCGGAGAGGAGATCTTCGCGGTTTTTTCTTTTCATCCATACACTTCCCGGCAACGGGACTGGACACCTTAGCATCGGAGACCAAATGGACCTTAACTACATCAAGAAGATCGTCAAACTTGTTGACGAGAGCGGCGTAGACGAAATAGAGATTGAGGAGGAAGGCTCAAAGATAAGAGTAAGCAAGGCCCGCCACAATTCCTCGGCGGCTCCGGTCCCTCAATTAATACCTCAGCAACCGGTTTACGCTCAGCCGGCTCCGGCTCAATCCGCAAGCGCGGTGCCGGAGGCAGCGCCAGCCGCCGCACCGAAGGCGGAAGGCTCGAAATATCATGAGGTGCGTTCGCCGATCGTCGGCACATTTTACAGCGCTCCAGCGCCAAACGCCGATCCGTATGTCCAGGTCGGATCATCGGTTCAGCCCGGCACAGTCATCTGTATCATCGAAGCGATGAAACTTATGAATGAGATAGAATCGGATATCGCCGGCAAAGTTGTTCAGGTCCTCGCCCAGAACGGACAACCTGTTGAATACAACCAGCCTCTTTTCCTGGTAGAGCCGGCTTGATTAGACCTTCTTCAAAATTTCGAATTTCGGATTTCGAATTGCGAATTGTAAATTCGAATTCCGCCATCCGCAATCCGAAATCTGAGGCAACTATTGTTTAATAAGATACTAATAGCAAATAGAGGTGAGATCGCGCTCCGTGTCATAAGAAGCTGCAGGGAGCTCGGTATCAAAACGGTCGCGGTATATTCAGAAGCAGATCGCGACTCGCTTCACGTTCGTTTCGCAGACGAAGCCGTCTGCATTGGTCCTCCTCCCGGACGCGAGAGCTACCTTAATATACCGAGGATCATCGCCGCGGCGGAGATAACGAACGCGGATGCTGTCCATCCGGGTTACGGATTTCTCTCCGAGAACGCGAAATTCTCCGAGATATGCGAAAGCAGCGGCATAAAGTTCATCGGACCTAAGCCCGACATGATTAACATGATGGGCGACAAGGCCTCCGCCAAAGACACGATGCGGAAGGCCGGCGTGCCGGTCGTTCCCGGAAGCGACGGGGTCATCGACGACCCGAAGACGGCGAAGGAAGCCGCGGAAACTGTCGGCTACCCGGTCATTATAAAGGCGACCGCTGGCGGCGGTGGAAAAGGGATGCGGCTCGCGTGGAACGCGGAAGAATTTGAGAGGCAATTCCAGATGGCCCGCACGGAAGCGGAGGCGGCGTTTGGCAATGGCGGGGTCTACATTGAAAAGTATGTTGAGCAGCCGCGCCATGTGGAGTTCCAGGTGCTCGGCGACCAGTACGGCGAGGTGATCCACCTAGGCGAGCGCGAGTGTTCGATCCAGCGAAGACACCAGAAGCTCATCGAGGAATCCCCGTCCCCTGTCGTGGATCCGGAACTCAGGGAAAAGATGGGCGCCGCCGCCGTCAAGGGCGCAAAGAGCGTCAAGTACGAAGGCGCGGGCACGATAGAATTCCTGGTCGACAAGTATAAGAATTTCTATTTCATGGAAATGAATACAAGAATCCAGGTCGAGCATCCTGTGACCGAACAGGTGACCGGGTTCGATCTCGTCAAAGAGCAGATATTTGTGGCTTCCGGATCGAAGGTCAGCAAGAAGAAATTGAAACAGACCGGCCACGCGATCGAATGCCGCATAAACGCCGAGGATCCTTTCAAGGATTTTCGGCCCAATCCTGGAATAATCACCGGTTTTCATGTCCCCGGCGGATTCGGAGTCAGGACGGATTCACATGTTTATGTCGGTTATAAAGTTCCGCCTTATTACGATTCGCTTCTCGCGAAGCTGATCGCCTTCGCGCCGACCAGGGAAGAGGCGATAGACAAGATGTACAGGGCGCTGGATGAGTTTGTTGTGGAAGGGATCGCTACCACGATTCCATTCCATAAGAAGGTCATGAAGGATGAACGGTTCAGGAAAGGCGAGTTCGATACGCATTTTCTCGATTCGTTCAATTTCGCGGACTGACGTTAAGAACTCTAATTCCGGGAATCGAGACTCCGGATAAATTCAGATCTCCTGGCGGCGTTGGGATAGATTGTCCCTCGCCTTGCGGGAGTATGGATTTCTTCGGAACGTGGGATCCCGCCTTTAGGATTTTATTTCTGATTCGAGTTTCAAATTGTCGAAGGAGAAAACATGGAATTTCCCAAAGACCTTAAGTACACCAAAGATCACGAGTGGATCCGCGTCGCGGGAGACACCGGCGTTGTCGGAATTACCGAGTATGCGCAAGGCGAGCTGGGCGACGTGGTGTTTGTTGAACTTCCGGCGGTAGGGGCGAAGCTCCAGCAAGGAAAACAGTTCGGAACGATCGAAGCGGTGAAAACCGTCTCCGACCTTTTTGCTCCCGTCAGCGGAGAGGTGGTCGAAGTGAACGAGGCGCTTAAAGACTCGCCAGAAGTCGTAAACAAAGATCCGTATGCCGGAGGCTGGATGGTGAAGGTGAAGATTTCAAACGCCACCGAGTTGGATGGCCTCCTGGATTCCGCGAAGTATCAGGAGATGGTAGGAAAATAGTACGTAGCAGGAAGCGGAAAGCAATTAAAGGGCGGCTGGAAGCGGACTATCATACTCCGCATTCACCGCACACAGGCCTCTGCATACTGCTTACTTAATAAAACGGAGAATTAAGAAGTGGCTTATTACCCGAATACCGACGATGACCGGCGCGACATGCTGGCAGCTGTCGGAGTCACTGATTTCGAAGAGCTCATAAAGGATATTCCGCGGGAGATCAGGTTGAAAGGCGATCTGAATATTCCACCCGCCATGAGTGAATATGAGGTGACAAAGCACGTCTCGGCGTTAGCCGGCAAGAACGTGAACACACAGGATGCGGTCTCGTTCCTCGGGGCCGGAGCGTACGACCATTTCATCCCGTCCGCGATAGGCGCCATGCTTGGCAGATCGGAATTCTACACGGCCTATACTCCGTACCAGGCTGAAGTAAGTCAGGGGACGCTTCAATCCATCTACGAATATCAAACCATGATTTGCCGGTTGACAGGCATGGATGTCTCGAACGCGTCGCTTTACGATGCGGGCAGCGGTCTTGCGGAGGCTGCTCTGATGGCGGTGTCGCATACCGGGCGAAAGAAGATAATTGCCGCGCATCCGATCCATCCGTTTTACTTGCGGGTCGTGAAGACTTACGTGCACGGTCAGGGATTTGAGATCGTCGAGATACCCGCACGGGAAGGCGTCGCAGACCTTGATACCGCAAAGAAAGCTGTCGACGAAAACACTGCGGCGCTTCTGGTGCAGCAGCCTTCATTCTTCGGCACGCTCAGCGATGTCTTCGCGCTCGGAGAGATCGCGCACGCGAAGGGAGCTCTCTACGTTGTCGATGCCTCTCCGATTTCGCTCGGCCTTCTTGCGCCTCCCGGGGAATACGGGGCTGACGTCGTTGTCGGCGAGGGACAGGCGCTTGGTATTCCGCAGAGCCTCGGTGGCCCCTTCCTCGGAATCTTTGCCGTCAGGGAGGCGCTGATCCGCCGTCTGCCGGGAAGGCTTGCTGGGGTAACCGTGGATACCGAAGGAAAGAAAGGCTATGTGTTGACGCTGCAAACGCGCGAACAGCAGATCAGGCGTGAGAAGGCAACATCGAATATCTGCACGAACGAAGGATTGATGATGCTCGCGTCAACCATCTACATGTCGCTGATGGGCAAGAACGGCATCCGGGAAGTCGCGGAGCAGTCGGGCGCGAAGGCGCATTATCTTGCCGAGCAGGTCGCGAAGGTGCCAGGTTTCGCGGTGAAGTATAAGCAGCCATTCTTCAACGAGTTTCTGATCTCGACTCCGGTTCCTGCCGCCGATCTTGTAAAGGCGGGTCTTAAGAAGAAGATTCTCGCGGGCGTCGATGTCGAAACGTTGTATCCTTCGGAAATAGGTCTTCTTGTGGCAGTGACTGAGAAGCGGACTCGCGCCGAACTTGATGAATACGTGGATCTGCTGAAAGCTTTTGCGCGGTGAGAATCGTCCTCTCCTGATACGCCCTGTCGAGATCCGGAGTCTGCGCTTGTGGAATCAAGCAGAATTGGTCAAATTGTTTGTGAACTGGAACGACAGCGATGTGAATGGACTCATCTTTATCCGGCAGGAATTGATCAAGCGTTGAGACTTTCGCGGGACATCTCTGGGTGGCAACTTTCGGAATCGATTTCGGTGATCGGGTGCAGAACTATAGTACAGAGTGGGAGTCATGTTCGTCCGACAACCGCTGAGATGGGTGAATACCATACAACAATTCCAGATCGCACGTCATGCGAATCGGCGCCTCGAATGCCGTGACCCGAGACGTTGTATAACATTTTCAGTTCAGCAGAGACGAATTAGCTGACATCCTTTTCCAGACAATAAGACTGAAAAGTAAATGGATAAGATTCTAATTTTAGATTTTGGTGCTCAATACACTCAGCTTATCGCGCGGAGAGTCCGCGAACTGAATGTGCTGAGCCTTGTGGAAAACTTCGATTTCCCCTACGATAAAATAAAGGAACTTGCGCCTAAGGGCATCATACTGTCGGGCGGTCCATCAAGCGTGTACCAGCCCAACGCCCCCCTTCCCGACAGAAGGATTTTCGATGCGGGAGTCCCCGTCCTCGGGATATGTTACGGCCTGCAGGTTATTGCCAATCAACTCGGCGGTGAAGTCGATCGGTCGGCGCACCAGGAATTCGGTAAGGCGATTCTCATCGTTGACGATTCGAAGGATCTCCTGCGAAATATAGGAGACGTCTCCAAGGTATGGATGAGCCACGCGGATAAAGTCACGAAACTGCCTGCCGGTTTTGTCCCGATCGCCCACACGGATAATTCGCCGGTGGCGGCTTTCAAGTCGGAGCAGAAGAAGATTTTCGGAGTGCAGTTCCACCCAGAGGTGGTCCACACGTCGAAAGGGAAAGAGATACTCGGCAACTTCGTCGTTGGGGTCTGCGGTTGCAAGACCGACTGGGAGCCGGGAAATTTCATAGAAGAGACCACGCGGGAAATAAGATCGAAAGTCGGAACAGGAAAAGTCATTTGCGCGATGAGCGGCGGCGTCGATTCGGCAGTCGCGGCAGTTCTCCTTCAACGGGCGATAGGAAGTCAGCTTCACGCGGTCCACATCGACAACGGACTCATGCGGAAAGACGAAAGCAAAAACGTAGTCGAGTACTTCAGGAAGAATTTCGACATGAACCTTCATCATGTCGACGCGTCGGAGACTTTCCTGAATAAGCTGCGTGGCGTCACCGACCCGGAGAAGAAGCGGAAGATAATCGGCAACACCTTCATCGAGGTATTCGAAAAGGTGGCGCACGAGATAAAAGATGTGGAGTTCCTTGCCCAGGGGACGCTTTATCCTGATGTTATAGAGTCGCAATCCCACAAGGGCCCTTCAGCCAAGATCAAGACGCACCATAACGTCGGCGGGCTTCCCGATGTGATGAAGCTGAAGCTCATCGAGCCGTTCAGGCTCCTGTTCAAGGACGAAGTGAGGCAGGTCGGGCGCGCGCTCGGGATTTCGTCGGACATAATCGACCGCCACCCGTTTCCAGGTCCGGGGCTGGCCGTCAGGATACTCAGCGACATAACTTCCGAAAAACTGGAGATCCTGCGACAGGCGGACGATATCTTCATCGACGAGATCAGGAAGCATGGAATTTACACCGACATCTGGCAGGCGTTCGCGGTACTCCTGCCTGTGCAATCAGTGGGCGTCATGGGCGACGAACGAACGTACGAGTACACGATCGCGCTGCGTGCCGTCACCAGCGAAGATGGAATGACTGCCGATTGGGCGTTGATCCCGTACGAGCTCCTTGCCAAGGTGTCAAACAGGATCATTAACGAAGTGCGGGGCGTGAACAGGGTCGTGTACGACATCAGCAGCAAACCTCCGGCGACCATCGAATGGGAGTGAAACTTTCATTTCGAGCCCTTATCTTCACTTGACGAAATTGAATCAAGAGATGGGATTAACAGAACGATCGAGTGAAGCCGTAAAGATAATGATCGACGAGGCGGTTGGCTTCCTCGGCGAAGACAAGCCTCTGCACGCGATTCAGATCCTGAGGAGGATCATCGCAAGGGACCCTGATTATACCGATGCCTACCTCAAGCTTGCCGAGATTTATCTCGGGCTCCACAATTATGATGCTGCGGAGAATCTTCTACAAGACGCGCTCGAGCGGATGCCCGATGATTACAGGCTGGCATACGCGCTCGGGAGCTTCTATTTTAATGTGGGTGAAATGGAGCGCGCGTTTCCTCTTCTAAGGAAGCTGACATCCTGGCGCAATCCGAGCGTTCACCTCGCGCTTGCAACGATCTTTCTCGAAAGCGACAATTACGATGAGGCTCTGTCGGAAGTGCGGCTCGTTCTGAAATCGGACGCGAAGTACCCCGACGCGAATGGGCTTCTCGGCAGGGTATATCTCAAGCGTAAAGATTTTCCCAATTCCATAAAATACCTGAAGCGCGAGCTCGGCATAAACGAGTCATCCGTGGAATTCAGGCTCGATCTCGCGACTGCGTACTACATGCTCGGTGACCTCCGTGAGGCGCTCGAAGAATTCACGCTTCTTATCGACACGGATCCAGATTTTTATCCCGGCTGGTTCATGTGCGGGAAGATACTTCTGGAGCTTGGCAGGACCGGCGAATCGGAATTTTATCTTACCCGGGCGCTCAGCATCAACCCGAGAAGCGCGGAGGTGCTCCAGGCCCTTGCGAACCTTTACAGCGCAATCGGGGAAGACGAAAAAGCTCGCACGATCTTCGACGAACTCGCGGAAGCTAATGCCATCGTGGAAGACGATTCCGAAACGCTTGAACGAATTTCCAAAATAAACAGGAAGCGGAAAAGACACTGACGATGAAGCTTATCGCCGCTTTTCTGGTCATCCTCGTAGCCTCTACTGCGTTCTCCCAGGTGGTTTTCAATCAAACGGACGAGACCAACTACAACCTCGGACTTCAGAGTTTCAGACAGGGGGACTACTCTACTGCTCTTCAATATTTCCGCGAAGTGATGGACGATTCCCTCAACCAGAGGTCGGCGGAATCGTTCTATTACGGCGCTCGCTCGCTGTTTAACCTGAGAAAGTACCAGGAATCCGCTGCCGTTATCGACACCTTCCTTGTTAGATTCCCGGGGGATCAGCACAGGTATGATATGATTTACATACTTGGCGCTAACTACTACGAGCTCAGCAATTATCTGCAGGCTGCCGACGAGTTCGTAACTGCGATAGACTCATCCGTCAATGGCGTGATCAGGGATCAGGCAGTGGCCAGTTTGCATACCCTCGTCGCTCATAACCTCAGCTTCAGCGATATAGAGAATCTTTATGCGACCTGCCACAGCAGGCTGTCCGCGGTCACCATCGCTGTCGGGTTCGCGCGCCGGGCTTACTTCTCGGATAAGCTCGGGAAAGCCGAGGCTATCTTGAAAAATTTCTCGCAGTCGTATCCACAGCAGGGAGTCGGCAGCGGCGAGGTAAACAGGTGGCTTCAAAGAATCTCGGGAGACAGCTTGCTCAACCTGTCACCTATCAAGATTGGCGCGCTTCTTCCGCTCGAGTATGGAAGCGGTGTGGGAGACAGATTGCTTCTGGGTATTCAGCTCGCGCTTGACAATTATAACGCGCACGCCACTACCAAAGTCGGCCTCGTGCTCAAGAACTACTCGGGCGTGATGCCGAACCTGTTTTCAGACATGCTTTCCCTCGGTGCGGACCACAGCGTCAAGGCAGTGATCGGACCCGTATACAGCAACGAAGTATCAGCCGTGGCCAAACTTGCCGACCAGAACAGTCTTCCGCTGATTTCTCCGACGGCGACCGATGTCGGGCTGACAAAAGGTAATCCGTACGTATTCCAAGCAAATCCGAATTTCAAGACGAGGGCCTATGCCATGGCAGATTACGCCGTGAACGTCCTTCACGAGAAGCGAATCGCGGTTCTCTCGCCGTCCGGATCCTACGGCAGGATAATTTCCCAGTACTTCGTGCAGCGACTGGACTCTCTTGGTACGCCGCCAGTTGCGGTCGCGTATTTTGAGAGCGGCGAGACCGACCTCTCGCAGCCGATAGACCAGATAAAGTCAGCCGCCGCGCTTCTCGGCGAGCCTTATGTCGATGTTGGAACGCTTACGCCGCAGCAACAACAACGAATTCGGCCTTATATCCCGCCCGCGTACACGGACTCGCTCGGTAATTCGTATACGAAGATGGACGCTTACGATCTTTTCGGGAACAACCCGGTCCGCGTCGCTGACTCGCTTGGGATACCGATAGATACTTTGACTTCGCTTGGAGAGTTCGACGCTCTTCGATCGCTCGACGCGATATTCATACCGTTGACTTCTTCGAGCGACATCGGAATCGTCGGGGCGCAGCTCGCGTACTACAACGTGAAGACGCAGATACTCGGAACTGACGACTGGTACGACTTGAACCAGCTTTCCACGAACGATCTTTACGTAGATGGTGTAATTTTTTGCAGCGACACGTACTTTCAAACCAATTCCCAGCCTTTCGTCGCCGCGACCGACTCGCTTTCGCAAATATCCGACGCCGAGTTCGACAGGGTAGTCTCATACGGCTACGATATTGCCAACGATCTCCTAACTCAGATAAGCGCCGGCGTCACCACAAGGTCAGGGATCGAGTCTGGGCTGAAGTCGCAGACTTACACGGGCCTTCACTCCATGATTTCTTTCGGAGACAACAATTCAAATAGATACTTGCACATTCTTCAATTCAAGAATGGAAACATAGTCGATCTCGGCGAATTAAACACAAATTAGAAGCGGACATTAAGCTGCTTCAAAAACTGGACTTATAACAAATGCAGGGGGCTGCTATGTATGAGGGTTCCAGAGAAGACGAAACCGTGACGGTGCGGGAAAGCACCGGCACGCGTACTCTGCGTGAATGGCCTGACAGTGAAAAACCCAGGGAGAAGCTCCTTTCTCAGGGAGCCACGAAGCTTTCAGACGTTGAGCTGTTGGCGATTCTATTGCGAACGGGGACCAGGACTAAATCGATGTCGCGGACCGCGGTGGATGTCGCGCGGGAATTGATGATGGCATTCGACAATTCAATGGCCCTGCTTTCCATGAGGGACGCACTGGAACTTTCGGGAGTCGCGGGAATTGGAACCGTGAAGGGAATCACTTTAGCCGCCGCGTTCGAGATCGGGAGGCGTCTCCAGAATGCCTCTTCCAGCACCGCTCCGCTCTTGAACAATCCTGAAGCCGCTTACAAATTTATCATGCGCGACTTCGCAGGCGAGAGAAGAGAAGTGTTCAAGGTGATAGCGCTCAGCACATCGGGCAGGGTGAAGCGTGTAAAGACGATGACGGAAGGTACGTTGAGCGCCAGCCTTGTCGATGCCCGGGCCGTTTTCAAGTTTGCCATACTCGAAGACGCGGCCAGCATCATCGTGGTACACAATCATCCCAGCGGGAAGCTCGATCCGAGCAAGGAAGACATCCAGATAACCAAAGACCTCGTCTATTCGGGCGAGTTCCTGGACATTCCGGTGCACGACCACATCATCGTCGGCCCGACGGGCTATCTCAGCATGAAGAACGCCGGCCACATTTGAAGATCCGGACTCATGCCAAGTCTATCGGTCGACTTACGAGTTGCACCGGTCACACTGCCACACCAAACCATAGGTCGACTGTCTGGTTCCTGAATGTCAGCCCGGCGTTGTTGAATGAATCGAGGAGATCGATGTTATACCTGAGCTCGGCCAGTAGATCCACCGGCAGGATCGTCGATGTCTCTATGCCGATTCCGGTACTCCATCCCAGCATCGTCTTCCTGAACTGGCTGTAGATAGAAACTCCCGTGGGTTGAATCTGAGAGCCGCTGTAACCCACCAGGAAATCGACCCTTGGTCCCCCAAAAACGTAAGGGGTGACGGAGCCCTGTAGCAGGGAAAATTTCGCCATTACAGGTATGGAGATGTAATCGAGGTGGCCAATTGTGGAAGCGAAGCCGGTAACGGAGGAATTCTCATCGACGGTGTATTCGATTTTTGATCCACCCCTGCCGTACTCGACCTGTGTGACTATCGAAAGCAATGGAAGGGCGGGCCATTCCGCAAAGGCGGCGACATCGAAACCTTGTTCCGCCGAGGTGCTGCTGCTTGTCCAGCAGCCCGTCGATGCAAATGGATGCGCCATTATCTGCGAAGTGGATGTGAAGGCGCCTTTGACTCCGAACGAGCTGATAAGTTGAGCCCGGCAGACTATCGGAGCCGATAGGACTGCAAGGATGATGGGAAAGGAAAGCTTCTTCATGGTGATAACCTCCGTATCTCTGATGTTATGGTTCATACTTCCGGCAGCCGACGCAGTTCTAAGTGACTATTTGTGGTGCGTTGAACCCGGGTCTTATAACGTGTAGAGAGAGGTCCTGCTTTTCCTTTTTCATTAAAGTGCGACTCATCTCCAAGGTGAGTCGCACTTTGCATTCCTAATATCTAAAAGAAGGTTTCGATAGTGAGGTTATACTGCACTTGGTTTATTCTCGTAATAACCGGCCCGTTAACGGAGTAATCCGTCCTTCCCCAATCTATCGATCCCTGCGCGCGCATAAAGCCGAAGAGGTTGCCGCGCAGCTGGAACCCCCAGCTGTTCCCGGACTGGCCGAACGTAGAGTTGGAAGAGTTGAACTTCTGATATGAGTAATTCAGGGAAACGTCCATATCCCTCATGATTCCGTAACGCACGTCAGTGGATATTTGAGTGGACGGAGTGTAATCAATGTTTGAGGAAGAAAAATCGACCGACAGGGTGTAGTCGCCCGGACGGTTGATCATGCCGAAGAAGTAATCGAAGTCGCTGAGCTCGGCTCCATTGAAGTTCAGGTTGTGGAGAGTGAGTCCGATGCTTCCGTAGCGACTGGAGTGTTGAAGCAGTGCGCCTTCCGCGTTCAGCTCCAGCATTCCGAGAATGCCATAGTTGAACTTATCGTCGACGCCGAAACGTGAGAAATTGAACGGGACAAGAGGCTGGATCAGCGTTTCCGTCATCATAATGTCCTGTGTCGCATACCTAACCGTAAGGCTGTTGCTTGCCTCATCCTTATGAAGGTAGTGGCCCAGATAGTATGAACGACGAACGTCGTAAACCGAAAGTGGAGTGTTGAGGAAGAGATTGTTCAGCCCGATGGAGAGAACGGCGAAAGTCTGCTTCTGGCTGGCACCGTTCTCGTAAGCCCCCGTGGTCCCGTTGAAGTGTGGAGTCTGGTTCTCCAGGGAGTAATAGTCGGCATTAAAACTCGCCAGTGTGCTGTTCCCGAACATTCTTTTCAATCCAGCCCCTGCTGTGAACTCGCCGTTCAGATTATTCATCGTTTGTGTCGTGTAGACATCCTTGTACGGGTAGCTGTTCTTGTACTGGCTGAAGTTTGCTTCTGCCACAAGGGTAAACCTGCTCGGTAGCCCGTAGGAGAATGTAAAGGGAGCTTCGATCGTATTGTTGTTGCCGGAACTCAATTTGGAATCGCTGTATGTCGGGGAGAAGGAAAAGACCGTCTGGCCGGCATCCGGGAGAAGGTCGGAGAAGTAGTAGTACTGCTGGAGGCGGCTCTGGCTGAAACTGACTTCTCCGCTGGAGAGGTTCAGCACAGTCAAACCCAGGTAGTACTGATCGGTGAGAGCCATCCCGGGACTCCTTTGAAGAAAGGCGGTTCCCCCGAATTGCCATCCGGCAATCGGCCTCGAGTTAAATCCCAGGTCGTAGCTTTGCGAAGGTGTTGAGCCGGTTTGACCGAAATTCTGAAAGTTGCCGGTAAGCTCGTACGTTTTCCTGTTTCCCAAAGTAAAACCGACCCCGCCGTTCGTGTAACTGGGGTTCATCGGGGCAATTCCGCCTTGGTATGAGATGTCGTAATGCGCCACTGAGAGCGACGGCATGACGCCGTTTGGGAACCTCCCGTACACATCCTCGAAGAGAACTGTCGTCGAATCGCTCATAGCCGCCGATGAGTTCGACTGCCGATTGAGACTCTGCGCCGAAGCCGCGCACGAGAACGCCACCGTAATGGCGAGCCCCGCCACCATCTCTGAAACCCATTGGGCATTTCGTGAGTTAAAGTTCTTGTTAGCACCATGCCGTGCAAACATTACTGGCCTCCGTTTTTAGTCTTTTCCTCCGCCTGCGATACCCATCGCGGCGTACCAACTTTGCCGAGTCTATCTGACACATCTTCCGCCAAATCAAAGGAGAAAGCGGTGCTTCCGGGTGCGGAAAAAAGCGTGTACCTGAAAAATACTACTCACTATGACGGTGACCGGTTTTGCCGCAAGAGTCCTCCCTGCGACGTTGGCCACATATATCACGGTCGTCCGAACGTGTCAAGTCCTCTATCTGTCCGCGCATTGGCTCCGCATTGACTCATAAAAAAAGCGGCGCTCATCGCGCCGCTTCAGATTCGAAACCATGTTGTGTGAAGCCATTTACCGTTGCGCCGTTGCGCTCTCCTGCTTCTGTCTCTTCAGGTAGGTGCCGAAAACGAAATCCCACATCGGAGAGCTCACTCCGTAGTTGTTGTCGGGATCCATGTAATGGTGTCTCATGTGATGCTGCTTGAGATAGAGGATTATCTTCCCGTGGAGGCTGAAGTGGTGGACCGCATAATGGGTAAGGTCGTAGGCAAGATAACCCGCGATGAACCCCGCGAAGAACGGAGGGAGATAATGCGCTCCCAGAATATTCATGAAGCCGAAGTAAAACGCGACCGCGAGCGGTATGCTGACTATAGGCGGCATGACGAGCCTCGTCGAGTCATTAGGATAGTCGTGGTGAACGCCATGGAACATGAAATGGATTTTCTTTCCCCAACCGCTTTTGGGGATGAAGTGAAAGACGAACCTGTGCAGGATGTATTCGGTGAAACTCCAGATGAGAACCCCGATTACGAAGAGGGCAAAAACGTAATAAAGGCTGAGTCCGAATTCAATTGATCTGTAGAACATCCAGGCGACAACCGGGAGGTAAAGAATGGCAGGAACTGAAGGATGCACATGAGACAAGAGCTCGAGGAAGTCATTTTTGAACATCCTCACGGATTCATCACCGTTCGATACGTACAGCTTCATGACAAAACTCCTCCTTTCAACGGGAAACCGATACTATAAATCGAAGGCCGCCTCATCAATCTACACAGGTGGCTACGCAATCCTTAACCGAACCAGGTGACAGAAAATTCCCGATGACGCGGAGATTTGAGAAAGTAAAGTCGGTCCCGGAAGCTACTGGGACCGACAGGTCAACTATTCTTTTTCAGCCTTCGCGTTGTAGACGATCTTGCGGATCGTGTCAAATCGCAGGTAAGGATATTCATCCTGGATCTTCTCTATGGCGTCCCCCACGCTCATATAGTTCCGCAAGTCCTTGAAGCGGCGTTTTATCTGGTAGTCTCTTACCGCTTTGTAATCCAGAAGGCTGTTCTCGCTTAGCTTCTGATACACCTCGTCGCTGAGCAGGTCGCTCAACGGGTTCTCAATCTGCTTTTTCTGGACCCTCTTCTTCTCAGAGGGGATACTGCTTAGCTTCTCCATTTGGTCCTCGCTTTCTAGTGAGACTTTTTTGTTGCATTCAATATCGAAGTCTCGCTTTCCCCTCCGTTAGTGTTGCTTCTTGATTCTTCATAATTGCGAAATATTACCTCTAAATACAAATATTTGCAAAATAACAGACTCTCTAAGATGAACAACCTGAATTTTGAGCGGAACGACCTCTAACCTCTGATGTCGTCAAAACTGACCTGAACCGCTCATGCCGAAAGCCCGAATGAGAAGTTTCTCAGTGTTCAGTGGGCGATAGAGGATTTGAACCTCTGACCTTTCGCGTGTGAAGCGAACGCTCTGAACCAACTGAGCTAATCGCCCGAGTGTTTCTTTCATCTAACTCCAAAACTCCAAGCACATAAGATGCTGCCGCGATTTCCTGCCATTCGAGTCCGATCTCGACTTGTCGGCAGAGAAGCGACCAAGCTGAGAGCCCAAAGTAGATCCAAAACTCAAAAATTTCCCAAAGAACCTATAGTCTCGATAATTACCTTGGTAACCAATCTAACCATTATGACGCTCCCAAGCAAGAATGGTTGCCCCGTTAACCCTGACATACCCGCAAAATGGGCTGTTTTCCACTGTTCAGTGGAGACCCAGTAAGTTAAAAAATTTTCACGCTCAGATTCCCGCCAATTCGAGCACTTTCACGGCTACGTCGTATTTCTTAAACGGTGGAAGCAGATATGCTCCCGCCACGGCCGATTTCACCTCTTTTAAGAGTTCGGCGGAAATGTCCACGCCGACTTTTGCCCCTTCGGGTCCCGCGCGGAACATCTTCTCTCTTATCTTCTCGGGGATATCGATACCCGGTATCTCGTGATGTAGGAATTCGGCATGTTTGTGTCCTCTCAATGGGAGTATTCCTATGATGACTGGGACCTTGAGAGGCTCGAGGGCCTTGAGGAATCTGGTAAACGTGCTTATCTCGTATATCGGCTGTGTGAAGATCACTTCAGCTCCGGATTCTACTTTCCTGGCGAGCTTCTCAATCTCATAATCGAACCTCTCCGCCGACGGGTTTGCAGCGCATCCAATCAGAAACGATGTCGATTGCCCAATGGGATTCCCCATTGAGTCATGACCATTGTTCAACCCCCTCACAATTCTAACGAGACCTACGGAGTCTATATCGAACACCGACTGAGCCTGAGGAAGGTCTCCTATCTTCGCTGGGTCGCCGGTGATGACGAGTATGTTTCGCAGGTCGAGCGTGTGTGCTCCGAGGAGTTCCGCCTGCAAACCTATCATATTCCTGTCGCGAGTCGTTATGTGAGTCACCGCCTCAATTCCGGTCTCTTTCTGTACGAGGTGAGAGATGGCGATCGAGCTCATCCTTATCCGCGCGCGCGCGCCGTCGGTTATGTTCACGGCGGTGATGCCGTTTTCCTTGCAATACCTTGCGCCATCGATGACTGAAGAAATATCGAGCCCGCGAGGTATGTCCAGTTCGACAGTGGTGACGAATTCCTTACCGATCTTAGTCGAAAGTGTTGATCGGCTGGGAGCCACCATCTCCCGCGTCTCTTTATCAGACATCGTCTTAGGCCGCACTGTCACCGGCTTCGCCGCGATTTTGACTCCCTTTACCGCTTCGGCGATAGCTTTTATGTGCGACGGAGTGGAGCCGCAGCACGCGCCGATAACAGTTACACCTGCTTCGACGAGCTGTTTCGCGTAGGTGGCAAGGTACTCTGGCGCGGCATGGTAGATAGATCTGCCATCCACAAGCGTCGGTATCCCCGCGGCAGGCTGAGCCGAGAGGACCACGTCTTCGGAGTAAACTGATTTTATGATACCGTACATCCGTTGAGGTCCGACCGTGCAATTTGATCCAACGACATCGACCCCTTTGGATTTGATGTGCCTTACAACTTCGATTGGAAAGTCGCTGGCTAGTATCGCTCCGTCTTCCGAGAAGGTCTTTTGAGCTATGATAGGTATGTTGGGGGAAACTTCTTTGGCCGCGTCTATCGCGGCGTCGAGTTCGTTCAGATCGAGGAACGTCTCGAGTATAAGGAGGTCAACCCCTTCCTTCACCAGGTATCCGATCTGTTCCTTAAAGGCAGCTTTTGCCTGCGTGATTTTTGTCTTTCCCAGCGGCTCGAAGAGCCTCCCGCTCGGTCCGACTGCTCCTGCCACATAGACGTCGTCACCGGCCGCCCGTTTTGCGATTTGGACTGCCGACTCATTTATGTCCTTGGTCTTATCGTCGAGCCTGTATCCCTCGAGGCGCAGCCTGTTGCCTGAGAATGTATTTGTCTCGATGATTTCTGCGCCGGCCTGGATATACTCACGATGCGCCCGCTCAACTATGTCGGGGTTTTTCAGGTTGTGTATCTCGGGCGGTTTCTCGCCGTATTCGTAAAGTTCGAGAAGCGTTCCCATCGCCCCATCGCAAACAATGACGCCCTCTTTCAGTCTTTCGCGGAAAGGTCTCTTCATATAAGGATATCTGATTGTGTGAATTATGTCGAGTTAGAAGTTATCATTTTCCGCGTGGAATTCAAAAGTGAGCGGCGTAAAACTAAGAGAGACACCGAGAGGATTTTTATTTGCGGAGCACCCTCATTGGATTCCGCTGACTGCGCCTCCCGGTGTCTCTCGGTAAGAGTATTACTCCAACCTCACATCAGATAAATTTGACGACTTCCAGGACTTCTCCGCTCCGTTTGCTTTGCACGCTTTCGACATACGCGCCCGGAAATTTCGCTACCGGAGTTCCCGTGGAAGTGTCCATACCAAGCGCTTTCAGTGTCTCGGTCGCAAAGGGGGGGCTGACCACGTTCACCCGCACGCCGCGCTTCATTTCGATTGCAGCCGCGCGCGTGAATCCTTCGAGACCGGCATTCACGAGACTTATCGCCGCGCTTCCGGGTATCGGGTCGTGTGCCAGCACACCGCTCGTCAATGTGAATGACCCATTGTCCTTTATGTGTTTCACGCCGAAACGGACAAGGTTTACTTGTCCCATCAATTTGTCCTTCAGGCTGTACGCGAAGTTGTCATCGGTCAGCTTCTCGAATTCACCGAACGCCGCCCCGCCGGCAGTGCTGACGACCGCATCGAATGCGCCTACTTTCTTATACATTTCTTCTATCGACCCGCTCGAAGTTATGTCGACCCGAATGTCTCCGTTTTTGTGTCCGACTTTGATCACCTCATGCTTCGCTGAAAGCGCTTTGGCAACCTCCCGGCCTATTAGGCCCGTTGCGCCAACCACTATAATTTTCATGTTTCCATCTCCATTAATTTATTAGGTTTAGTCCCAAAGGAATTTGCTCTTGTGTCGTTAATTAGCTTAACAAAGTTTTCCGCATGCGTGGTTCCTCTCGCGAGACATACACGTAAGAGGGAACGAAGGTTCGTGTCACGGTCACTGGTTTGATGGATTCATGGGAAGCCGGACAGGAGTTCTTGAGATTCGGGATTGATGCGGGTAAATTCCATCGAGAATGAAAACAGAAGCACAAAAGAAGGTCTAAATGCGCATCCCATGGATAAACAGGAAATATGTCGAGAAGCACGCTTCGGAAATTACCGATGACGACGTCAAGAAGGCGGTCGATGAATCGGAAACGATAAAGAAGAAATTCGAGTACCCCGGCCCGCTTGGGAGATACCTCGAAGATATCAAACTCATGATTTCTCTTGTGAAGGATTACTGGTCGGGCGAATACAGGACGATACCGTGGTGGGCGATGTCTGCGATAGTGTTCACGCTGCTGTACGTCGTCAGCCCGGTGGATTTGATACCTGATTTCATACCGGTGATAGGATACCTGGACGATGCCGCAGTTCTTTCTGTGTGTCTGGTTCTCGTGGAACAGCAGCTCCACACATACAAAGCGTGGAAGATTCAACAGGGGGCCAAGAAGACGGAACTATAATCGCATCCTCCACGGTTTGAGCGTTGCGGCCACATTAGTTAAATTTCACCCGAAAAGTTCAAGGACAAGCTCGAACCAGCCGTATGCGCGATTTGAATTCAAATTCGAGAAAGCCGCGATAGGGTTTGCGATCAACCCACGCCCCAAAGATTGCGCGAAGCTTCGTGGCAGGGATGCTTGCCGAATTCGAGATGCGGATTAACGCATCATCGCCGTCGATGGCGGGAAGGACGTTTACAGGTAAAGGATTATGTTGAGACTAATTACAGCTGGAGAATCGCACGGACGCGGACTCGTCGGGATCATCGAAGGAGTTCCTTCGAACCTCGCGCTGACCGCCGAATACATAAATGAGCAGCTCTACCGCCGTCAGCAGGGCTATGGCCGCGGCGGAAGAATGAAAATAGAAACCGACAAGGTCGAGATAATTACCGGGGTCAGGCACGGCAGGACGCTTGGGTCGCCGATTTCATTCGTGATATGGAACCGCGACTTTGCCAACTGGGGCGAGAAGATGGCCGCTGAACCGGTGGAAAAGGAAATTGAGAAGATCGTCGTCGCGCGCCCCGGCCACGCCGACATGGTAGGAAAATACAAGTACGCCTTTGATGACATCAGGAACGTGATCGAGCGTTCGAGCGCTCGCGAAACCGCGATGCGTGTTGCGATGAGCGCGGTCGCGCGAAAGCTTCTCGCGGAACTCGGCATCAGGATAGGGGGACACGTCCTCTCGATCGGGAGCGCCGGCTTTAGAGACAGGGAAGCGCTTGATGCCATGCTCCTGAAGTACATGGGGAAAAAGAACGGCGCCGAGGAGATTTCGGCCGCTACCGACAAATCGGAAGTGCGCTGTCTCGACGAAGACATAGCCGCAAAGATGGTACAACAGATCAAGCGCGCGAAGAAGATGGGCGATACGCTCGGTGGAGTCGTCGAGGTCTTCGTTACCGGCTTGCCGATAGGTTTGGGAAGCTATGTCGAGTATGACAGAAAGCTGGACGGTCAGCTCGCGCAGGCGTTGATGTCGATACAGGCGATAAAAGGCGTGGAAATCGGAGAAGGATTTAAGAACGCCACGAAGTTCGGCTCGGAAGTTCACGATGAGATGCTCCTGAAAGGGAAGAGGATCGTCAGGCCGACGAACCGGGCCGGCGGACTTGAAGGCGGAGTCACGAACGGTCAGCCGCTCTGGATTCGCGCAGCCATGAAACCGATCTCGACGCTGATGAAGCCGCTGAGGAGTATTGATCTCGCCGCGATGAAGCAGATCGAGGCCCGCAGGGAAAGGTCTGATTTTTGCGCAGTTCCGGCCGCGGCGGTGGTTGCCGAGAACGTCGTCGCGCCGGTCCTCGCGAACGCGGTGCTTGAGAAATTTGGCGGAGACAGCATCGGCGAGTTGAAGAAAAGATTTCACGCTGAGGCGTTCTTCGGATAATGGCTCAGCGCAGACTGGGCTTCGTCGACCAGTTCAGGGGACTCGCGACGATATTCATGATAGAAACCCATGTCCTGAACGCGCTTCTGCTTACATCGCTTAAAGCCGAAGAGGCGTTCAAGTATGTCGATTTCTTAAACGGGCTCGTCGCGCCGTCTTTCCTTTTTGTCTCCGGTTTTTCATTTACGCTTGCCCTCAACAGGAAGGGGGATGCTTACAGGAAGTTCTCGCCGGAGCTTATGAGGCACCTCAGGCGTCTTCTTTTTATCTGGATCACTGGGTACTTTCTCCATATACCGTTTTTCTCGCTTCGCAAATCTTTGTATGGCACGTCGCCAGAAGGCGCGCTCGCCTTCACGGCTATCGATATTCTGCAATGCATAGCGGCCACACTCTTCATTCTCCATATCCTCAGGGTGCTAATAAAGGATGACAGGAAGTTCAATTTCGTCCTCTATTTCCTCCTCATACTCTTCGTCCTTGCCGCCCCGCTTTCCGGTTCCGTGGATGTTAGCCGGACGCTCCCTCTCTTCGTCGCGCAGTACTTCAACCGCTTGCACGGCTCGCTCTTTCCGTTGTTTCCGTGGGCGAGTTTCCTTATCGGAGGGACGATCGCTTCTCAGTACTTGGCAGGCCATACGGATCTTGCCGGTACCGGAAAAGTGGAGAAGAATGCATCCAGGAAGGTGCTCTGGCTCGGGGTCGCGTCCACCATGGCGGGACTCGTTTTTACGGTCGTCGAAAAAGAGTTGTTCACCGAGCCACATTTTACAGATTATTCACCCTCCTGGTTTCTTCTCAGATTTGGATTGCTGCTTCTAATTCTATATGGATTGACGGTTTACGAAGCGACGAGGGGATCGGATTCTTCAGCGATAAAATTGTTCGGCAAAGAGTCCTTTTTTGTCTATGTGTTCCATCTTGTCATCGTCTATGGATCGAGCGTAAAATTCCCCT
>JAJYRM010000141.1 GCA_021794075.1 Bacteroidota bacterium | reverse complement strand
TGATGGTGAAGATGCCTGCGGGGATTACCGCGACTGCCATATCTGCCGGTTCCTCTTACGGTCTGGCCATCGGCAATGACGGAAATGTTTACGCCTGGGGTGGCAACGGGTTTGGTCAGCTGGGGGATGACACGACTGCGCTTTCCATGGTTCCCGTACTGGTTCATATGCCGGCAGGAGTAACTGGCAAGGCGATAGCGGGCGGAAGACTCTTTTCTGCTGCAATTGGAAGCGACGGCAAGGTTTATGCTTGGGGAGATAACCTTTATGGCGAATCGGGCACAGATACCGTTGATGTGCCAAAGATTATTGAAGTCCCGGAGCCGATAGCCGGACTGCCGCAAGGTGTGAGCGCGACAAGTCTGACCGCAATCCGATGGTCAGGCTTCATTACAGGAAATGACGGAGATGTGTATTCGTGGGGATACAACCAGGAAGGTGAGCTCGGTATCGGTGTCAAAACGGGCAGCCCGAAGTACGGCATACCGGCGGCTACCATAATACCGGATTTTGTCCTGGCCCAGCCCGGAGTTCCCTCTCTCATCTCGCCTGCAAATAACGCCGTCAATCAGCCTGACTCCATCGTATTGAAGTGGCAGAAAGCTCCCAACGCTACTGAATACCTGTGTCAGCTTTCATCTGATCCGACGTTTGCCACAAATCTCATCGTAAACGACTCGACAGTGACAGACACATCAGACACGGCTGTTGGTCTTATGCCTGGCACAAAATATTACTGGCGTGTCCTCTCCGAGAACAACGGCGTCATGAGCTCTTTTTCCGGGACTAATTCACTGACGACCTATTCCCCTGTTCCGCCTAAGCCGGCTCTTGTTTTGCCGTCTACGGCTGAAACCGGAGTCCCGCGCCGTGCGACGTTTGAGTGGAACCATACCGCCACCGCCACAAAATACATGCTGCAGATCGCGACCAGTGGCCAGGTGTACACGCCGGCCGATTCCATGGGCGCATTTGTCATGCAGAACGTAGTGTTCGACACAACTCTTACCGATACTGCGGTAGAACTATCAACTCCATTGGCGGCCTCTACGAAGTATTACTGGCATGTGGCTGGCATCAACGCCAACGGGATGGGAGAGTATTCGGATTCGGTGATCTTCACTACAGGATCAGGAATTCTTGCGGTGAAATCGACAGCGCAGCTCCCGAAGGAATTCGCGCTTTCTCAGAACTATCCGAATCCGTTTAACCCGACTACGATGGTAAAGTACAGCCTTCCGAAAGCTCAGTTTGTGACCTTGAAGGTGTACAACGTTCTCGGACAGGAAGTCGCAACGCTTGTCGAAGCGCAGCAAAGCGCCGGATATTATCAGGTCAGCTTCAACGCCGATCGATTGGCAAGCGGAATTTACTTCTACGTCTTGCGAACGAACAATTACAGTGCGACGCGTAAGATGATGTTCTTGAAATAACACCAGGTTGCTTCTCCCTAGTCGACGGGACTGCGCAATGCTGGCAGTCCCGTCGGGTCTTTACCTCGGCAGCCTTCGTTTCCAAAGTGGGGTCGCTGCTGATACGGCCTCCCGGCAAAGAGGTGAAACACGATTAGGACTTTTAAGTTCAGAGTAAACTTATGTACTGCAAGAAATGCCGAAGGATGAATAAGTGAATAGATGGATCCTCGTTTCACTCCTCATTTTTGTTGTAACGGCCGATGCATTTCCCATGCGACAGCAGTCTTCCCGAATTCTGCATTGCGATGTGCTGGTGGTCGGCGGTGGAACGGGAGGGACAGCTGCCGGAATACAAAGCGCCAGGCTGGGAGCTAAGACGATAATTGTAGACTCAACTCCCTGGTTAGGCGGGATGCTTACGGCTGCTGGAGTAAGCGCGACTGATGGGGACAACAGACTTCCTTCGGGAATCTGGCAGGAGTTCAGGGAAGCCATCTGGAAACGCTACGGCGGCCCCAAAGCAGTTGCCACAGGCTGGGTAAGCAACACCAGCTTCCAGCCTTATGTTGCCGACAGCATTTTCAAGGCGATGGCAGCAAAGGAAAAAAAGCTTCAGATCGTTTATGATTACTGGTTCGTTCACGTAATCAAAACAGGAAAAAGGGTGATCGGCGCCGTCTTCACAGACAAGAAGGATTCTCTCCTAACCGTTTACGCGAAGGTAGTCATCGACGCGACCGAACTGGGCGATGTCTTCAGTAACGCCGGGGCCGGCTACGATGTTGGAATGGAAGCGAAATCTTACACCGGCGAACCGTGGGCGCTCGATTCAGCAAATGACATCATTCAAAACATCACCTGGGTCGCAACCCTGAAAGACTATGGCCCAAACGCCGACATGACGATACCGAGACCGGCGACATACGATTCAGCCATGTTCTTCTGCTCATGCAAGTCGAAGCAATGTCCTAACGCCGAATGGACGGCGCAGCGAATGCTTGATTATGGGAGGCTCCCCGATAATGAGTACATGATCAACTGGCCGATACACGGAAACGATTACTATCTGAACGCCATCGACATGAATCATGAGCAGCGAGAGAAAGCTTACGAGGCCGCCAAGGAAAGAACGCTCTGTTTTGTCTATTACATTCAGCACCAGCTTGGTTACAAGAACCTCGGACTCGCCAATGACGAGTACCATACTAAAGACAAACTTCCTTTCATCCCCTACAATCGCGAGGGGAGAAGAGTGAAGGGGATAGTCCGTTTCATAATCAACGACATCCTCCATCCGTACGCGAAATCCAGGACGCTTTATCGCACCGCGATCTCCGTCGGCGATTATCCCATCGATCTGCATGTCACCGGTATCCCGAACGCTCCGAAGAGGGTCTTCCCCCATATCCCGTCCTTCGGCGTCCCGATTGGCTGCCTTGTTCCGAAGCGAGTGAACGGGTTGATCGTAGCCGACAAGGGAATTTCAGTGTCGAACATCGTCAACGGAGCGACGAGGGTGACCACATGCGTGATGCTGACCGGACAAGCGGCCGGCGCACTTGCGTGGTACTGCGAGTCTCATAATGTGGAGCCGAGAGAGGCGAACATACGAGCGATACAGAAAGTACTGCTTGACAACAATGCGTACCTTCTCCCATTCATTGATGTCCCGCCGAGCGATCCAAATTTCAGGGCGATCCAGCGGATCGGCGTGACCGGTATAATACGTGGAGTGGGCGTTCCGTACAACGGCGCCAACCAGACATGGTTTTATCCGGAGTGGCCTATCAGCCAGTATGAACTGGTGCAGGGATTGAGACCATACTTCCCGGAGTTGGATAGTTATGATTTCGCATCCGGACAGAGACTCACTACAGACGCGCTCCTCAAGATTTTCGCGCTTACTGGAAATAATATCCCGATGTCTGAAGTGAGACGCGATTGGCCAAAATTTCATTTGAAAGAACCCTTCAGTCGTTCGTTGAAGTTGAACCGCAGAATTGTCGCGGTGTTGGTCGACTTTTACCTGCATCCATTCAATCGTCAGGTAAATTTCCTGGGAAAACTCAAAGCGGCAAATGTCAATTAGAAATAAATATTGTCTGAAACGGTACTGCGACTCGGTTCGCAACAACTTGATTGAATCCATAGAAGGAAGATCATTAATGATATACAGAATCAATACTTCTTCTTCCACGCGCGGACAATATTCCCCGTCAGTTTCTCGACTCCTTACGGTGTTGATCGTATCGATATTTTTTTTGGGGGGCGCGGCGATCAGCACTGCGAACGCGCAGGAGACGGGGATCCACAAGATCAAGCACATCATAATCATCATGCAGGAGAACCATTCCTTCGACAACTATTTCGGGACTTTCCCGGGTGCGGACGGCATTCCTATGAAGGACGGCGTCCCGACCGTCGGCCTTATCGACCCGGTGAACGGTAAGATGATCAGGCCGTTCCACGATCCTGATGACCGCGACTTCGACGCGCCCCACATGGCTCCCGATGCTTTTGCCGATGTAGACGATGGAAAGATGGATGGCTTCCTGAGGCAGGCAGTAAAGGAGTACAAGAGATTTGAAGGGATGGCCTCTCTCAAAGAAAGTTATGAGCAATTGGGATCGTCAAGTCTTAAGGAGTATAAAGAACTGTTCTATTCCAATAACGGCAGGCCCGTTCAGAGACCTCCATACCTAGACGCGATGGGTTACCACGATCAGCAGGACATACCCAATTACTGGACTTACGCGAAAGACTTTGTCCTGCAGGACCACATGTTCGAACCGATACTATCCTGGAGTTTCCCGACGCACCTTTGCATGGTTTCGGCGTGGTCCGCAAATGCCGTTATTCCCGGTGACCCGATGTCGTGTGTGAGCGCCGTCCAGGAAGTTATCGACCGATCGAAGGCCGATCCGGAGCCGTTCGCGTGGACCGACATAACATATCTCCTTCACAAGTATCGGGTCAGTTGGGCGTATTACCTGGATGAAGATTCGCTTACTTCCAAGCCAGAATACAACTGGATGGACATCCCTCAGAAGACGGTTCCGACGATCTGGAATATCCTTCCTGGGTTCACAACGGTTCACCAGGACCATCAGGTCGGCAATGTTGAACTCCTCTCAAACTTCTTCAAGGCTGCCAAGGATGGAACGCTGCCGTCGGTGTGCTGGGTAATTCCAAACTTCAAAGACTCCGAGCATCCACCTTCACTTATCAGTACCGGCCAAGCCTATGTAACCAGAGTCATCAATGCGATAATGAAGAGCCCTGACTGGAACAGTTGCGCAATCTTCCTGTCGTGGGACGACTGGGGAGGATTCTACGACCATGTAGCGCCGCCGAGGATAGATGAAATAGGCTACGGTATCAGGGTTCCCGGAATAGTGATAAGCCCATACGCGAAGAAGGGCTACATCGATCACCAGATTCTCAGCCACGACGCGTATCTGAAATTCATCGAGGACGATTTCCTTCACGGACAACGGATCGATCCGAAGACAGACGGCCGGCCCGATTCGCGCCCTGATGTCAGGGAGAATGAACCACTGCTCGGAAACCTTGTCAAAGACTTTGACTTTTCACAGATGCCAAGGCATCCCGTGATTCTGGCGCCATATCCAAAGAAGGGAGACGGGAAATAGAATTTATGAAGCCAAGACCTTTTGTAACGGTTCTGATGTTTTTTATGTTCGCTGTTTCGATGGTGGGCTACTCGCAAAGCGAGAGACCGACAATAAATATTTGCTGCAACACCGGTAGCGACTTGTATGTCCTACTCCGGAAAGAGAATGTAAACCTCAGGATATACAGGACGCCGGGTCAGGCAATATCACACGCAATGGATGGCACCGGCGTCCTGCTTCTTGCAGATTCTTATCCCACGAAACGCGTGTCGGTCAGCAGCAGCATGCTTGAACTCGCGAGAAAGAAAAAGCTCAGACTCTACATAGAGTACCCGGCTTCTTTACCAGGGCTGGCCGTTCCGGATACGGTCGCCACGCCACACATGGAAAGAGGCGTGGTCGTTTCCGACGTATTCGGGAATGCCTTGAAACCAATGAGCATACTGGGCGTCAACGACTGCCATGTCATACCGGTTAACGTTAAAGATCCGCTGGTCGTCTTCGGCAAAGTGGCGGGTTTCGACAAGGCCGTATATGGCGTCAGCGACGTAAAGACCTATCCGCTGCTGTTCCAGGATGGGAATATGTTGGTGGCTATGACGCGACTGAGCAGTTTTGCGACAAGCCGATACGAACCGTCGGACTCTTGGAAGGTTGTCTGGGATTACATTTTATCGTGGATAACGCACGACCAAAACTTCAGGCTCAGTGGCTGGCTTTCCTACGTTTCACCGATGTACGGGAGAGACCAACCGCTACCTGCCGACGCCATGGGCGTTTCCATAAAGAAGGGGGTGGACTGGTTTTTCAAAGGACATTTCTTTGTCGCCCAGAGTTGGAAGAAGATGTACCTGAAATATGAGGGCAACGGACTCTCACCTATTGGGCCGCCTGTCAAGCGTTCGTGGCCGAATGGGAACGGATCGCTGGGAATTCTTGAAGGACAGGTCTCACACATTTACTACGATGGGGATCAGGAATATCGCTACTGGGTGCGCGCAGACAACCAGGGACAGGTGGCGTATGCTCTCACGGCCGCCGGGAATTATCTCCATATTAAGAGATACGATATGATCGCCGCCAATCTTGCCAACTTCATATTTTACCATTCCGATCTGAGGTCTGGCGCTAAGAATGATCCGAACAGTCCTGTCTTCGGTTTGATAGGCTGGGCCGTTACGCATCCGGATATCTTCTACGGGGACGACAACGCAAGGTTGTTGCTGGGACTTATCGGCGCCGAAGCCTACCTGAAGACCGACAGGTGGGATAAGCAAATCGCTGAAGCCATCATGGCGAACTTCAGAACGACAGGCCGTGAAGGATTCAGAGGCGACCGGCTGGACCAGGCTTCCATTCTGAAGCACGGCTGGAGATATTACTGGGACGGAAAGATTATAAATCCGCATCCGCACTTCGAGGCGTGGATGTGGGCGTGTTATCTCTGGCTGTATGGCAAGACCGGTTACAAGCCTCTCCTGACGAGGACCGAAAGGGCGATAAGCATCACGATGAAGGATTATCCGAAGAAGTGGCTTTGGACGAACGGCCTTCAGCAGGAGCGAGCTCGAATGATACTTCCACTGGCGTGGCTGGTAAGGATTGAGAATACTCCCGAACACCGGAAATGGCTTAACGAGGTGGTATCCGGCATGTTGAAATATCAGGCTCCTTGCGGCGCGATAAGGGAGGAACTCGGCCCTCCAGGCGAAGGCATGTACGGTCCGCCGAAAACGAACGCGGCTTATGGGACCGGAGAAGCATCGCTGATTTTCCGAAACGGTGAACCAGTTGCCGATATGCTGTACACAAACAACTTCGCATTCTTCAGCCTGAACGAAGCAGCACATGCCACGAAAAACAAGAAATACATCGCGGCGGAAAGAAAACTCGCCGATTTCCTTATGCGCATCCAGGTAAAAAGCGCCAGGCACAAAGATTTGGATGGGGCATGGTTCAGGGCGTTTGACTACGGCATCTGGGATTATTGGGCTTCCAACGGCGACGCCGGCTGGGGAGCTTGGTCTACCAACACAGGATGGATTCAAAGCTGGATGGTATCGACCGAAGTTTTGTTGGAAAGAAACAGGAGCTTCTGGACGCTCACGAGGAATTCCAGGATCAATGACGTAATGCCGCAAACGGTCAAGATCATGTTCAGAAACGAAACGAAATAGTTGTCGCAATGGAATATTTAAGAACAGTTTCGCGGTAAGCGGGCTCAAGAGCCTGCAGTGTCGATGTACATAAGATTGTACTGACAGTGCGTGTTGCAGAATAGTAGATAGGATGATGTATGGTTCGGCGAATTATGTAAAAGGGACGGCGTTAGAGCTCATGAAAACAAGATATAGACCCGCACAGCTTGGTGCCTTGGTGCTTGTTTTACAAAGCGAAAGGAAAGTGATCGGGTTTTCCTTCGTTGGTAATTCGGCGAGTGCCCCGCTTTGCATGAGCAAGCGCAAAACTCTGGCGAAACAAATGTCCTTGTTCAAAATGGACTTTACTGAGGTGGACGCGGTTGTCCATTCTGCTACTTCACGCTTGACTGATGCCGCCGGACGATCGAAATGGAGCGACAAATTCAACGAGTCGGTGTTTGTGCTGCAGGGGAATGAAGCAACTTTCCGTTCCTCGATGCTACGTGTGAGAACGGAGTGATCGAAGACTCAACCAATCATATCCTTAGAGAAGGAGCGATACGATGAAAAGATTACTTGTCCGTGCGGCAGTGATATCAGCGATAGTCTTCTTCGGTTTTTCGAAGATGTCATTAGCCGCCGTCAGCGACACTCTTGTCGTGTACGCAAATGGGCCGAGTATCGACCAGGTAATAAACAGTGATACGACAGCCAGCGGCAATCAGGCCCACAGCGTGTACAAGTTTGTCTCGCTGGATACCACTTATATCTTCCTTTCCCAAATCACGCCGAGGTCGAGCGTGACGTTTCTCGGAGTGTTAGGCCCCAACGGACGCCCCCCTTGCATACAACCGGGCGTTTTGAATGACGGTTCGATACCCAAAATTGCATTTGACATAAACCAAAAGGGACTGACAGTATCCTTCGATAATATTTTCTTTGAAGACATGTCTACCAATGGCTCGCATGCAGCGGGGAGTCGGGACGTTCTGGTCAGGGGTGACTCCGTGAGGCTCTATTTGAACAATGTGATCTCTGATGGAAATACAGGAAGTGTGGTGGGCTACACCGGGAACTGGGACGACTTCCACATTACGAACTGTATATTCCGGAACGGGGTGAGTCCAGCGGTTTGGACTGACTCAGGAATTCTATGGCCAGTGTGGCCGTCCGTGCCGGTAGCGGACTCGGTGGTTATGGATTACAACACTTCATTTTGCGTGAATGATTACGCCTGCGGGCCGGACCAAGGTATACCGCCAAGATATGTCGAATTCTGTCACAACAGTGTTGTCTTTACCTTCCTACAACCCTTCGCGCTCTTCACCGCTTACTCCGCCAAAATTGAGAACAACATTTTCTACTCCACTCTCGTATCGGGTGAGACGCGGGCGGAGTATCCATGGTGGTATGAAGTCTATTCTCCAGCGATTCCTTCACAAATCGATTTCGATACAATGAGCGTGGCAGCCGACTCCATATATGATCCATCCGATGCCGGGAAGCCAAATTGGCGGATGTTGGCCGAATCAAAAAGGAAGATTGAGGTTGAGAATAATGACTATTTCATGCCCACTGCAGTGACCAAGCTTTGGACGGCATGGGACGACACTGCAAAAGGATCAGACTCTGTATATACACCGAGTTGGATGAACACGCGAACTGAGCACATGTTCTCGGACAAGACAGACTGGCCGGGATTTGTTCAGTCGGGTAACTTGGTTGGCGTCGATCCAGGCTATGGGTCCTCGTTTGCAAACGTGTTGACTGGTGGCGGCGACTACGGTGTGGGGCTATTGAATTACTTCACGATGATAAGGACGGCAAAGTCACCGACAGTCGGCTGGGGATACCAGATCCAGTCGATACCGAGCAGCAGCACGAACTGGACACCATACTGGCCGCTCCCGGAGGCATCAGACATGCAATACACTAACGCGGCGGTAAAGAGCGGGAGTAACGACGGTAAGCCGATGGGAGAT
>JAJYRM010000140.1 GCA_021794075.1 Bacteroidota bacterium | reverse complement strand
GCTTTCTTACTTGACCGCCGCGAACGATATCGCGTCCGCCGACCACTCGGGCGAGCTTTCGATAGCGTCCATTATGGAATCCGGATCGGAGACCACCGTCCACATTTTCCTGTGAGCCTCCGACATGAAGTTTTCTTTTATACTCTTCTCAAGCATTTCTATAAGCGGGTCGTAATAGTTGTTGATATTCATGATGACGATAGGCTTCGTGTAAAGGCCGAGCCGTTTCATGGAGATAGCCTCAAGGAGCTCCTCGAACGTGCCGCTCCCGCCGGGAAGGGCAATGACAGCGTCGGTGCCTTCGAGAAGCCGCTTCTTCCTTTCATGCATATCGGAGACGACGTGTATCTCTTCGAGATCCTTGTGCTGCCATTCGACTTCCGTCATGAATTTTGGAATTATCCCGACGACGTGCCCGCCGCCACTGATCGCCGTATCCGCGATGCGGCCCATCAAACCTGCCGCCCCGCCTCCGTAAACGATGGTCACATCGTGAGAGACAAGCTGGACGGCGAGTCGCTCCGCCGCCTCGAAATATGTTTCATCTATCTTACTGCTCGAAGCGCAATAAACGCATATTCTTTTCATGGGTCTTTGCCCGAATTCAATTAAAGATTTTGACAATTGTATGCATGAATATAGCGGATATACCTTTTCTCTTCACTTAAGAATGAGTTAATGTTTCGTTATCAATTTCGGCCTGCGACCTGTCTGCAAATTCGACAGAATAATATTTTCCAACGATCACCGATATCGGGACACCTATGCAGAAAACAACGTACAGAACCGCAAGCGTCGTTTGAACGGGGCGGAAAGGTATGTGAGGCACGCCGCTCAAAGGGAGGACCACTAAATTCATGGCCGTCCATACGACGAGCCCGTAGATAATTCCGGTCACGAACCTGTTCCGATGAAAAGCCATCAGCCTTGGATAGACAAAGTAGAAGATGAGAGTCCATATCAGCGCGATCGTGTAATGAAAAAGGAGACCCAGAATCGCCATCAAGAGCCCGCCTGAGAACGCGCTCCTTCCGAAGACGCCGCTAGCTATGAACTGGTACAGTATCGTCAGCCTACCGCCTTGGGTGAATAGATAATTCAACGTGGCCGCGGTTATATCCAGCGTCGCAGCAACCAGCCACGCGGCAAATATTGCCTTTAGTGCCGAACGTCTTCTGATGTCGCTTCTCGACTCTGTCTCTTGTTCTGACATGACGGCTTAATCCTCATTGATTGTACTGTAATAAAATTCCTGATCAGGGCACTTTCGCCGATCAGGACGGTATCCACCGTACTCTCTTCTCATTCGTGCGAATAATATTTGCCTATGATTGTCGAGACAGGCGTTCCGATTGTGAAGATGAGTATCACGGTATCTATCGCGAAATGGAGAATATTCAACGGTTGACTGCTGTGGGGCACATTGCTGAGAGGGAGCACCACGAAAGTCATGGCGCATGAAACGAAGACTCCGTACAAACCAGCGTTAACAAAAGGATTTCTCAAGACCTTTCTTACAAACGGAAAAACAAAATAGAAGAAGCATGTCCATATCAGCGTGATAAGATAGTGTAAAGCCAGCCCGAGCAATGCCGTTCCCATCCCGCCCGAAAATGCCGACGGACCGAGGACGCCGCTTGCGATTCCCTGATAAAGGGCGGTCAATTTGAGTCCGTAAGCTAGCGGGTAGTAAATCGAAGCAACCGTAATATCGAGGGTCCCGGCAACAAGCCAGGCGGAAAGTATTGGCTTGAATGAACGCCTCGACTTGGGCTGAGACAAAACTGACGTTTCCGGATCATGATTCATATGGAGAGGTTCCTTCCGTCATGTTGTAAGGCCTGCAGACGAGCATGAGAGAGTCCAAATTGCCGGGCGGCTCAACCCGCAAGAGTCTTCTCGATTCGGCGGTCGGGGACAAGCCACATTACCGCGACCGCGACATAGAGCGCGCACGCTATCCATCTGCTCAGAGCGCAGGAGGCTACGGCGGCAAGATAAAGCACGATGGATATTTTCCCTTTGAAGTCGCTTCCGAGAGCAACCGCGATAACGGAATCCCTACCGTGCAGCGCGACCAGCGTCTTCGCGAGCATGAAGTACGCAATGGCGGCAAACAACAGGATGATGCCGTAGGCCGCGACAGGCCACACCGCGAAGTTGTTCTCGCCCATCCACGCCGTTCCGAACGGGAAGAGAGAAAGCCAGAAAAGAAGATGCAGATTTGCCCAAAGCACGCGCCCGTTGACACGCGCGACCGCCTGGAGCATGTGATGGTGATTGTTCCAATAAATACCCAGGTTGATGAAGCTTAGGATGTAACTGAGGAAAACAGGTATGAGTGGCACGAGTGAACCCGGGCTACTCCCGCGTGGCACGGCGAGTGCGAGCACCATGATGGTTATAATGATCGCCAGAACCCCGTCGCTGAAAGCCTCCATTCTCCCTTTGCTCATGCTTTTCACTTCTCCGATCGTCGTGAAAGCTTGGGTCCGGTTTCGGTCAACTGGGTTATCGGATCATCGGCTGAATTACAAGCGCGCGGTGAGAACATTTCGGTTCCGGATTCTTCTCTTTTTTCTACTGCTGATTAATAGCAAACCATCAAAGAGTCTAACGATTAATGTTGCATATGGCGTTCCCCATCGCGCGTGATGAGATGGTCTTCGAAAGAATGGAAACTGATGCCTTTACAGGCGAGATACGGTAGACGCGCGTTCTGTTTCAGCGCCGGGTCTTTTCTTATTCCAACTATATCATATTAGTTACTGTGAGTTCGTCCGCTTCGAGATGATCTACATTTCTTTTCAGCGTGGTGGCATTCTCAAGCTCCCTGACGAACCAGCGCCTGCTTAACAGGTTTCTATCCACGACAGATCGCAGCCACTTCTCTTCCTTGTAGTCGAGCATGCCATCCGAGAGTGCGACCGCCAGGCTGTCTTTTACGAACATCATCGCGAGCTCCCTCGAAGAAAATTGCGGCGGAGTGTCTTCGATATATTTGTTCGAGATGATTTCTCTTATCGCGGTTTCGCAGAACTCTTTCTCAAACCCGAGTTTCTTGCCGATGCGGGAAATCATTGCCGCCTCCTCGTCCGTGACCTTGCGATCCTTTCTGATGAGAAGGAGCAGCCCTTTGAAGTAGTTGCTCGCGTCCATCACGTTGATTTCCACGATGTACCTCCTCTGCGGATGATATGTAATCTCAAACCTTGAGATGTTACTTACCGGATCTTGGAAATTCAAGTTAATGCAAGCGACTTCTTTCACCGGAAAACACATTACGAGAAGTCGGTCAGAATGGGTGTTAATGGCGCAACCCTAAAGATTCACTTGCGCCATATTCTTCCGGAGGGTAACTTTTTGGGCAGCAAACAGGGAGGATAAGACGATGAAGAAGTCGTGCATATCGTCTATAGCCCTTTTGGTGGGGCTTTTTTCGGGCCTCGGATATGCCCAGCAAGCTAATGATTTTAACCTCGATCTGTACAGGCAATTCCTCGAGTCGCACAGCAGCATGACAGCCGGCCAGCTCCTGGCTCTTCATGACGCCGGAAAGTTCCGAGCTGACGTCGCTACCAATGTCTTCGCGTCGGCCTATTTCGACAGCGTGAAGCTGAAGTACAATCTCACCGGAGACGAAATATCTCTTCTCGAGAAGAACGGCTTTGTCGTTACCGAGAGATTGAGCAAACACTCGTTCGGGGCGGCGTTCGCCGACGTGTACCATAAGGATGTACCCGTTTTTATTTCGACGGATGCGATATTGCATTCAATCCATATGGCGTACGACGCGATTTTGCTGAGCGTCGAGGAGAAGACGCTCGTACCGGAGCTCGATTCGCTCCTCGCCGCGATGCACATGCAGCTCCCACTCCTGGCCATGAAATATGCCGCTTATCCTGAAATGAAGACGATGTTGCGTGACGTGGACGTCTACCTTACCGTTCCCCGTTGGCTTCTTGACGGCTCAGCATCTCCAGTCTTTGCCGAGAACTTGTCGCTCGTGGACTCTCTGCTTCAGTTCGTCTCGGAGCAGAAAGTTGTGACATATCCTCTCTTCTCCTCCACGCCTCGGAAAATAGATTTCAGCCAGTTTACCCCGCGCGGTCATTATACCCAGAGTCTGGAGTTGACGCGATATTTCAAGGCGATGATATGGCTCGGCCGGATAGAATTGTATCTGACTTCGCCGAAGTCGTGGGATGACCGGCAGACAGATGCCGACATACAAAGAGAGACCATCGACGCGCTTCTCGTCAAAGAGCTGGCGGAAGCAGGCAATACAGTTTCGGGCCTCGGCGTTATCGATGACATTATGAAGTATTTCGTCGGCGAGTCTGATAACGTGACCCTTCCGGACTTGGATTCGGTAACGAACTCGATTAACCTGCAGGATGCTCACGAACTCCTGGATACGACGCGGTGGAGAGAATTCCAGGATACGTTGCTGACCAGGCCGTTCGCCTTTCAAAGGATACTGTCGCAGCTCCTTGAGAAGAATCCAATGGATCCCGCGCGTGTAGAGCCGGCCTCGGCGTTTCTTCTCCTCGGTCAAAGGTTCATCGTCGATTCATACATCATGGGGAATGTCGTGTATGACAGGATTGGCGCGAAACGGATGCTCCCTTCGCCGCTCGATGTCCTCTTCGCAGTGGGAAACAATGCCGCCGCGCAGCTTCTGAAGCCGGAGCTCGACGCGTACGGCTACTCTTCGAACCTCGCTGCTCTCAGGTATCTAATCGATTCGTACGGGGAAGATTTCTGGTCCGGGTCCATTTATAACGGATGGCTCAACTCCATTAGGGCACTGAACCCGCCGTCGGAAAGGGATACACTTCCGCGCTTCATGCGAACCGCGGCTTGGTGGCAGGAGAAAATGAACACCCAACTCGCTTCGTGGGCGCAGCTGAGACATGACAATCTTCTTTACGCGAAACAGTCGTACACACCGTGGATCATTTGCTCTTACCCGGAGGGATACGTCGAGCCGGTTCCGGCGTTCTACGACGAGGTCAAGTCTTTCGCCGACGCGGCTTTCATGAAGTTTCGCCTTCCTCCGTTCAACGCCACGAATGGAGCAAGCTATTTCCATAATCTCAGAAATGTCGCGGATACGCTCGGTTCGATTTCGCGAAAGGAACTCTCCGGCGCGCTGCTCTCCGATGCAGAGAAAGGATTTCTCCATAGAGTCCTTTACGATGTCAATATGTGCGGATTGGAGTACGACGGTTGGTACACTCGATTGTTTCTCACTCCCCAGGCACTCATGGATAGCGGCATGGTGGTCGCCGACGTTCACACATCTCCCACCGATGATCTCGGCGGTCTAGTGGGATGGGTTCTTCATGTCGGGACCGGTCCTGTTAACATGGCGATAGTAACTGCCGAGTTGCCGGGTGGCGGGATGACAACATTTGTTGGACCCGTCATGAGTTACTATGAGCATGTCAGCACGAACTTCAAACGCCTCACCGATGAAGAGTGGAAAACGATATATGCGCTGTCGCCTTCTCTGCGTCCCTCATTTGAGAATATATACCTCGCCGATGAGATCGGAGCCCTCTCGGTTCCAGGGCCGTCGCTTCTTACAGGCATGAGCGACAGACCACCGGCACAACCGCTGCCGAAGAGCCTGAGACTTTCACAAAACTATCCGAACCCATTCAATTCGACAACCATAATCAGCTTTGTCATACCCACTTCAATTGCAAACCACAATGCTGAGGTTAACATTTATAATGTGAACGGTCAATTAGTGAAATGTCTGCTTTACAGGGAGCTACCCGCGGGCAACTACACTGTTCGTTGGGACGGGAGGGACGCACATGGTTCCCAGGTGGCTAGCGGAGTTTACCTCTGCAGGCTCAGCGCTGCTGGCGTTGCGCTGTCGCGCAAGATTGTGTTACTTAGATGAGGTCATCGGCTGTCGAGTACATTTGTGAGCGCGTTCTTAAAGAATATTTCGCCGTCGGATAATTGCTCCAGGAGAGGGAGCACCGGGACTGGAGATCACCGGGCGCGTGCAAGTCTTGCATGGGACGGCGCAGATAATTCGTCGGTTGCCATTTGTCCTTCCCCTATTTTAACTGATGTCGCCCTTTTGAAGGGCATAGAAATTGCTTTATACTTGTGATGTATGAAAAGAAAATGAGGAGGACCATAATGAGAAAAATTTCCATCATCATTGCTTTAGCCTTTCTTGCCGTTCTCGTAACCGGATGCAGCAAATCGTCTTCACCGACCTCGGCAGCTGGGAGCGGAACATTTCAAGTGAACATGATTGACAGCCCGGGCTCATTCGATGCCGTGAACATAGTCGTCGATAGCGTGCAGGCGCACATCGCGACATCGGACAGCACCTCAGGTTGGGTGACGCTGAACAGCACTCCTGCGAGTTACAATTTACTCCAGCTTACCAACGGAGTTAACGCGGTAATCGGTAAAGCAACCGTTCCTGCGGGTCGGTACTCGCAAGTAAGGTTGTTCATCGGGAGCGGTTCAAATGTCGTCGTAGCAGGAACGAGCTATCCTTTGACGATTCCCAGTGGCACTCAAAGCGGCTTGAAGCTTAATGTTGACGCGACGATCCAGTCGAACATCACTTATCTTCTAACGCTCGATTTCAACGCGAGTCAGTCGATAGTGGTCACCGGCAATCCGCTCAGCGGTAATTTCCTTTTGAAGCCCGTCATCCATGTCATCACAACGGCGTCTAACGGCGCAATTTCCGGAACGGTGCTTCCCGACAGCGCGCGCCCGACAGTCACGGCTTTAAGTTCATCCGACACAGTCTCAACCATCGCCGATACAACGGGCAATTTCACGATAGGATACCTCTCGTCCGGGACATACAGCTTGCAGATAGTTCCGGCCGACACGGCATTTAACGACACGACCATTACGAACATCAGCGTCACTGACGGCCAGACGACGAAGGTCGGCACGATAACACTTTCCAACAAATAGGCTAATAATCTCAAATCACTTGAACAGGGGCGGTTAATTCCGCCCTTGTTTTTGCTTCCGGGAGTACTAGAGTACGGTGGAGAGGTTTCATCGGAAGCAATTCACTGGCGAGGCAATAGTTAAAGTCTTCACGGTTAGTCCGCGAAGATTTCGTGAAGAAGTGAGTCACGGTCCTTTATGGCTCTGAATATCTTGTCGAACCCTGGCGATCTTACCGGCATCAAATCCTTGACATGAAGGAAATTACGAGCGATATCACGATTGAAGAGCTGGTAACAGAGCTTCCGGCATCGGTCACATTCCTGATGGAAAAGGGTATAAAGTGCATTGCGTGCGGCGAACCGATATGGGGAACGCTTGAAGAGGCGGCGAAAGAAAAGGGGTTTGGCGAGGAACAGGTGAGCGAATTTGTCCGCGAACTCAATAATCTATCAGCCGGACAACATTGAAGTCATTGAGACTGGATTAGCGAAGAATTGAGCGTAAGCCTGAAGCGCGGAATTATAAGATCGTCGAATTTCAATGTGTTGAAATTGCTCCGGCCGCAGCACCTGAGCGCAAACGCACTTGCAAAGTGCTCCCCGGTTGAGGCGAATTGCAGACTGAAATCACGGCAATGAATTGAGCGCTCCGTGATTATGAAATTGTCGCTTCAAGGCGGTGCCCGGCAGAATACTCAATCGGATGTGCCCCCATTTTCACACGATTCCCCGCGAACAAAAAAGGGGGCGCCGATAATCCGCCGGGTTAGATCGTCTACTTCACAGTGAAGGTGATTCTCTTGAGTATGTCTCCCGATGTCGTCGCGGCGGTGACAGTCCACTCGCCAGCCGCGCTCACAGTCTTATAAACCCATGTGCGCCAGGAATTGCTGCCGATGTACACGGTAGTGCTGTAAGTAATATCTGCGTGCTTCCACGTAACGACTACGGAATCGCCGGAAGCCCCGGTCACTTTCATCCAGGCATACACTTTCTCGCCCATGCTGAAAGTGGAATCCTCTCCGACTATCTCCCTGTCCTGGACGGAGGTCCCGATCTTAAATTCGGCAACAGCCGGTTCGGTTGTCGCCTTCATTTTCATTTCCTGTGCGCTTGCCGCGGCCGACGTCAGGAGGAATATACCGATGAGAGTCGCCGAGGATAATAGGATCTTCTTCATGGCAGAATGCTCCTTCTTGTTTTGTCGTTGTCCCGTGGGGGCCATCCGCTCCCCCGTTTGACTGATGTTAAACAATCCGTACTAAATTCACAACAACGGCGCCCGAGGCGCGACCGGCGTCGCGCCCCGAAGCCGCCTCATTTCATTTCGGTTGCGTCATGCCACGTGCTGTTTGACGAACGTTCCACGCTCAAGTTCCTCGAACGCCGCTCGCAGCTCGCCCTCGTGATTCATCACGATGGGACCGTACCATGCTATCGGCTCTCCGATAGGTTTGCCTGAAAACAAAAGGAACCGGACAGGCTCATCGGCAGTCGATACTTCAACCGCCTCGCCGTCATCGAACAATATCAGGCTCTCGTTCCCGATAATCTGATTTGTATCGGTGGTCGAACCGTCCGAACCTTCCATCTCATAAGAGAACAAGTCTTTCTCCTTTGTGAAGTAGCCTTTCCCATCTATGACATAAGCGATGACCTTGTGGCCTTTCGTAGTCGGAAGGTCGAAGCTCGCGTTGGCGGGGAGGGACACGTCTAGATATTGCGGCGTGATGACGATGTCGGTAACCGGTCCTTTGACGCCTTCTATCTCACCAGCAACGATTTTTATCTTCGTTCCGTTTTGCCTCGTCACGGTCGGGAACTGGTCGCTCTTCACTTCCTGGTAACGAGGGTCCATCATCTTGTGCGTCTTAGGCAAATTCGCCCAAAGTTGGAAACCGTACATGCCGCCGGAATTATCTCCCTTCGGCATCTCTTGATGAATTATGCCGCTCCCCGCCGTCATCCACTGGACATCGCCGGCGTTTATGATCCCTTTGTTGCCCATGCTGTCGCCGTGCTCGACGTCGCCTTTCAGGACGTACGTTATCGTCTCGATGCCACGGTGCGGATGCCACGGAAAACCCTTCATGTACTGTTCGGGGTTGTTCGAGCGGAAGTCGTCCAGCAGCAAAAACGGGTCGAACATTTTGACCTCGTGAAACCCGAACGCTCTCTTAAGGTGCACGCCCGCGCCTTCGAGCGTGGCCCTGCTCCTGAATACTCTCTTAATCTTTCTATAGTCAGTCATATTTTATCTCCTCTTCATAGGGCTCGCGGTTCC
>JAJYRM010000139.1 GCA_021794075.1 Bacteroidota bacterium | reverse complement strand
AATATCGAAACGTATGCTCCTTACGATAATGTCTCTGAGCTCACCGCGAGGGTGAACGACGAGGGGTTCGAGGTATCGGTTGTCAACTGGCTCAAGGTAAGCAGACTAAAAGAAGCAGACTGCCTGTTCGTTTTTTCAGTAGGCGGAGGAAACGAGGAGAAGAACATAAGCGCCAATCTTGTGCGCGCCGTGAAATACGCGAAGGAGGTGGGCGCAAAAGTGGTCGGCGTGGTGGGAAAAGATGGGGGGTACACGAAGAAGGTGGGCGATGCCGTCGTCGTGATACCAACTGTGAACCCGTCACACATAACGCCCATTACAGAAGGGTACCAGGCTGTGGTCTGGCACCTGCTTGTTTCGCACCCGAAGCTGCAGCTCAATCCGACGAAGTGGGAGTCGACAAAGTAACAAGCCAGCGGCTCGAAGGAACGGCTGGGAAACACTAGTTTCAAATAAGCGATTTGCGATTGAAGAGGAGAATACGATGCAACAATTGAAAGTGAAGATATTTGCCGACGGCGCCGACCGTAAAGGCATGCTCGAAATGGCCGCGAACCCGATGATCTCCGGGCTTACGACAAACCCTACCCTGATGAACAAGGCCGGCATCAAGGACTACAAGGCCTTTGCGCAGGACATTCTGAAGAACATTACTTCCAAACCGATTTCATTCGAAGTGTTCTCGGACGACTTCGACGAGATGGAAGGGCAGGCCCTCGAGATCGCCTCCTGGGGACAAAATGTGTATGTCAAAATCCCGATTACAAATACGAAGGGAGAATCCTCCGCCCGCCTCGTGGGCAGGCTCTCGAGCCAGGGAGTCAAGGTGAACGTCACCGCCATGATGACGCTTCAGCAGGTTCAATCCGTAGTGCCGGAAATGATAAACGGCCCGGGGGGATATGTCTCGGTGTTTGCCGGCAGGGTAGCGGATTCCGGACGAGATCCGGTTCCTGCCATGAGGGAGATCGTCGAATATCTTAAACCATATCCTTCGATAGAACTGATTTGGGCGAGCCCTCGGGAAGTCCTGAATATTGTTCAGGCCGATCAGATCGGGTGTCACATCATTACCGTTACTAACGATCTGATCAAGAAGATGAGCCTTTTCGGCAGGGATCTTAATGAGTACTCGCTGGACACCGTGAAGATGTTTTACAACGATGCCAGGGCGGCAGGCTTCGTACTCACCCCGAAAAAAGTGAAAGTGTCGAAATAGGTGTCTCACCCTTTTCAGTTTATGTTATCTTCTTTCCTTTTTAATCCAACCTTCACGCTTCATCAGACCGTTAATTCGAGCGGCATGGGGATACACGAGACTGCCGTGACGCGGTGCAAGATGAAGCTACCATTCAATACACAGATTAGTGATGCTCAGAAGAACCTTATTAGTAGTATCAGTCCTTGTGGCTATGTCTGCGCCTCTCATGGCACAGGACAATTTTTCGATTCCCGTCGACAGCTGGACGTACAGCGCAATCGAGGAGCTTCAAACAAGCGGTTACCTCCTTGATCTAAGTCCCGGCTTCAAACCCTATCGCAGGATGGAGGTTGCCAGGGCACTTCAGCATCTGCGGACGAAAGTCGGTGTTAGAAATCTGCCTAAAGCGGACAGGTGGCTGGTTGAAAAACTCGAGGATGAATTTTCGACGGAACTGGGCCAGCTCAATACGGAAAAGGCCCACCCGGATACTTCTTTTACCGGGGCAAGGCTTTCGGAAGAGGCTTTCCTGAATTTTGCCAAAGGTGATTATGCGCCCTTCAAATATGCAGGCAAACTGGAATTTCGTCCGCTGCTCAGGACGGAAGTGGGATTCAACATAGGAAATCATTTGTCGCTCTACACCGACGGTACCATAAACCAGACGTTGAAGGACGACACGCTTTACTCCGGCTCGACTAAGTTCGGCCTGGATGCGCTCGCCCAACAGGCTTACATAGAATATTCGAACAGGTACCTTGACTTCACATTCGGACGCGACTACCTGTCGTGGGGGTACGGCGACAACGGAGAGGTCCTAGTGTCGCCGACGGCTGGGGCATTCGACATGGCTTCACTCTTCGTTAAGACACATACGGTGAAGTTCAACTGGTTTGTTGCGCAGCTGAACCAGATGCCAGAGTTCACTCCGGACACGACCAATTATTTTCCTTATGGCCCCACCCCGACATTTGGACTGCCTGACCCTATTGCAAATCGGTATCTCACGGGTTCCAGATTTGAATTCGATATCGCGAACAAGCTGTTCCTCGGTGCTTTTCAGGCTGCACTGTTTGGTGGACCTAATGCTCCGATTGGGTTTGTTAACATCGATCCGATGCGTTTGAACTATGAGGTCTCCGCAAATGATCACCTGTCCAGCTCAACCAATAGTTTCCTTGGAGTGGATTTTAGCTTATTCTGGCCGAGAAATATCAACACTTACGGAAACTTGATGATTGATGATTGGCAGGTTGACCACAAGACCAAAGGCGATTTGAAGCCCAACTTGTACGCGGCACAGATAGGAGCGCGTTCCGCAAATGTTCTTGAATGCTTTGGAATTAGCGGGACGGACGCAAGCGTTCAGTACATGATGGCGGGGAACCGTGTTTACAACGAATACAACTGGCAAAGTTTCCAGAAGCTGTTATTGGATAATTACCCTGTAGCAAACCCGTTCGGTGATGACTTTTGGAACCTGGATTTTGACATTTCCCAGTGGATAACTTACGACTGGAAGCTGTCCTTTGAAGCGATGCATCTTGAGCACGGCAGCAGCAATATTTATAGCCCCTACACGATGCCTTGGCTCACTGATCCCGCGATCACCATTCAGACTGGTTATCATGAACCCTTCCCGTATGGAGTCATTCGGAAAACGAATCTCTTCAAAGTGGACGTAATGTTCCAGCCCAAAAGCTATCTCTACGGTTCTCTTAGTCTAATCTATACCAATGTTCGAAATGCCGACTACTTGCAGGGTGTTTTGCAAGATCGAATCTCTTTCCTATTGACATTCTACTACGATTTCTCGACTTCCTTGCCTTTCAATTGACGCGGTATCTGCTTTGGCTTTTCCACATGCATTGCTTAATCTGTTTCGCGGTGTCTCAAGCCGCTGATTCAAGTCCTCGGCGCTTACATGTTGGTTGAGAACTGGTCGTTCGGACTAGATTTGCGAATTATACTGATGACGATATGGCAGACGGTGAGGGGGGATCCGAAGGCGTATTAGCCGCGAAGCGCGGCAAGTGAGGAGTCAGAAGTGAAGAGTGAGGAGTGGGGAGTGGGGAGTAAAGAGTGAAGTGTTGAAAAAGCCCCATAAGAATCTGGAAGTGTGGAAGAAATCGGTAGGGCTGGTGAAGGAAGTTTATGCTTTGACAGACAAGTTTCCACGAAGTGAGCTATATGCACTTGCCGATCAAATGCGGAGAGCCGCAGTTTCGATTCCATCGAATATCGCAGAAGGCGGAGGTCAGTGAATCAGAGGTCAGAAGACAGAGGTCGGGGATCAGAAGACAGAGATCAGAAGTCAGAAGTCAGAGGGCGGAAGTCAGAGGTCGGAGGTCAGAAGTCAGAGGTCAGAGGTCAGAGGGCGGAGGTCAGAAGTCAGAGGGCGGAGGTCGGAAGACAGAGGTCGGAAGTCAGAAGACAGAGGTCGGAGGGCAGAGGTCGGAAGACAGAGGTCGGAAGTCAGAAGACAGAAGTCAGTGAATCAGAGGGCAGAAGACAGAGGTCGGAGGTCAGAAGTCAGAAGACAGAGGTCGGAAGTCGGAAGTCAGAAGTCGGAAGTCAGAAGTCAGAAGACAGAAGACAGAGGTCGGAAGACGGAGCACAGAAGTCAAAAGTAGGAAATCAGAAGACAGAGCAGGACGGCAGCGTGCGTGGTGATCCCTGAACTCTGAGAAGTCATCGCCAGTCGCCTGCTGTTGTTGATACTTAACACAGATATTGTCATTACGTCATTATTTTTGTACTATGAGTTGAGGAATCTGACTGCATCATGCGTTTTGAATGGGATCCTGCCAAAGCCAAGAGGAATTTGCGTAAGCACAGGATCTCGTTCGAGGAAGCGTCCAGCGTCTTCTATGACCCTTTGGCAGCGACCGGTGCTGACCCGGATCATTCTTTAGGTGAGGAAAGAATGATCACCTTTGGAATCTCTTCATCGGGTCGGCTTTTGGTCGTGGCGCACACTGAGCGTGGTGACACAATACGAATTATTAGCGCACGTGCTGCAACACGGCATGAAAGGAAAATTTATGAAGAGGGTTAAGTCCATATCCGATGATCTCCGGAAAGAATATACACGATCTGACTTTCGCGGGTTGGAGCGCGGAAAGTATTACGAACGTGTCGTGGCCAATTCCAACATCGTTATAATAGATCCTGACGTGACTGCGGTATTTCCCAACTCTAGTGCCGTCAACGAAGCACTGCACTCATTGGTTGAGGTTGCTCAAAGAGCCGCGCGCAAGAGGGGGCATTCGACCGCTCGCGGCAGGTACCGCAGCGATGTGAAGTGATTTATCATCCGAGATCGAAGTTGAAACCATCTACGACTCGGGCATGATAAACAAGAATATGGCTTACGCAGCCACGAGGGCCGGAGTGAAAAAGATTTTCTATTCTTCCTCCGCCTGTATGTACCCCGCATATAACCAGGAAGATCCCGACAATCCCAAGCTGTCTGAAGATTCAGCCTATCCGGCAGCACCGGACAGCGAATACGGCTGGGAGAAGCTCTTCAGCGAGCACGTCTATCTGGCCTTCAAGAAAAACTATGGTCTCAACGTCAGGATCGCGAGATTCCATAACATTTTTGGCCCGCTTGGTACGTGGACTGGCGGCCGAGAGAAGTCGCCCGCCGCTTTTTGCAGGAAAGTCGCCGAGACTCCCGATGGCGGTGAAATTGAAATGTGGGGCGACGGAAAGCAGACAAGGTCCTTCATGTATGTCGACGAATGCCTCGAAGCCGTGAGGCGTCTCATGGATTCAAATTTTTCGGAGCCTGTGAACATAGGTTCGGAAGAAATGGTTACCATCAACCAGCTTGCCGAGATGGTCATGGAAGTGGCCGGAAAGAAACTGAAAATCAAACACATCCCAGGTCCGCTTGGTGTGCGAGGAAGAAACTCCGACAATCGCCTCTTCGGAGAAAAGATGGGATGGGCTCCTTCCATGAAGCTCATAGACGGAATTAGGAAGACGTATCCATGGATTAAAGAACAAGTGGAAAAAGCTAAGGTTGCCGCTAAGTAGGTGCACTGTGTCAGAGATCGGAAGTCAGAGGGCAGAGGGCGGAGGGCAGAGGTCGGAAGTCAGAGGTCGGAGGTCGGAAGACAGAGGTCGGAGGGCGGAGGTCAGAGGTCGGAAGACAGAGATCAGAAGTCAGAAGTCAGAGGTCGGAGGGCAGAGGTCAGTGAATCAGAGGTCGGAAGACAGAGATCAGAAGTCGGAAGTCGGAGGCCAGAAGTCAGAGGGCAGAGGTCGGAAGACAGAGGTCGGAAGACAGAAGTCAGAGGGCGGAGGTCGGAAGACAGAAGTCAGAAGACAGAGGTCGGAGGGCGGAGGTTTACGAATCGTTCGAGAATTGCCGGGACTTTGGGCTGAAAGACCAGGTGACGATGTCAGCTCTTTCGGTCCCATCAAATATCTCCGAGGGCTTTGAGCGGCCACCGGAAAAGGCGAGGATGTCTGCCGGTCCGCAGGCCTCCCTGTAGCCAGCGCTTTTCATATTCATGTCCAGTAAGCCCGCTCTGTCGGCTTCGTCTCCCTTTTCTTAAACTTAGTAAGTGTATATCAGGATCTGAGGTGGTCTATGAGGACTTATAAGTTCAGGGTTGTAGTAGAACAGGACGAAGACGGTGTCTATGTGGTTTCTGTTCCTGCCTTGAAAGGCTGTTATTCCCAGGGCGATAGTGTCGACGAAGCCCTTACGAATATTAAAGACGCCATACATCTTCACATCGAAGCCCGCAAATCCCTGGGCGAGCCGATACCTATAGAAGTGCTCATCGATGAAGTAGAAGTCAGTGTCTAAGCTTTCTCCTGTTAAGCCTGCTGAACTCATACGAATACTCGAAGCGATGGGATTTGTCAGGATCAGACAAAGCGGAAGTCACGTCGTACTTCGTCATCCGATGGGAGGTGGACGACAGTTCCTATGCACTAAGGAAAAGATGTTGCAAAGGGGACACTTTCGTAGATCTTAAGAGACGTAGGTTTGACTTATGACGAATTTGCCGGCAGGAAATGAATCCGGCGATCGGAAGAGGAAGGGCGGAAGTGAAGGGCAGAGGTCAGAAGTCAGAGGTCGGAGGGCAGAGGTCGGAGGGCAGAAGTCAGAGGGCAGAGGGCGGGGGTCGGAGGTCAGAAGTCGGAGGTCGGACGTCAGAGGTCAGCAAGTCAGAGGTCAGAAGTCGGAAGACAGAGGTCAGAAGGCTGAGGTTAGCAAGTGAGAAGTCATTGAGTAAAGAGCCATAAAATCGTGGTTATCAAGTTAATCGTGTAAATCATGCTCGGAAGATGAGAAGGTGAGAAAGAACCGCATTTCAAGATAGTTCGATGTCAGGAAATTCAGGGATCAAAAGTCAGAGGACGGAGTACATTGATCGGATGATGAGTTGGAACCGAGGGCACAACATGATGCAGAGGCTGAGATGAGAGTCGCTTCATCTTCTTATGATAAATAAGGGCGCAAGATCACGCATCGCAGCAAACACACCGACGGCCAACAGGGACAACTTGCAAAAGTAATCGTAGTTAAACAAATTGCAGATGAAGTACAGCAGGTGAGAATGTGAATGAGTTGATTTTTGTAGTTGAAGACGCGCCGGAGGGCGGCTACACTGCGCGCGCCCTTGGTGAGTCCGTCTTTACCGATGGAGAAACTCTGGCAGAACTTGAGAATAATGTCAAGGATGCGGTTCGATGTCACTTCGATCCCGGCGATGAACCAAAGGTGATTAGGCTCCACTTTGTCAGAGAAGAAATAATTTCTCTTTGAAACTTCCAAGTGACATTTCAGGGGAAAGGCTGGCAGAGCTGCTTGCTGTCTTCGGATACAGGAAGACCAGGCAGAGCGGCAGCCACATCCGTTTGACAACAACAGACTTTGGGGAACATCATATAACTATCCCGAGTCATTCTGCGGTCAAGCTTGGTACTTTAAACTCCATTATCCGTGATGTCGCCGCCCACTCAAAGGCAACCAGAGAAGAAGTAATGGAGAAGCTGTTCGGGAAAAAGTGAAAGCAAAGGGGAGTACCAAGCCCGGAATAGCCGAAACAGTTTCATCCTTGTTTTCTCTTCGCAAAGTCCCCCGCGAGGCGCGGGGTAAACTCGGTCGGAAGTGAGAGAACAGAGATCAGAGGTCGGAGGTCAGAAGACAGAGGTCAGAGAACAGAAGTCAGAAGACAGAAGTCAGAGGTCAGAAGTCAGAAGTCAGAGGTCGGCAGGTCAGAGGTCAGAGGTCAGAAGTCAGAGGGCGGAGGTCGGAAGACAGAGGTCGGAAGACAGAGGTCGGAGGTCGGAAGACAGAGGTCAGAGGGCAGAGGGCAGAAGTCGGAAGTCAGAGGGCAGAGGTCGGAAGTCGGAGGTCGGAAGGCAGAGGTCAGAGGTCGGAAGACAGAGGTCAGAGGGCAGAGGTCAGAAGTCAGAGGTCAGAAGTCGGAGATCGGGGAACAGAGGTCAGAGATCAGAAGTCAGAGGTCGGAGGTCAGAAGTCAGAGGTCAGAGGTCGGAAGACAGAGGTCAGAAGTCAGAGGTCAGAAGACAGAGGTCAGAAGACAGAGGTCAGAAGTCAGAGGGCAGAGGTCAGAAGTCAGAGGGCAGAGGTCAGAAGTCAGAGGGCAGAGGGCAGAGGTCGGAAGACAGAGGTCGGAAGTCAGAAGACAGAGGTCAGAGATCAGAAGTCAGAGGGCGGAGGTCGGGGAATCAGAAGTCGGAGGTCAGAGGTCAGAAGTCAGAGGTCGGAGGGCAGAGGGCAGAGGGCAGAGGTCGGAAGTCGGAGGAAAGAATCGATGGGCAAAGGGGAAAGCTAAATTGGAGAGATATGAGTACGGTGAAATGAATGGCGGCGATGAGCCGCTTTTGTCGTTTTAGGGGGAAGGGGTCGGAGGGCAGAAGTCAGAGGGCGGAGGTCAGTGAATCAGAAGTCAGAAGACAGAAGTCAGAAGTCGGAAGTCAGAGGTCGGCAGGTCAGAGATCAGAAGTCAGAGGTCAGAGGGCAGAGGTCAGAAGTCAGAGGTCGGAGGGCAGAGGTCAGAAGTCGGAAGTCAGAGGGCAGAGGGCGGAGGTCGGAAGACAGAGGTCAGAGGTCGGGGATCAGAGGACAGAGATCAGAAGTCAGAAGTCGGACGTCAGAGATCAGAAGTCAGAGGGCGGAGGTCAGAGATCAGAGGTCAGAGCGCGGAAGTCGGTGAGGATGGAAGCGAAGTAGAGATCAGAGGTCAGAAATCCCCGCGAAGCGCGGATCTACGACTTCGTGGAGAGTAGACTCGAACCGGAAGTCAGATGGCAAAAAACCAAAGAAAAGGCCTGCTCGAACCTAGAAGCTGAAAGTGAACTTGAAGTCATAAAGCGCATCCTGTAAATTCACGATGTGAATCTTATTCAGAAAGGATGTAGAATAATTGACGTGGAGGAGCCAAATGACATTATCCATTGAAGAGATGACCAAAGAAGAGAAGCTTCGAATGATGGAAGCGTTATGGATCGATTTGACCAGGCGTGAAGAAGAATTCGTCTCGCCAAACTGGCACAAAGACGTTCTGAAGGCGAGAAAGAAAAGAGTCGAATCTGGAGAGGAAAAGTACGTGGATTGGGAATTAGCTAAGAAAGAACTCCACAAGCGTTTCGTATGAAACTGCGGATACTTCCTTCCGCGATTGAGGATCTTTCTGATGGTTCTACATTTTACGAAACTCAAGTGGAGGGATTAGGAAGTTACTTCATGGAATCCGTGTTTTCAGATATCGACTCGTTAAAACTGTATGCTGGCATACATCCGAAAGTCTTTGGCTACCATCGACTTTTGTCAAAACGTTTTCCTTACGCAATATATTATTCGAAAAAATCTGATACGGTTTCAATCAATGCGATCTTGGATTGCCGCCGTGATCCCGGTTGGATCCGTGAAAAGTTGGGACAGTCAGGATAACCATTTCAGTATTTAACAGGCTGACTTCTGAGGGTTGACATCTGATTTCTGTCAACCGCTGGCAATGTTGACAAAACTGATCAAGGGGCTAAAGAAGACGTATCCGTGGATTGAAGAGGAGGTGGAGAAATCGAAGGTCACAGCTAAGTAAGTCCAGTGTGTCGGAGGTCGGAGGGCAGATGTCAGAAGACAGAGGTCAGTGAATCAGAA
>JAJYRM010000020.1 GCA_021794075.1 Bacteroidota bacterium | reverse complement strand
AACTGGTCCATGTTCACGCTGAAAGCGTACTGACCCGCAGGCTTGAATCCATCTGCTACGACGTCGACCAGTTGCCCGAGGACATTATATATCTCAAGACTCATGTTGCCGGAATGGTCGAGACTGATATCGATCTCAGTCGAAGGATTGAATGGATTCGGATAGTTCTGTGCGAGAGCGAATTTTTCAGGCACCCCGATTGGCTGATGCACGGACAATAACCCGGCGCCTGTCGTGAACGAATCGGCTGTTGAATATGAACTCGTGAAAAGCGTGTCCATTGCGAGAACGCGCCAGTAGTATTCCGTGGTGGCGCTCAATGGCGTCGAAAGTTGAATCGACGTATCCTGCGCGGCGGTTGTGGTTGTATCGAATACCAGTGAACCAAACGTGCTGTCGGAGGATATCTCCACATGGTAGCCTGTCGCGGCCGGTGCCGAAGCCCACTTAAGAGTCGCCATGCGAGGCACGCCGCTGACTCCATTGGGACCTATCGTGACGGGGGGCTTAACGCTTACGAACGGGCCTCCGATCCTAACGATCGCAGCCGTAGTCATTGGCACTCGCACAACGTAATGTCCCGATTCCACGCTATCGATAGGCGACCATTTCCCGACAAAGGGCCTGTCGTTCTTGATGGGCTCAAAACCGAGAGTCATGCCGGATTGCGCCAAGACGCTTCTTTCCGGCGCGGAGAGATACATTACTGATGCCGTATCCGGAAAGCCGTTTGCCGAGATGCTCACGATGGCATTCTGGGGGGCCGGTGCAAACGGTCTTGTTGTCGCATGTTCCTTGTTGACTATTGTAACGTATAGGTTGTTGCTGCTGTCTTGAACGGCATACGCGGTCAGATCGACGTTATCAGGATTGGCTACCGAAACGGCGTCAACCCTTCCGTGACCGCCTATGTTGAATGCAGCGATCCCATATCCCATCGGGTTAATATGGTAATTGCCGTACGAATCCATATATATGGTATCGTTGAGAACCCACTGCTTGTTGTGAAAATTGACGCCCGACGCGTCGTGCTCGGCCCACCAGTGCATGTAGTCTAGTGAATACAACGCGGTCGCAAAGCTCGTGCTCCCTCCGGTAAGTCCACCGCTGAAACTGTTCGACTCCGTCAAGCGGTAGCCCAGGCCGTCCTTCAGCACCGGGACGCAGGTCGCCTCATAAAGCCCCTGATAGTAAGTGGTGTCCCACGTCGCGGAAAGCATGGCATCGGCCATTGATTGTGGCGTGCCTCCGGCTCCCTGGCCGACATAATCATGGAAATAAATCCCCGTGACATCTCCAAGACTTAATGTGCTGTCCGCGAACTGGACCGTCCAAGGAAGGCCATTAAAATATGTGTATGCCCCGCCCGCTATTGGATAGTTGCTCCCTGAGTCCGGACCTCCAAATTTCGCGCCTGGGACTGCGGTCTTAACTGCGGCAGCAAACGTCTCCCACCTCGCTAGATAAGAAGGAAACGCTGAGCCCGCAACACCAGGGTCGGTCTCGTATATCGTCGAGTCCACAATATGACCGGGATACGAATGGTACGAATGAAAATCGGGTTCATTGCCTATGGCAAAATTCTTTACATACTGATGATAATTCGACCAGACATATTTCGCTATATCGGTATCCTGTGTTATGCTTCCGTTCAATAGCCTGAGCGAGTAAATGACACTCAGATTTGTGGCCTTCGCGAAACGGAAGAACGCGTCTATATCTGAATTAGTAGGGACCACATTGTTAACGTCCACCGAACCTCCGCCGACTCGAACGTTCCTGATCCCAAGATTATTAAAGAGAGTGATCATCTGCCCATGAAGTGCCTGGGGCCATTGAGTGGAATCGTCCATCCAATTACCGGCGACTCCCGCGTTACCGTATCGAAGGCTTCCGGTTTCTATACTCAATCCTGAGAAGTCCGATGGTATGGTGATATTCGGCGCCGTCGTGTCGATCGTCAATGAGACAGGTGATTGCGCCCGTGAACTTGCTGCGAACATCAATATAAAGACGAACAAATATTTCCCGATTTGGATCGGGCTTATCCTGCATACAGACCGCATAAGAATGTTCAACCTTCTGAAATGATTTTTGCCGTGAAGGGATTCGAGTGAAATAGCAACCAGTTAGCGACAGTGAAAGGTTTGTTTCCGTACATGACAGTGAAGCTTATGGCGAAAATTATCTGAAGAAAAAAATATACGGGGCTGCCCGCTTGGCGGCGGACAGCCCCGCTCCTGTAATGGAGATGGATCCATTACTTAAGGAGAAGCATTTTCTTGGTTATGACGTTCGCACCCTCGCGGAGAGAATAGAAGTATACTCCGCTGGCAAATCTGTCCATGTTAATGTTGTAAGTGTAAGCGCCCGCGGGTTTGTAACCCTGCGCGACGACAGAGACGACCTGTCCGAGGACGTTATAGACAGTGAGGCTCATTACGCCCGCGTTAGCAAGGCTGACTTTGACCTCGGTCGTCGGGTTGAACGGGTTAGGATAGTTCTGGCTCAAGCTGAATTCTGAAGGGACCTCCGGTTTTGTCTGTTTGACTGCGTTCACAGTCTGGCCGGCTTCCCATGCCTTCATCTGCGAAGGGTACCAGTTAAGGTCACCCATCGCGTAGTTGCCTACGCCTCCCGTCTGGAGCGAATCATTCGTGTAAGCAAGATTCTCAGGAACGGGGTAGCCCTGGCTCCATCCTCCCCAGTGCTTCGGGAACTGATTCCAGAGACCGGATGGGTACGGGTTGGTCCACAACTGCCACCAGCGGAGCGCTCCCGCAGTTCCTATGCCTCCCCACGGAGTATTCCAACCTACCTTCGTTTCAAACTCTATCAAGCTATCTGCAGTCGATGCCACAAGAGCAGCCGGGAACCCTGGATCGGCGCTGTCATTATTGGCCGCGACCAGACCGGGCCAGTCTGTTTTGTCCGAGAACTCATACGCCGTGTGCGGGTTCATCCATTCCGGCGGAGCAATGTACCAGCCGGTAGCGGTATCGTTGATCGATTTCCAGAAATTGACCAGCGTGTCGGGCCAGAAATAGTCGTTATTTCTCACCACTATATTTCTATCAGCTTCAGTTATGCCGTAAGTTGTACCAACGGTTTTCAGGGAGTCAATCGTGATCAATCCGTACGGCTCGTGTTCGTCGTTGGTGTTACCGGTCGCAATGAAGGCAGAGTCGGCGCCGTGGGCGCAGGCTCCATAAAAGATGTTGTTGGTGATGGTCGCATTGACAAGGCGGGATGCCAGGATAAGATTGTCGCTGCTGAAGAATACCGTATTGTGATCCAGAATCAAATGACCGATGTAACCTGGACTACCGAGAATGTTGCGGCCGAGTGCAAAGAAAGTGCAATTCTGGATCAGCATGGTGTCGATGGGAACTCCGCCGATCGCCCAGGTCATGTTACCGGAACGCCAGAACTGATTCGACACATTTCTCATTTCGCAGCTGGTCGCAAAAAGATTGCTGTGGTTAGCTGTCGAGGCGAAGTTTACAAATGTGCCTGCTGAATTATCAAGCACTATGTGGTCCAGCTTCACTTCATTGCTGTCACCGTTGATCTGAATAAGCGTTCCGGTGGCCTGAACGGAATCATAAAGCTGTCCGAGGAAGTACAGCTTCTTAAGCGTGATCGAATCCACTCCGCTCGCTGAAATGAAACTCCCAGGATACGTGTTATTCTGCCGTGGAAAAGGCTCAATGAGCGGCGGCATTCCAGTGATGGGATTTCTTCTCCCGATTATCGTGAGATTAAAATTCTTGGGATAAATCGGATCTGTATAGTAATAGGGTGTGTCAACGGCAGAGGTCTGCTGGAGCAGATACACGCGGTTGGGATTAACTCGCTGGCCTGTAGCCGTAGTATCGCCCATTATGAACTGGTCGATTGTCGGCCCGCCACTGGCCGAGCCAGGAGCGTTTGCGTACACGACGACCGTATCGGGCGCTTGGGCGAACACACGGCCCGGCGCTGCAAAAAATCCTGCCGCCAGAATTGCGAGCAGCGCAGTAATTGGTGCCTTCATATTATTTCTCCCTTTTGTAAGTGGATTGTGAAAAAAAAAGACGGTGCGATCACCCCTTATAATGAGGTAGACATGGATCGTTTGAAAAGGAAAATGTATTGAGCAATCTGAACTGATCACCTCCTTAGAGATTGGAAATGCCTCACAAGTGGATTCTTACCTCGAGACCGGCAGCTCTACGCTTTTTTCATCCGCCGGTCAGAGGGTGGCTTACCTTTACGCAACTGGTTGTCTGATGTTATCGGGGCTCACAGCGAAGCTCAGAAACTCCAGCGCAATCCGACATCAGCTGTCAAACCGTAAGACTGATCACTTGTCGGGTAGCCATTTCCTTCCACCACTGTAATATCCGGCTCGCCGTTAAGGTTCAAAATGTCGAGGTATGCCTCGACTCCCCGCCACGGAAGATTCTGCTTCGCGGAAAAATCCCAGCGCACATAGGTGGATTTTGTTTGGCGAAGCTCCGCAAACCAGTTGTTGCCGCTAAAAACGTCCGACTGATATATCATAGATACTCTGGCGGAGAAACCTTTGTAATCATACCCGACGGAAAGATTCGCCAGGTCCGAAGGTTGATCATACATCCTTGAGGTAAAGGACGTATCGACATATGTTTTTGTGAAGTTCGGGAAGGATCCCTGGTAGACAATCGTAAACGGATATTCCGCCTGGGAGAAAATGTGTGTGTAGTTTACGGTCATCACCAGACCGCTCAAGACGGACGGCAAATACCAAAAGTGGGTTTGCCATTCAGCTTCAATTCCCCAGAGGTTGACCGGCGTAGGATTGTTGATTTGTGTGCTTGTGAGCTCGTAACCTATGGTGTAAGCCGGGATCGGAGGATAAAGAGATGGATTCGTGATGCCGAATCCGCCAGTCGGAAATATTACGTCGGTTATCCTCTTCAGGAACGGATCGATAGAGATCAGTCCGATGCTGTTATCATAAATAGAAAGCGCAATGTCGTAGTTCTGAGAGCGCGCAGGCTTCAACATGTAATTGTTCCAGCTGACGGTGTTCAGACCAACCTGAATCTTTGGTATGATGTAACCGAAGTCGGGATAAGATAGAGTATTCGTATATGACAACCTGATGTCTGCCCATGAGAAAGGCTGGTACCTAAGACTCACGTCCGGGAGCCAGTATCCATGATATTCTGTCACGGTGGTGTCGACATAATCCTGTTTCGGATATGGAAATGGATACGTGTTGCCGATGAAGGTGGCAGGAATGTATGCGGCGGTATAAACCGTCTTTAGTCCCTGGTATCGAACTCCTGGAATCAGAGACAAGTCGTGACCCAGATTTATCGTGGCCATTATGTACGCAGCGCTCCTGTATTCGTAGCCCGCGTAATGATTGGCGACGGGCCCGTAAGTATCTGGGTAGTACGCCCCTGAGGTTACTGCTCTCTGGCCTTCCTGTGAAGCAATCACCGTGTTGATAAGCTGATTCAACACCCCGAGATTGGTAGGGTATCCCAGCATTCCGTAATTGCCGCCCAGAAAGGTGTGAAAGCTATTTGAACGATCGAAAAACATTGAAAATGGGAATTGCGCAAACCCCGAAGTATCTATGTTGTATGGAGGCTGCGTCATCCATGGCATGGCCTTGACCACGGCCGCACGTGCTCCTGCATCACCAGGGTAAAGAAGAGTCCCACCCCCATCGGCGTAATCATAGGAACGATAAGTTCCTCTGTACATTCCACCAAACTTAAGTATCGTCGTAATTTGGTTGGAAAGATTGAAATTCCTCGTGAAATCCAGCGAAGCCCCGATGTTCCTCTGCCTTGTAAAACTGCTGTTCGTACTTATCCCATCCAAGTATGTACTGTCGAAGATGGCGTGCGTCGCCGCTTGCTGAGCGATTACAACCGGACTCAGCCTGTTGTTCACACCACTGATGTTTCCGACAGTTTGGCTGAACCCGACGCTCCAGTAACCCGGATTAATATTCTCATTTTAAGCATGAGAGATTCTCGCATCCATATTGAAAGAAAGCACCTTCTGGTGTAGGTCCAAAATATTCGTTATGAAATTCTCGATCGGTGTAAAATTGGAAGCACCGTATGAGATGCCTCCGTTTTGTATGCTGTAATTTTGGCTGAAGGTTTCAGTCGCCTGAGTGCTGCGGCTCAGCACATTGAAGAAATCCACCTTGCCGCCCGTCCATTCATAATCCAATACAAAAGTCCCGTTGTAAAGCTGTTTCTCCGTCGGCTTGTATTGGAGATTTATGCCGTTCAGGACTACGGGCCCGGGATTAGCATACGTGTTCTGTTTCAAAAGGCCGTAACTTCCACCAAAGATATCCGCGGTGAGATTGCGACGCGATACTATTGCCTGAGCGAGCACGCCCAATTTATTATCGAAGAATCTCTTCTCGACCGTCCCGGAAAAAACATAGTCATTGTAAGTCCCCTGTAAATTATCATAGCCGCCCTGCGCGGAAAGTTCGATCTTCGGAGCACCTGTCGGAGTCGCAGATGCTTCCCTGATTTGGAAGTTGACCGTACCGCCGATGACTGCCGCGTCCATATCTGGAGTCACGGTCTTGAACAACTCAATGCCGCTAAGCATATCTGACGATATCATACTCATGTCCACAGATCTGTCCGAAGAACTCGTGGAGGGCATTTGCACACCGTCTATCTCGACACGGTTATACTTGGGTTCCATTCCACGAATGGATACCTCGGATCCCTCACCGTAAGATCTCACGAGGAAAACCCCGGGGAGCCTCCCTACGGACTCAGCTGCGTTCAGATCAGGGAGTTCTTTTATTCTTGCCGCTGAAACCACGTTTACGATGTTCTTTGAAGAAAGCTGCTCGTTCACCGCCTGATTCTGTCCGCTCGCCTGCGCGGTAACCACTACAGTCTTCCCCTGCACGCCGACGGCTTCCAGCTTCACATCTTCAGTGAGATGTTCACCGGCTGTCAGCTTGATCGGTACCAGGCGCGCCTTGTAACCGACGTAGCTGACTTGCATCGTGTACGAACCGGGGGGGACGCTCAATATCTTGTAGTTACCGTTTAGTCCGGTGGAGGCGCCAAGGCTCGTACCTTTAAGGTAAACTGTCGCACCCGGAAGAGCCTCGCCGGTACTGACGTCGGTGACCTTTCCCGATATGTTACCATCCGATTGCCCGAGTGCCATCTGAGGCACGACCGCTACAAATAGGAGGACAACAAAAGCGGTAAGTCTTTTGATCAACATTTCTATTCCTTTCTCATTCGGGAATGTAAACGCCAGCGACGGCGTCACATTCATCTAAGTTTTCTATTGAGTTGGAAGGCTGTGAGACTGAAGGGAAGTTTGAGGTAAGATCTCTTGCGCAGCCTGATTAGCGGGACCAAGCAGAGAAGAAATCCATATCTTCGCCTCTCTTTTTGCCAATATATTCCATGGCCCGATCGACGGAATACCCGTCGTGGATTATCGCGGACAGTCCCATCGCCACGGCGCGAGGATCGTCGTCCTGTACGAATGTAACGTTCCTGCCCACCATCGCGCCTCGAACATTGGGAGCGGACTTCATCGCCTTCTCGAACGATTTTATCGTTTCGGCAGGGGATTCCTTCGCCGGCCCGCCGAGAAGCATGATCGGGAGAGTGGTAGAACGCGCGACTCGTTCGAAATCTTCGTTATAGGAAATCTTAAGCCACGTGTATAGCGCCGTTTCGCCGAGCGCCGCGGCCGCGCCTGCGTCCCTTACCAGGGTTTCAAGATCGGTCTTGAAGGCGTACTTCTTTTCCCGGCTTTCAACCGTGGCGGGTTCCAGAAACGAATACAAACCGAGACGACCCAGTTCCGTTATCGCATTCGCGCATTCGCGTATCGTTATCAGCGAGCCGTGGTCAGTAGGATCGAGCCTGTACATCATCTTACCGCCGTCGAGGTTCATCGCCTTCAGGCTCTCCGGCGTGTAAGAAGTGAACACGTCCTCCATTTCATACAGCGAACCAGCGTGACCTCCGCGGTTCATGCAACCGATGATCACTTTCTCATCGAGGAAGCTCTTGCCTGTCTTTTTCTGGTAGAGGTAATCGACTATGATAATATCCTCTACCATGTCGGTCGTCGCCATCACGCCGTCGAAATCTCTGTCAGTTATGACTCTCAGAACACGGCCTAGGTATTCGAACCTGTCGCCCATGCCTATTGGGTCATTACGTAGGGCCGTCACCCTTCTCCCCGGATGATCCGCGGCAAGAATTATCAGCTTGCCGTCCCGGGTGAGCTTCGCGCGGCGTTTCCTTTTCTTCGCCTGTTTAATTATCTCTTCCCGACTGTCCACCCTGACATCGGTGATCTCGTAAAACAGTTTCTTGGGAAAGAAATCTTCAACTTTAAATAAAAATTGATCGGGTTTGGAACCCATGTTAACGCATCTCCATTACTAGTTTGTTCTAACTTTCATACTCACTTCTTGTTCAAGTCTACAGCGAACTTGTATATCGTCGTTTGTCCGTACACATCACCAGGGTCGAGAACTGTAGAAGGGAAATTTTTGTGGTTAGGTGAGTCGGGAAAATGCTGGCACTCGAGACAGAGACCGGTCCTTTCCTTGTAGTAAATCCCGTTCTTCCCCTTCATGGCTCCGTCGAGATAGTTGCCAGTGTAGAATTGCAGGCCCGGCTGATCTGTCAAAACCTCCATAACCCTGCCGGTGGTCGGTTCGTAAACGACCGCGACCTCCCGAACTCTGCCGTTATACTGGTTCAGGACGAAATTTTTGTCGTAACCTTTGCCGTTATTCAGTTGACCATAATCCTCTTCGATACGTTCACCGACGACCGTCAGTTTCCTGAAATCCATCGGTGTCCCGGACACATTTACGATTTCACCGGTCGGAAGCCCGCCGTCGTCCGTCGGAGTGAAGGCGTCCGCGTTAATCGACAGGACGTGGTCCAATATCGTGTTTTCAGCGGACCCCGTTAGATTGAAGTAACCATGATTCGTCAAGTTGATGATGGTCGTCTTGTCTGTCTCGGCGGCGTATTCGACTCGCAGTTCGTTATCCTGCGTCACCGTGTACACAATTTTCACATCGAGGTTACCGGGAAATCCCTCGTCCCCATCCGGGCTTGAGAGCGTCAATTCTACCGCGGGATTTTCATCGGCCAGGATTTTTGTTTTCCAGAGTTTCTTGTCGAAACCTGAATTCCCTCCGTGCAGAAGGTTTCCATTCCTGTTCTTCGTGACCTGATACTCTTTTCCCTTGAGCAGAAAATGACCGGACGCGATCCTGTTCGCGAAGCGTCCCACTGTAGCTCCGAGATAGAACCTGCCGCCGACATATCCCGTCGGGTCATCGTGCCCGAGAACAACATCGGCAATATTACCATTACGATCAGGCACGAAGATCTTGGCGATCGCCGCTCCATAATTTATGATCGTAACGCTCATACCTTTCCCGTTGGAGAGCGTGTGCGATTCGAGACCGCCTTCGTAAATCTGACTTTCAATCCCTGACGTATTTTCCGGCTTCAATCTATCTTCACTCTTTTCAGGCATATAAACATTCGTTTCTTTCACTTCTCATCCCGACGCTTCATTTCCCCGATACGGCAGAGGCGAGTCGATACTTGGACAAATCTGGGAAACTGCGGATCGAATCCCCCACTATGGGACGGCAATAACGGAGGAACGCCTCCGTGACGTAATTGCCCCTCTTGTTGATGAAACCTGGGGGCAAGAATTTCTCTGCTTTCGCGACTCTCTCAAGCGGGGCTTCGCCCACTTTGCAGCTGTACCGATTTCCCGAGGTTCTTTCGAGCGTCATCATGAGGCCGCTCTTCCCCTTCACGGCGGCGCGCACCGCGGACTGGCCGACGAGGTAAGCTTCCCTGCGGTCTACCGAGGAGACGTACTCCACGCCGGTCCTCGCCGCGAGTCCCGGCTTCTCACTTCGGGCACGCAACTTCAATTGCTCTGCGATCTTCGCCGCGAGAAACGACGACGCCCCGCCTGGCAGGTTTCTTCCGAACCCGTCTCTGGATGCCTTCGCGTTGACTCCTCCCAAATACTGGCCGGATTTGTCTTTCAGACCTTCGCTAACGACGATCACCGCGCGTCCCCATTTATCGTACACATTGGAGACGTCGGAGAGAAAGTCCGGCAGGCTGAAAACTCTTTCCGGCACATAGATGAGATTGGGAGCGTCCCCCTCGTTTTCTTTCGCGAGCGCTGCCGATGCGGCAAGCCATCCGGTATTCCGCCCGAGAGTCTCGATGACTGAAATCGGCGGAGGGAGGGACGCCACGTCGAGGCCGATCTCCCTTGTCACGGAGGCGAAATATCTTGCCGCGCTTCCGAATCCGGGGCAGTGATCGGTATACGCCAGATCGTTGTCGATGGTCTTCGGGATGCCGATCGCGTTGAGCTCATAACCGACGGAGCGCGCCAGCTGATCCACCTTGTGCACAGTGTACATCGACCCGTTACCGCCGATGTAGAAAAAATAGCGGACATCATATCTCTTGAAGACTTCGACGATTCTTCCGTAGTCTTCTTCCTCCATTTTTCTCCTGCACGACCCGAGGGCAGCGCCGGGCTTCAACGCAACCTGCCTCAGGTTCGACCGACTTTCTTTTCCCAAATCTATCAACTCTTCATCGAGAAGGCCGTCGATGCTCCTGAGAGCGCCTATGATTTTCCCAATTCCTTTTGACTTCAATCGCTTTGCTTCTTCCACCACTCCAAGTAGGCTGAAATTGAAAACCGCCGTCGGTCCGCCTCCCTGAGCTACAAGCAGATTACCGGATGTCATTATGGTTTCTGAAATTGTTTAGAGTTTAGAACTTAGTGTTTAGGATTTACAAACTGCGGTCCAATTGGTTCCGGTATCTGCAAGTAATCCTTGTAAGGAATCGGGTTCATGACACCGATCCCGAGCCACGAACAGAACTCATTGACATCGGTAGTGACGTCTTCGTCCACGTAAGCGAGGTGGTGCGGGACCGCGTTGACCAGCAGCGTGTTCATGAAATCCTGGCTTGACGTCCGCTGACCGTTGACCTTGAGGTCGTTCATCCACGAGCTGCAGCCCTTGTATATGGGTTTCTCTCTCTCATAGAAGCTGCCGTTGGCGAGGAATGCGCTCGCGTCGCTCTCGAGGAACCTGAGAGCTGTCAGCTCGCCGGGCTTCATCTTCCCTTCGCGCACGGTTCCCATCTGGTCGCGGTTGAAATGGTTGGAAAGCTTGAAGCCGGATTTGTCGAACCAGCTCTTCGGAATGTTCCCGCAATGCCATATATAAATAGAATCAGTCTTAATGTCCCATCCGGAGAGGTCCATGAGGACCACTTCACGCTTCGTGAGATACTTCAATGTCATCATCGATATCGCGCCAAGGACGTCGGTTTCGGTCGCCGCCACCTTGTCCGGACCGAGCGCGCTGTTAGCCTGATTCAGCCTGCCGATTGTGGAACAGACCATGAGGCCGATTTTTCCCGGGACATCGGGCCAGCATCTGAAGCTCACGGCGGCAGCGTTGTGCTTCGTTATGATCTTCTCGAACGCCACTTCAGCGCCTGCGGATTTCTTGACGTCACCGTCTGACGCGACAATACCGCTGCTTTCCTTCTTGATATCCGAGACCTTCGCGTCGATCGCGCCGTTCTTCATGGCGGCTTCGTACTCGCCGTAGAATTCGTCGAGCTCGAGCCTCTCCACCGATACTCCGAAAATCTTATTCAGCTTCGCTGTATCGTACTTGAGGTCGTGGTAGCCGAACTCTGTTTCTCCAATCTGAAGAATTTTGGCGCCCTTTAGATTCTTTATGGCCGTCAACGCCCTGACGGTCGTCTCAAAACGCTTGTTGAACATCTCCGTGTCGGCGTTCCCGTAAAGCCATTTCACCGGCTTGTCGTAACCGTTGCTGTAACGTCCAGCAATGCTGACGTAAAGGTTGGTCGCGCAGAATGAATTCAGCGGAAGAGGACCGCTGTCCGTCGTCTCTTCGACCGCCCAGACTGCCAGGCGCGGCGAAGTGTGGAAGAACGGGAGAATCATGTCTCCGTCCGCGAAAGACGAGTTTTGTATAATGACAAGGTCGGCTTTCTTCGCCTCGAGTTCCTTCGCGACCACCTCGGCATCACTGAGGGTTTCCATCCCTTTCTCGACGGGGATAAACTCGAATCCCATCTCGACACTCTTTTTCTTGAGAACATCTATGCTGTGACGAAGAACTGACTTCATGTCGCCCTTAAAGATCGGTCTGAACGTTCCCGCAAGTGCAACCTTCAATTTTTCCATCTCGAGCTAACCTTTCGCTGAATTAGATTCATCTTTTGAACTATTTCGCGGCGCCTACAATTCCGTTTGATCGGGCCGAACTTTTCTAATCAGAACTTCGGCGGAGACTCTCCCGAGAGAAGAGTGGGACGCGGAAATCCTGACGAAACCGCCGGAGCCGGGGACCGATTTGACCCAAACGGCGCCTACTCCGCCGCTCTGCTTCAGATCGAACGGATTGTCGCCGACAATTATGCCGGGGCCGGTGATATTAAACTCAACTTCTCCTTCGCCATAAAGACGGGGTGCGCCGAACTTGTCCACGACTTTGAAAGCAATCCGGGTCGCGTCGATGCCGTCGCCCTTCAATTCCTTGTCATCGACCTCGATGACGAATTTGTCCTGGCTCGCATCGGACGAGAAGGACCTCGAATGTACCAGCTTACCTTTCACGTAGCCATCGATTCGAAGAGTCGGATTGCCGGACCCATCCATTTCGAGATCGGCAATGAACGGCGCGTGGCTGAGATTCGGAAAATTCTTATTGTCGGGATGCAACGTGGAATGATGACGTCCATCTATATAGAGTTCCAGCCTCTCGCAATTCGAAAATATCGCGGCGTTCTTGCCCGGTCCTTTCGGAGAATCCGGACCGAAACTCCAATAAAAATCGGGATATATGACGGGACGCTTTCCCGGCTCTCCCTGAGTCTGGTAGAAGGAGGCACCCAGCTTGGGGATCCTAAAGACATCCGCGACGCCGGGACATTTCACTTTGTGGTAAGAATTCATCAGGCTACCGTAATCGTAGGCGCACCACGCTATTAGGCCGCTGATCCGTGGATCGTTGCCCGCCCGGCTGTGCGCCTGCGCGTGCCAGATCGCCTGACTCTCCTGTATCCCAATGTCGCCCGCCCGACGATATGTAACGTTGAAGCCTTCTTTCGGATGCGCATAATTAAACTGGCCGACGGCTTCGGTGATCAGGTAAGGATAACCTTCAACAGGTTTCTCAATGCCTACGCCCCCTTCGGCAGCGGCATGGTAGTCGTCAAAAGCAAAAACGTCCTGGTGCCATTCGGTCTTCCAGGTCTTTCTAGATCCGGACGTCATGGTACCGGAAGTTTGCCGGGAGCCATCCAGCGAATACGCGATTTCACGAGTTCGCTTGTAAAGCGCGGGATCGTTTCTCGATTCATTTACACGAACACCCCATATGATAACCGAAGGATGATTCCGGTCCCGGATGACCATTTCTTTCACGTCACGAATGAGAAGTTCCTTCCACGCTTCATTTCCGAGATATCCCCATCCTGGGACCTCCTCCCAGGCCATGAGGCCGAGCTCATCGCAGGCGTCCATGAAAGCTTCCGACTGGGGATAATGAGAGCAGCGTACCATGTTGCAGTTGAACTCATGCCTGAGCAGCTCGGCATCACGGCGCATCACTCGCTGCGGCATCGCGAATCCAACGTACGGGAACAGCTCGTGCCTGTCGAGTCCGAAAATCTGGAGTCTCTTTCCGTTAAGGAAGAACCCGTCAAGCTCAAACCTCGCTTCACGAAGTCCGGTCCGCGTGCCGTAATCATGTACCGGAGCACCGTTGACCGAAAGAGTAGCCACCACGTCATAAAGCTTCGGAGAGTCCACATGCCAGAGCTTCACGTTGCCAAGATCGGAAAGGGTGAGCGCAATTTCGGTCGTCCCCGACTTGTCCACTCTGAATGTCTTCAGCGAGTGCGTGATGACGCGGTCCCCGTCGCGAAGCTCTACCGAAAGCTGCATCGGTCCTTTGACAATTCCGCCGGCATCAATCGTGCAAGTAACGTCGATCCTTCTGTCCGAATCCAGTATCTTAACCGGCTTCGCAAACACGTCGCTTATAAAAGCGTCAGGGACTACTTCGAGGTGAACGGAGCGCGTGATCCCCCCAGGCTCCAGGTAATCGATTCGCCTGGGCCCTTTCGGCGAGCCTTCCGGCGGGACATTGCTCCACCGTGAGTCAACGATCACGGCAAGAACATTCCCTGAGGTCTTGACCCATTCGGTGATTTCGAACTTTGATGGTAGGTAGCCCCCGAGATGCTGAGGAAGAGCGTGGCCGTTGATTACCGGTGTGGTTCCGACCATCACTCCATCGAATTTCAGAAAGATCCTGCCTCGCATTGCTTCCGCAGGTAGATCAAAATGCCTGCGGTAGATCCAAACTTTCTCCCAATCGGCAGGTTCCCAATTCTGCCACGAGAGGTTGGTGACACAATGAGGGAGCACCACATTGGCGTAGTCCTCATCGTTAAACGTCATCCCTAGGCCGGCGCCGTCAAACTTTCCTCCGAAGCGCCAGTTCCCGTCGAGCCTGTACACGCGGGCGGAGGGACCGGAAGTACGACCGAGGTCAACGGCTGCTCCTAAAGCTCGGCTGCCAAGAACGGAAAAAGCGGCGACTCCACCGGCGCCGACAGAACATAGGCGGAGAAAATCTCTCCGCGATAACCCCGACAGCTTTCTTACTTCGTCTTTAATGCTTATCCCTCACATTCTAAACGACTTAGAAACTCATTCAAGTTTGAATCGAACCGACCGAATGATCGGTCAACACGACATCAAATTCCGGTAAAAGTAGAAACCGGACATCTCTTTGAGAGATTTAAAGTTTGAAAATCACAAGCTTCAATTCGGTCATTTCTTCTATCGCGTACTTGAGTCCTTCGCGGCCCAGTCCGCTTTCCTTGACCCCGCCGTACGGCATGTGGTCCACTCTGTAGCTCGGCACGTCATTTATCAGTACCGCGCCCGCTTTTATCTCACGGGTAGCTTTCATCGCCTTGCCGAGATCGTTCGTGTAAACGCCCGCGTTTATCCCGAAGCGCGACATGTTCACCAGCCCGACGGCCTCGTCGAACTTGTCGTAGACAGTGACCCCGACGAGCGGGCCGAACACTTCGTCGCTGAAAATCTTCATTTCAGGCTTGACATCGGTAAGGACCGTCGCAGTGACCGCATTGCCTTCGCGATTACCTCCAGCGGCAACCTTCGCTCCCTGTTTCTTGGCTTCTTCGATCCATGAGATCACACGGTCGACATCTTTCTTCGTGATGAGAGCGGAAACGTCGGTGGTCTCATCGAAAGGATTGCCAACCTTCAGCTTTCCGACGGCAGCCGTAAGCTTCTGAACAAATTCCTTGGCGATGTCTTTCTGAACGAGTATCCTCTGCGTCGAGATGCAAACCTGGCCGGAATGCGCGAAACCTCCCTGGACACATCTCGTAACCGCCTCGTCGAGCCTCGACGCGTCGTCCACGATAACCGCCGAATTGGAACCAAGCTCGAGCGTAAATCTCTTGAAGCCTGCCACGTCCCGGATGTGCTTCCCAACCTCCGGGCTTCCCGTGAAAGACACCAGGACTACTCGCGGATCTTTCACGAGCTGTTCACCCACCGCGGAACTGCCGGTTACGATATTCAACACACCTTTAGGGAGTCCAGCTTCTTCCATGATCTCAGCAAGCTTCAACGCGATTATCGGCGTCGTCGATGCGGGTTTAAGCACAACGGTGTTGCCCGCGGCAATCGCCGGCGCTACTTTGTGTGCGACAAGGTTAAGAGGAGCGTTGAATGGCGAGATTGCCGCTATCACTCCGATAGGCTCACGCATGGTGTATGATACACGGCCAGCTCCGGCAGGTACGGCATCCAAAGGAATCGTCTCACCGTGAATTCTTTTCGCTTCCTCGGCGGCGAATAAAAACGTGTCTGCCGCCCTCGCCACTTCTCCCCTCGACTCCCTTATCACCTTGCTGTTCTCAGACGTGATAGTTCTCGCGAGGTCTTCGGTATGCTGCCTGATAAGATCTGCAGTCTTGCTCAGCACGAGATATCTCTCGTATGGCGTGCTTCTGGAAAAGCTCTCGAACGCTTTGGTTGCCGACTTCAACGCGGCGTCTACCTGCTCAGGGGTGGCGACCGGAACACGGCCGACAAGCGATCCATCAAAGGGAGACTTTACTTCGAAAGAATTTCCGGAAGAGACCCATTCTCCGCCGATGTACATCCTGAACTCTTTTCCGTCGTTCCCGGCGAACTGAGTTTTGCCCGTTTTCGTCTCTGCTTGTACCATTTTATGCTCCTATATTTGGGACCGGGAAATTCACATAATTGACAGCTGCTTCTCCGTGAAGGACGCGCGCAATATCGGCCGCGACGGAATCTATGACCTTTTCCTGAGCCTCGACCGTCAGGCCAGCGACATGTGGTGTCAATATGACATTGTTCATCCGGTTCAATTCAGATTCGACAGGCGGTTCTTTCTCCCTGACGTCGAGAGCCGCCCCTGCGATGATGTTTTCCTTCAGGGCGCGTATCAGGTCCTTTTCCACTATTGCCTCGCCTCTCCCTGTATTGACAATAACAGAATCGGGCTTCATTAGTTTCAGCCTTGAATAATCCATAAGACCGATAGTGCCTTCATTACGCGGAAGGTGGCAGGAAATAATGTCCGCCTTCGCCAAAACATCTTCGAGGGACATCAACACAGCGCCCGATTCCGTCACGGTGAAGTCGAGCGGCGCGAGGAACTTGTCGTACGCTATGACCTTCATTCCAAAAGCCTTCGCGCGCATCGCGACGCGGGCGCCCACTTTACCAAAACCGAGTATGCCGAGAGTCTTCCCGTAAATTTCGCGACCGACCATGTTATATCTGTCCCACTCGCCGGCGGCTGTAGAGACGTGAGCGCGCGGGAGCTTCCGATACAGGCCGAGCATCAACGCAAACGCGTGCTCGGCGGTTGAGATCGTGTTTTCATTCGGCGCGTAACTTACGACGATGCCTCTTTTGCTGGCCGCCTTGACGTCGATATTGTCGTAACCGACGCCTGCCCTGCCTATGATGACGAGCGATTTCGCCGCGTCAATCAGCTGGCTATCGACTTTCGTCTGATTCCTGACGATTACAGCCTTAGCCTGCGCGAGTTGCCCGGCAAGCTTATCTCTTTCTTTCCATAGATTGCCGTCTCGCAAGACCTTGAATTGGGTTTCCAAACGGCCTATCGCTTCGCCGTCGATGTTTTCTGTAATAAGTATGTCCATCTGAATACCTGTTTAAAGTGAAATCGAGTTGCGGACAAACTCTTCAAATTTTTTGTCCATGTCGGAAGAGGGAAGCAGAAGTTCTCTCGTGCTGGCAAGGTGTCTTCGCATGGATTCCTCAGCTTTATCCGCGTCCATACTGAGAAGCGCCATGATAATTTCTTTATGCTCGCCTATGGTAGTCTCCATCCTTCCAGGCATATGCCCTGATATGAACCTTATCCGGTGGATCTGTCCCATGAGGTTGTTTATAATCCTGTGAGCCCTCCTGTTCCCCGCCGCGACGAGGATGAGGTTGTGAAGTCTTGAGTCCGCCTCGAATGAGACTATGCTGTCCTGAAGCTCGATAGCCACATCAAGCTGCCTGTTTATGTCCTTCAATTCCATCAGGTACTGCTCTGTCATTTTGCTTGCTGCCGAGCGGGCGGCGGCAGTCTCGATCGCGGTCCGAATCTCGAGCACTTCTTCGATGTCTTTTGGCGTAAGCTCGGATACAAAGACGCCCCTATTGGGAATTACTTTGACAAGGTCCTCCTGCTCAAGCTTTCTCAAAATCTCCCTGATGGGAGTCCGGCTGATGCCGAAGCTTTGAGCAAGCTCATCCTCGCGGATCGCCTGGCCGGCTTTCAGTTTCTGAGAGATCACGTCCGCTCTCAGCATCTGGAAAACCGTCTCTTTTGTTTTTCTCCGTGCCGGCTCCGCCGGTGCGGGCCGAACCCTTCGGGACTTCATCTTTCCTTTACCTGATTTGTTTCATAGATCATCCGCCCGCCTACCGTGAGCCCTCGGAATCCTTCAGCCTTTCGGCGGTGGTGAGCCGGCCGCTGCGCCGTATTCAATTTACGACCTTCGCGTATCCCAATAAATATACACTTCTTGGAAGAACAGGCCGACGAGGTATCCCAGCAACTTGCCGCCTCCCTAAACGGCTCTTCGACTCAGGGACATCCGCTATACAGCTTCGCCATCTCAGTCACAAAACTCCAACCGATCACGCCTGTACCTTCAACCGTCGGCGGAAGCCGCTAACAAGCGCCGGAATAAGGCTCCGATTCGCCCGTTCCCATCTCACGACGATCACGCGGCCACAGGAGGCATACTTCGGCCGCCGCGTCGAATGGAGTCGAAAGGGGTAATATATGAGGGCGATGATGGTTATACATAATTGTATACAAATACGTGTTCAATATAGTGCCGGGATGTGCAGCTGTCAAGGGTCACAGCCGACTTTTTGTGCTACTCGACGCGAACAAGAGTGCATCGCCCGGCAGGCGGGCGAGAGAAAATAGATCGAAACTTGAAATCTACTCCGGTGGTGGCACGAGGCGCACCCAGTCTTTCAGAATTGACGATGCACCCCCTTTCCCGAGCGCATCCGCTCCGGAACAACATTCCGGTACCCCCCTTCAAGAACCAAGCGGCCCGGGCTACGCGGCATTGGATCCGCGCACCAACCCGGACTCCGCTAACGGACTATCGTGTCAACACGATCCGCGTTCGACAACAACCTCACAGACAGAGGCAGGCATAACTTCGACGCTCCCTGCCCTCGTGAATGGCTCCATGAATTTCTCCACCTTCTGCTTGTCGGCAGCTTCTACGATCAGGTAAAGCGTGTGGGCTCCGTCTACCACGGCTTCTGATTTTATCGTCACGCCAAATCTTCCGGCGTTTTCTTCGGAAAGATGCGTCAGTAACATCGGCCCCATTTCCATGTTTCTCGCAGGACATGTCGCATCGGTATGCTTGTGTTGGACTACATATAGAGACATTTCTCAATCCTTTCGTTGAACTTCGCTAACTCTAATATCGAGGCAGGTTCGGATTTATCTTGTTAATCCAGGCGTCGATTCCTCCGACAAGATTCTTCACGTTCGTGAAACCCTGTTGCCTCAGGAATGCAGCCGCCTTGGCGCTTCGCCCTCCCATCTTGCAGTGTACCACTATCTCTTCAGATGGATCGAGCTCTTTGAACCTCTTCGGCAGTTCCGACAGAGGAATCAGGCGCGCACCAAGATTAACAATTTCGTATTCGCGCGGTTCCCGAACGTCCAACATGAACGGCTTCTGTCCGTTATCGAGACGGGCTTTCAACTGTTCCACTGTTATCTCAGTCCGCTCGTCGATTGCCGGTTCGGATACGGCGCCTCCGCTTATCCCGCAGAACTGTTCGTAGTCTATCAAAGAATGTATCGTCGGGTCGATACCACATATTGGACACTCGGGATTTTTTCTGAGCTTCAGCTCGCGGAATTTGAACTTTAGGGCGTCGAACAGGACAAGCCTTCCAATCAAAGTGTCCCCCTCGTTTAGAAGGAGCTTAATGACCTCGAGCGCTTGTAGGGTGCCGATAATTCCCGGAAGCACTCCGAGCACACCGCCCTCAGCGCAGCTCGGCACCAATCCCGGAGGAGGTGGAGCCGGATAAAGACACCGGTAACACGGGCCTCGCTTTGAATCAAAGACGCTGACCTGGCCTTCAAACCGAAGTATTGAACCGTACACGTTCGGCTTCCCCAGGAGAACGCAAGCGTCGTTGACAAGATACCTTGTCGGGAAATTGTCTGTGCCGTCCACCACAACGTCATAATCGGCGAAGAGCTCCAGCGCGTTATCAGACGAAAGCCTGGTTTCGTACGTCTCGATGGATATGTTGGGGTTAATACCTTCGAGCTTCTCACGCGCGGAATCGAGCTTAGCCCTGCCAATGTCCTGCGTCGAGTGGAGAATTTGCCGCTGAAGATTTGTCTTGTCGACCACATCGAAATCGACAATCCCTATCTTCCCTACTCCAGCGGCGGCAAGATACATGCCTACAGGAGAGCCAAGTCCGCCGGCTCCTATCATTAACACTCTGCCGGCTTTGAGTCGCTTCTGCCCATCCATACCGACCTCGGGAATTATCAGGTGCCTGCTGTAACGCAGTACCTCGTCATTCGAAAGTTGTGTTTCGCTCTCGACCTCCGGCATATCCACGTCCACCCCTCCGGCTATCGAAGGAATAATGCTTATTGTGTCCTTTTCGCTAACTGCGGTCTTTTCCCTGGCCAGGTATCTTATGTCTTCATCGTTCACGTAAATGTTCACGTAGCTCCTGAAAGTACCGTCATCCGAATAGAGATGCTGCTTTATTTGACTGAACTCGGAAGTTAGATTTTCCAGGACCTCCCCGACCGTAGTCCCTTCAACTTCGATCGTGTCCCTTCTATCGGTGAAAGGGCGAAGCGGAGTAGGGATTAGCACTTTAATTGCCATTTTATTTTTCCTCATTTTTATATCTGAAAACCGATGCCAACCTGCGACGTAGTGGCAAACGAAAAATTCAATCGAATAGCGCAATGCCGTTCGACGTTAGTCTCGACTTCAGAGAGCCTTCACAGACTCTGCTCTACCGATAGATGTTTTTCCAGGAACCTATCTCTCGATTCTGAAAGCTCCCAGGCGGTCATCACTTTAGGCTCTCCTTTTGCGACCGCAAGCACAATGTAAGTGAACCACGGAAGCGCGTGTTCCCTGTCGTACTCTGACGGTATAGCAGGATGGTCGGGGTGAGAATGATAGAAGCCGAGGAGTTCCATGCCATTTTCGGCAGCGACTTTCTCGGCACGCATATACTCTTTCGGAGTCACAAAGAACCTTCTCTTGCGGTTTTCCTCCTGGCTGTTGTCCAATTCAAACGTGCCGCCAACAATACGGAGTTCGCCGACCCTTCTTCCAATCATTATCCCGCAACATTCCTCCGGGTAGCATTGTCTTCCGTGATCTTCGATGTTCTTCGCCAGTTCTTTAGAGATTCTCACCATTCAGTCATTCCTCTGATCCTCAAGGCCGGCATTCCTCGTACTTTGCTCACGGCCATCAACTTCGAAAAGCTCCGATCCGTAGCGGGCACCGCTGTCCGCAAAGACGGTCACAATGAGGCCCGATTCGATATCGCGGGCAAGTTTCAGCGAGGCGGCCATCGCGGCCCCGCTCGATATACCGACGAACAGCCCTTCTTCGCGGGCCAGCCTTCTGGCCATCTCATAGGCATCTTCCGTGGAGATAGTGAGCTCCTCGTCCGCGACAGATTCGTCATAGATACCCGGCACTATAGAAGTGCCGAGATGTTTCAAACCTTCCAGGCCGTGTAGAGGCGAGTCGGGCTGAAACGACACGCAGCGTATGTCAGGGTTGAACTCCTTTAATCGGCGCGATGTACCGATGAATGTCCCGGTCGTCCCAAGCCCCGCCACGAAGTGCGTGATGCTGTGTTCCGATTGCTCCCATATTTCGGGCCCTGTCGTCCTGTAATGCGCAAGCCAGTTGGCCGGATTGCTATATTGATCCGGATAGAAATATTTACTGGGCTCCGCAGCGACTATCTTCTTTACGCGTTGCTGGGCCCCATCTGTACCACTAAGTGGATCCGTCAGGATTACTTCCGCACCGTATGCGCGAAGCGCCGCCTTTCTTTCCGTGCTCGCGTTGGAAGGGAGAGCAAGAACAACACGATAGCCAAGCGCGCTTCCTATCATGGCGTAAGCAATACCGGTATTCCCGCTCGTCGCGTCGATTATTGTTTTGTCCCTGGTGAGCGCGCCGGACAGTTCCGCCTCACGGATCATGGCAAATGCGGCCCTATCCTTGACGGAACCTCCGGGATTGAACCATTCAGCCTTCGCGAAAACCGCGACTCTATCGATTCCTTCTGTGACTCTCCTGATGCGGACAAGCGGTGTATTGCCTATGTGAGAGAGAATGGAATCTCTGCCAGATTCACCTAATTCCGCGAACTCCTGATCAAAACGAGATTCTCCAGTCCGATCCAGATACCGACGCATGCTCACGCCTCCACCTTATGATGGGCCGCCGCCACTTGCGAAACGAACACCGCCCTTTGCCTGTTTACTGCTCGCAGCTTCTTGCACCCTTTGCAGATACTCTTGTACTGCGGATAAAAAGCATCGGGGTTTCTAACACCGCAGTAGCGGCACTTCGGCGATTTCCGGTAGCGACGTTTTTGAAACGACACATTCCCGTACCTACGAAATCTCATGTAATGTTTCCAGCAAAGACCGCGCGCCGCGCACTCGCCGGCGCATCCATCCACACTACACAAATAGCTGCTCAACATAAGATATCCTTTCTTGTGCGGAGATGCCCTGGGGCGTTGATGTATGGCGAACAATGCCGGTAGAGAGAAACTTGACAGTTTCACCGATGACAATAAGTCCCGGGAGATCCGTTTCGATCTCGCTCGCTCTGTCCGAAATGTTTCCCAGTGTGCCCGTAACCACCTTCTCATTATCGGTAGTACCGCCGAATATTACCGCGGCAGGTTTGAAGTCGGGCACGCCGTGGGATGTCAGTTGTTCTGAGATATGATGAAGGTTTCTCGTTCCCATATAGATAACAATCGTGTCGGCGTGGGCGGCCGAAGCCCAGTCGACGCGCTCTTGCCCCTTCAGCGGGGCCTCGTGTCCTGTCACAAAGAGAACGCTCGATGCGTTTTTGCGATGCGTGAGAGGGATCCCTATTGAGGCAGGCACACCCGTGCCCGCGGTGATACCGGGGACGATCTCGACTTCAATTCCCGCGCGTTGAAGCACATCTGATTCTTCTCCTCCCCGGCCAAAGACAAAAGGATCACCGCACTTCAACCTCACGACCCGTTTCCCTTCGCGGGCCTTTCGAATGAGAATGCCGTTAATCTCTTCCTGCTTCATGCATGAATATCCCGCCCTCTTTCCGACGTAGAGCACTTCGGCGTCATGCGACGCTTCGGAGAGGAGCGCATCGCAAACCAGCGCGTCATAAAGTACGACATCCGCCGAACGCAGTATCCGCAATCCTTTCACCGAAATCAGCTCCGGATCTCCGGGCCCGGCTCCTACGAGGAACACTTTACCCGAGACTCGCGCTTCGATCTTGAATTCTTCATTTTCAGGAATTCTGTTGCCGACCTTCACTTCCTGATGCTCATCTCCAGTTTCATCATATTTTTCAGTTCGTCGGAGTTCACTGGCGACATATTGCTCCTGTACCATCTTTCTAGTTTCGTAATCCGGGAACGCCTCTCTTATCCCCGATCGCAACCTACCGGCACTGTCTATGAGCTCAGGATATTTTATCCCAAACTCCCTGGCGATCCTGTCGCGGATAATTTTCCCCGTCGTCGGACTGAGTCCGTTGGTAGACACAGCGACTTTCAAATTGCCTTTCTGAAACACAGATCCGAGATAGAACGTGCAGAGCTCAGGTTCGTCCGCGACGTTGACAGGAATGTTTAGTGAAGTGGCATCCGAATATATCTGCTTCTGCGCGGCAAGATCGTTCGTTGCCGCTATCACTAGAACGTAGCCCGCCGCATCGCCGGCGGCATACTCGCGCCTTTCCAGGAGAACTTCTGACGAAATCGAGCGGGCCTCAATCCAAGGAGTGACGGTGGGAGAGATTACGGTAACCCTCGCGCTGCACTCAAGAAGGCTCCTTATTTTCTGCTCTCCGACGTTGCCTCCCCCCACAACGAGGACAGGCTGTCCGCAAATTTTCATAAACATGGGATATAACCGGTTCATTCCACACTCCCCTTCCTTGCCTCAGCGGGCTCCGTCATCTGGCCAGCCGAACTTGCCTCCTTCTCCGTACTTACTAACTCTATGTCACCCGCGATAGCTAGACCATAGCCGCAACGGAGGTACTCATGAATGAGAGTATCCGAGTCCTCGTTCTTTTCGACGATCAGCTTCAAATAATCGGCGTCAATCCTGAATTTCTCGCTAAGGTGCATCAGCGCTATATTTTTTCCATTCAAGTCTCTCAGGATCACCTCGCCCGGAACATCAAGAGCCGCCTCTTCATCTTCATCGACTATTAATAGTGGCTGGAGGCGCAAAAGTATTTTACCGGCGCGAAGCGCGGCAAAGACGTGCTCGTACTCTTTTCTACCGGCAAAGGCTCGCGCGACATCACCATTTCCGGATGCCAATGTACTGATTTCGAACCAGAGCGACGGAGAAAGATTTACCGAGGGCATTTTGTCAATTCTGTCGATGATTGAAAATCTTTCCTCTCTTTCCATACGACGAATAGTATAGATCCGCCCGGCGGATCCGGCGAAGGTAGTCCGCTCTTTACTAATCATGCTGCGCATTCCCCTTCGCCAGACTCCGCCGCGAAAAGTTTATCCTGTCCGAGATCGACAAACAGATCCTTAGTCAGTTTCTCGGGACGCAAGTCCGCGAGGTCTTTGATATCATCGCGAAACGCCGGCACCCCGACTCGTTCGCAAAACTGCCAGAAATTTTCACTCTCCGTTCTGTTTGACAAGTATCGCTTTATGATTCTCGTTACCGCCTCAGGTGCGTGACGAGCCGGTATTCTTCCGAGCGTTCCACCAAAAGTATATTTGCCGGAATTCATCCCTCCGCCGATCGAAAGCAGGTATGATGGTATCTCACCTCCGTCCACCTTCTTCGTCGCTCCATGAAATCCGATAGCGGCAATGTGATGTTGACCACAGGAATTCGGGCAACCGCTTATCTTGATCCTGAGCCCTTTAAGGAGAGTGTTCCAGTCGGGGTGCCGGTGAAGAAGTTGAGTCAGCTCTTTCCCAAGCGCTCGTGAATGGGTGATGCCGAGATTGCACGTGTCAGCTCCGGGGCAGGAGGTTACGTTTGCTATTTCTTGGGCGCCCGCCTGGTGAAGGCCGACACGTCTCAACTCATTATAGATTGAAGCGATATCGGACGATCTGATCCATCGCAGAACAATATCCTGCTGTGCTGTCGTACGCATTCTTCCATTCGTATATTTATCCGCTATCCTGCCCAGCTCAAACAGTTGGTCTACTGTAAAATCGCCGATGGTAGTGTTCACGTATACCGCGTTATAGCCTCGTTGTCTTTGCGGAAAGACGTTGGAGCCAAGCCAGCGATTAAACTCGGAATCACCCTTAGTTTGGGGAATTCCGGGATCAGATATCGGGTGATATCCTTCTTCTTCAGTTGTCTCCGCCTCAGGAAATGTTCTCCCTGAAGCAAGCACCCTTTCCCTCTCCTCACGTACAAGCCGCTTGAATTCTTCAAAGCCCAGCTTCCATAAGACATACTTCATTCTCGCCTTCGATCTGATCTGTCTGTTTCCATGGTCGTTGAAAACTTTCACGATCGCCTCAGTTGTCGGAATCAGAAGTTCCGCGGGGAGAAACTCTTCGAGTACATCGGCAACACGCGGCTGGGCACCGAGTCCTCCGCCGACGAACACTTTGAATCCCCGGACCGCCGCGCCGTCGATATTTCTCATGTCCGCGACGTATCCGATGTCATGTATCCATGGTATTATCGCGTCGCGCTCGTCCGCGCTCCCGGAGAAGGATATTTTGAATTTTCGCGGCAGGGTCTGACTTAATTCATTCCGCAGGAAATGTTTAGCGAGGAGATGAGAATACGGAGTAACGTCGAATGCCTCATCGCTGGAAACTCCGGCAAGGGGAGATCCAACTATGTTGCGCACTGTATTTCCGCACGCCTCACGAGTCGTAAGACCAACTTCGTTCAGCGTCTCCATCAGCTCCGGGACATTTTCTAGTCTCACCCAGTGAAGTTGGATGTCCTGTCTCGTCGTGACGTGCGCGATACCGTCCGCGAAATCTCTGGCGATTTTTCCGACCTGACGGACTTGGGATGATGTCAATAGTCCGTAAGGAAGCTTCACGCGAACCATGCTGAACCCCTGCTGGTCCGGTCTCTGTCCATAGATTCCGAGTTGGAGCCTGAACTTCTTGAACTCCTCTTCGGAAATCTCCCCGGTTTTAACCCTCGAGACTGCACGCCTCATCTTCTCTGCGTCTTCCGCGTAAGCTTCGGCAGTATCTATACTCGTCAAGTTTGTTTGCGTTTCATTAAGGTCCAACTCAATCTCCTCCTCTACGACCTTCCCGGAATGTCTTTTGAGCTCGATGCCGGGAAGCTCCATAAAATGAAAAGCCCTTCGCCGGTGTTCGACGAAGGGCTTCAAAAATCTTATTTAGCGGTTCTAGTTCAACTCAAAGACCCGCACCTTCGCGAAACCGAGTCGGTCGTCATACAGGAACAACAACAGGCGCAGGAGCGCATTCCGCCGGGTATCTGCAAAAGGTTTCTCATTACGACTAAAAGTTAGAAATACTTGATTATTTTGTCAAGCTTTAACCCCGAAAATATTCTAAATTGACAAAAGCTGAGGCTTCGGGGTGTAAGAGCCGGATGAAGAATCAATCGCCCTCGACTCTGATAGTCTCAATCTGAAACGGCTTAATGATGAACTTGAAGCCGCTCGAAGTCAAAGTAAGTTTCCGCTCGTCGCGTTCCATGGCGTCGCATTCCCATACCGACCCGATGTGCACCAGCGGCGTGGAGACGCGGACGGTATCTGTGCTGCCGTTCATCTCTATAAATCGCATTATAGTACCCCGATTGTTTTGGGCGCGCTTCCAATCGGAGAGCACGACATCACGCGAATTCATCTTCAAGAAACTCTTCTCGGGTTTAAACATTGAACTTCGCCGCCAGTACCGGGCGTCATTCGGGGTTACCCTGTCTACTTCGATGGGAGTCATCTCGTTCCAGCCGAACCGGCTCATTTCTGCGGGAGTAAGGTCGCGGCCGCTTGTCATCACGTATCGAAACGTGAATTTCCCTCCCTGCGCGGCGACGTAATTGGTATTCCAATAATTATTCATGACGTATGAGAATATGGTCCCGACACGCTTCCCAAATTTTGCCGGCCATTTACCGCGGACGATGTCGCCGAAGGTGACGAGGGAGGAATTAACCGGAACAATCTCTGCTGTGACGCCGCCTTCCGTGACGGCAACCCAATGCTGCACCGAGAACCATTCCCTCCCGGCGCCGGGGAGCAAATCTTGTGAAGGGTTGACGTAACCATTCTGAGTTTCATAACGGAACTTGGGATCGTTCATCGAGAAAGGAAAAGCAAAATACACCGCTTCTTTAGAGTACACCTTCTTTTTGTAAACATGGTTGACGAATTCGATCTTCTTTTCGCCAGTGAAGAGAATGATCTTAGTTTCAATTTCAGGTGTATTCTTACCTGAGCTTCGAAGTAAAGCGACCGTTCCGTAAGGTTCACGCTTCACGGAAACCAGCCGACCTGCCGACGCATGGTATATTGTGAGGTTCGCTGCCTTCCTTCCATGTCCGCCTGGTCCGGGGAACAACAGAGGCGATTTGTTCCCGCTCGTGACATAAACATACTGGTCGAAACGATAGGGGCTCGCCTGGTTCACGAGTTCTTTGCCGAGCTGTTTGTCGAAGATGCTCCTTACCGCTCCGCTCCCGGGATCCAGTACGATGCGATAATATCGGTTTTCAAGTGTGTCTGTCGCTGGCCCCGCAGCAGAGGAAACCGGATGAGTTTTCACCCTCCTGACGACAAATGACTTATAACCAAGCGGAGAGATTTTGCCGCTCTCGAATCGCACCTTTTGAACAGTCCTCCACTTGCCGAGGATCTGGAAAGGGACAACGCGACCGTTCACGGCGTCGAAGACGCGGGACCCAATCGGAATATCTGCGTTGATCATTCCACCTCTTGCCCAATTAAGAGTATTAAACGCGACAAGTGTCTGCGCTCTCGCACCGATCCTTTCAGAGATCGCGTCAGCGCTTGTCCTAATTATGGTCATACAATCGTGGCGCGCTCTGAGAGCGAACAAATGCTTCGCCGCCAGTTGGCTGACCGACTGGATGCTACCTGGATCCGAGATATCTTCTGAAGATCCCCATGTGTGCTCATCGTAAAGAAGAATATTTTGCCACATGTTGTTCAGTAAAGTCCGGCTCAATTCGATCCGTGGGTCAAGAAGCGACGTCATAGTCGAAAGCTTCTCCGCTGAAAGAGCCATTTGCTCGGTCTTTCGGTCGATCGAGGCGAATTTCGCGTCCGATGCGATTCCATCCTCCCAATACGGGCCACCGTCGCCACGAATTACCGGTATGTCTTTCCCGAATTGTTTCCTGATGTGGGACATCGCCTCCGCGATGCCGGAATAACTCAGATGTGGATAAGCGTAAATGCTGTCCCATTTGCCTGCGAGCGATGCAAATCCCGGATCCATGTAGGCGTTCTCGTGCTGGTCGCCGAACACAATGACAGCGTCAGATTTATACGAAGGCCTGCTGTAGAAGCCAAGGAACCTTGGGAGAGCATCTTCTCCGATTTTTATATCCGGTTTGACGCCAAAGAGACGGGCCATCTGGGCGTAGCGCTTCGTGTACCACATGAACACTTTCTTCCCATCAGGTCCTTCCCACCAGAATGGAGTTCGCCCGTCAAGCCCCCCGAGCCTGAAAATCGGCGCGTGTCCATTGTTGCTCGCAGCTTCAAAGTATTTTATTCCGGCGTCGGCAAGGACGGAAGCATAAGACCAGGAATAGGATGGCACGTCGGTTATGTTAGCGTAATTAAATGGAAGATCGTGTTCCCGGTCGAATTGATACGCAGGATAAAGCGATCTTATCAGGGTTTCCGTCGAAGCAAATCCTGTGAGCAAATTCGCGTACTGAGCCGGGACAAACAACTTTTTGTCCGCGGCGAGTTTCAAAAACCTGTTCCTCTCAACCTTGCTTCTATCCTCGAAAAAATGCTGAACGGCCCAGAAGCCATCGGGGCTATAGTTGAAATCCGGATGAGCTTTGATGAGATGCATCGCTTCGCCGATAACCTGACCTTGAAGAAGCGCGACTTTCGGCCTGTAATCGGTGAAGCCGACGTCTAGGTGGATACTGGGAATCATGAATACGTCCCATTTTTTCGCCGGAGTCAGCGTTTCGCGGAATTGCTCCATTTGCCCATTTACGACGGCTAAAACTACTGCATTGGTGCCGGGCGAAAATTCAGGCACCTCGAACGAAGCCTTCCACTCACCGAAGCTGCGGGTACCACTCAACGTTTTGTTGTAATCGTGTCCATCGACCGATAATGAAATTCGCCCCCCTTCAGATGGCACGTTGAAGGACGCAAACACGTCGACGATCTCAGACAGGCCACCGTCGACATGCTTATAGAAAACTGTCGGCTCGACTCGTACGGACACTTCGCGCTTATCGAATGTATTGCCGGTGTCATTCAGAAGTTCCAGCGCGTCGAAGTAGAGGCCCGAATTGCTAGACGCGTTGTGCGCGGGTGGATTGTCGAAGGCGCTCAGCGTAAGAGTGTTCATCCCAAGCTTCAAATACTCAGTCGGTATCAACAGGTCAATGGCGTCATCCAGGACTTTGCGCCCGTCAGATGTGGCATGCCAGCGCGGATGCTGATATGCTTCACCCGCTCGTCCGTTGATGTTCAGCCTGAGGATCGACAACCGGCGTCTGGCATCCATACCCCCGCCGAGTAAATCGAGATTCGTAAAGGCGGCTCTGAATATGTATATACCTGTTGGCTGCTTTTTCATGTTGAAACGTATCGCGTACGAAGGGCCGCTTTTGTCGTCTGAATTTCCGTTCCGCGTCGGAAGGTAGTCGGGCCAGTCCTTCCATGTGCTGCGGCCAATCGAGTAGACCACATGGGTCATCGTAGGCTTGCGCTCGCGTCGCTGGACAAAACTTCTCTCGCCGTGAAACTCCCGCGACGAGTGATCGAACCTCCCTATCCTCCACACGACCCTGGTAGCAGCGCTTCCCGCCCCGCTCAGGGCGAAAAAGGCTAACGCAATTATATTCAGTTGAATAATCCGATTTCGCATTTCCTATTTCCATTTATGTGTATACAATATCAGATGCAATTTAAGGCGATCGTGGGAACAAGCAAGCGCAAAAGGTGAGTTACTGATTTGAGTGAAGTCATGTGATGCGGGATGACCGAATGTCGCTCCTCCGTTGCGGACATCGTTGCAGAAAAAAAGGATGACTCCCCCATCAAATGCCGGGGAGTCATCCCTATTAAATCATTGAATCGCGGCCCTGAATCTTACCAGGCCATTAAAGCATATCCCATCAGCTGATATGTCGGAACGACGGTGAGCGCGGAAAGGGCTATCGTGATATCTTTGTTCACCCACGCGTGCTTGTAACTCATGTCTGCCAGAGCCTGGCCGCAGACATAAATGACGACGCCGTTCTTCTTGAGTTCATTGATGAGTTTAATGTTCGGATTATCTATACCGAACTTCGCCTTGAACGCTGCGTTGTCAAGGACGATCGGGGTGGCCGGACCATGAATAACGGCGACCAACTTCATCTGGCTCGGCATCGTGCCCGCGGACGCGAACACGTTTATCAATCTCGCGATGTGAGCGAGCGCCGGGTCGACCTTTGCATTGTTCTTCGAAGCCTGCGTCACGTCGAAGAGTATTTTGTAGTTTATCGACTTATCGGGCTGGACCGCCGCGTTAGGCAACGGGTGAACCGGGCCGTACCCCTTTATAACGGGGTATTCCCATTTTGTTTGCGCGCTCGCTAAGCCAGAAACGCTTCCGACCAGCAAGGCGACGAATAACAGTTTGGTGATTCCTTTCATGATGTTCCTCCTCTTATTGTGTTTTTATGATTTTTCATCATTTGACGAAATGCGGCCTCGGTTGAGCGGTAACATACGCAGCAACGTCGAGCGCCTGATCCGGTGTCAGATTTGAAACCTGATACGGCATATTGTCGTGGACGAAGGCGGCAAAATTCTGCAGATGTGCCATGCCGGCTCCATCATTAAACGAGTACTTTCCCCAAAGCGGCGGAGCGATCTTCGTTCCCTGGCCATCCATTCCATGACACGCGACGCATGTTTGTGTAAATACCTTCTTCCCGGCAACCGCGTTAGGCTTGTGGCGGCTCTCGATATGCTTGAGTCCGAGCCAGGGAATTCTCCCGTAGATCGGGATTCCCTTTGATATCCAATGAAAATAAGTGACTATCGCCACCATCTCCTTGCTGTCCGGAGGAAGCGCTTTGCCATTCATGCTTCTAAGGAAGCACGCGTTAGTTCGGGCGATGATGTCATCCACTTGTCCCGACCGCGACCTGTAAGCCGGATACTTAGCGGCGACTCCCACGAGCGAGAGACCGCCGTTCTTCCCTCCCGGTGAGATACCTCCGTTGAAATGGCAGCTCGAGCAAGTGACGCTGTCACCGACATACTGACTCACATACTTCTGAGGATCATTCATTATGTTGTAGCCGAGCATGACCGCGGCCCTTATGGAAGCGGGCGCCTCGTTCGGCGAAGGGGCAGCATATCTCACCCCATCCACCATCATGCTTTTTTGAGGACTCCTCGCGAAAACCGAGTCTCCGAAATTAGCGGCCGCAAAAGCGCCGACCAGCAGCGCGAGAAGCGCCGCCGGCAATAAGACTTTTATTTTCATATTTCACTCTCCTTTTAAAGAACCGAAAAATAAACTCATCAAATCGCTCTTACTTCACTGGCATGAAGCCATACTTCTGGTAAATTTCGGAGCTCTTCTTCGTCTCCAGGAACTTAAGGAAATCCTTGGCGGCTTGCGGATGCGGCGCGTTCGCCAGCATAGCGGCAGAGTAAGTCACCACCGTGTTTATCTTCGCGGGGATCTGAACCGCTTCGATCGGATTTCCTATCATCTTTTGGAAAAATGCTTCCGTGTACCATACCGGACCGGCATCGGATTTTCTTTCGATGATGCGGATCGGAGTTTGCCTGTGATGTATGTGGGTGAGAAAAGTTGTTCCGGCCTTGACCTTCTCGTCCATTATCTCCTTAATCAGCTTCTCTCCCCCTGCCTTTCGATAAGTGGCGATGATCGTCCGTGCAACCCCTTCCCATTGCGGGTTCGGCATGCTGACCCTTACGTTCGGCTTGCCGAGATCGTTTAACGACGTGATGTGAAGCGGGTTACCCTTGTACACCATTATGGCCAGCCTGTTTTTGGCGTAGACCACAGACTCCGTGAAGAGGTGCTTCTCCTTCGTGAGCATCGCGATCCGTGCCTTCCCGGCAGTGAAAATATCCGGTTTCAGAGATATGCGCATATTACCGATTACTATCCCCCCCTGCGCGATCTGATCAAGCAGGATACCCGGAGGGAGTGTCTCTACAAAAATGCGCTTGTACTGGGGGTATTCTTCCTGGAAAGCCTTGATCAGGTCTGGCACTACCATGAACTGGTTTCCAGCGAAGAAAATCACAAGCTGGGGATTATTGATGTCTCCGTGCAGGTCCGGGACATCGTCGATGCCTGGTACGGTAAATTGCTTGCCCGGCTGCGGGAATGTTGACCATGGCGGGTAGACTCTCTGCGCATTCGCCTTCTGGATGAAAGCAAACGACAGAAGGCCGAGCGCAAGAAAAGCGGCGACCTTCATTTTAAATTTGTTTTTCATTTGTTGGTTCCTCCTCCTTAGTGTTCTAGTCGTTATTGGGATTTGATTGGAATGAGCACGCGGAATCCAACCGGCAGGATTTCGTTTCTGAAATTTTCCGCGTATAGTATTGCATATCGCGGATGCCACCACTTTTTTTGAACCATAACGCCGACTTGACGTCGCTCCAAATTGTTATCGAAGCATGTCGTTCGACCGTGGCTAGGTAAATGCGCCTTCATCCGGTATACTCCTCTATAGGCCCGGATGTCGCGCGGGAAGACAAAAGTGCTCAAGCTGCTAACAATGCTGCCGGGTTTTGGTTCTGCTCTGTTTGGTATCTCTCTGTGAACGGATGACTGTTCCGGAATCCGGTAAGCGCATCCGTTGCTATCTCAACTGTGCCGGGTAGGTTGACGTCCAGGATGGATCGCCACATTCGCGTCAACCAAGCGGAAAGCGTTTAATTTTAGTCCGCGAGGTTGTAAATGTCAAGACAAAACTGGTACAGATAATAAAATGACGCGCGAGGACTCCTCTCAGTCCACACACGACTTACGATCAAGACATTCGAACCACTACGCGCATGAGTCCCTCATACAACTCATGCAGTGAAACTATAGCACATTCTTTATGATGCCTGTTGATAGAAAAGGATTCGGCGGCTCACGTAGGCAATAAACTGACGACACGGCGGTCCGCAGGCGGCCGCTTCACCCCACGATCTACTTGGCAGCAGCAAGCCGCTTATCCTTGAAGAGAGTGTTCCCCTTGACGAGCCACGAGATACCAAAGGAGATGAGCGAGACTGTCTCGAAAACAAGAACGGGCCGCCACTTGGCCAGCGCCGAGTGGGACAAGAACGCGATGTAAAGCACCATGCCGACGATGGACGCGATCATTATCCAGCCGGAAGTTCTATAGATGAAGTTGCGCGTCTTTTTCTCCCTGCTCGGCGCGCCGCCGTGTCTCGTGAACAAAAACAAGGAGTTGAATGCAAGCAGGAAGAGAAAGGCGATCGAGAACGCCAGGTGGATATATTGCGAAATGTTATCGGGCGTCAGGAAGATTCCCACCCTGACGACATGCCCCGCAAATTTCGAAGTAGGGAACGCTATGATTCCGAGCGCGAATATGCCGCTAAGGTTTGTCACTATGTCGTCTATCAACTCATACCCTTTGTAGGAAATGAGAAACAACGCCACTCCGGACAACATGCCCACAAAAAAGTCGCGCATATTCGTGTAATAGTAGCTGCTGATGGATCCCTCCACCGTTGAACCTTTTTGGATAAATCCACCCGCCACCATGATTACCGGAAGCAAAATGGCGAGGACACCGACTATTCGTCTCATGGCTAGATACGAATGTATCAGCGATTCGCTTCGATTGGAATGTTTCATCCCGGCCATAATTGCCGTCGCCTTTGAATAATGATGTATAATTTACTAAAAGTTGTTTTCACGATAGAGCATTCATTTATGTAAAGTGCGCAGATCTTCCAACAAGTCATGCCGCCCCCGAGTCGCTCTAATGTGTTCTGAGATGTTGGATTGTTTCTTGGCGCCCCCAAATCTAACTTGAAAGCAGATAAGGCAGCGTGGTACAAAATTTTATTCTGTCGGGTCTCAGACCTTCTCACATTTGAAAGGAATTGGCTATGAAACAACTATCAGGGGACAACGGCATTGTTAACAAGTTGAGTAAATACTCGGTGAGAGAGACCATTGACAGGCTAGAAACAGTACTAAGCTCAAAAGGCATCGCCGTCTTTGCCCGTATCGACCAAAAGGCGGCAGCTGACAATGTTGGGTTGAGCATGAGGCCAACAGAATTACTGATCTTCGGCGATCCAAGAACTGGAACACCGCTGATGAATTCACATCCATCGATGATGATAGACCTTCCATTGAAGGCCGTCGCGTGGGAGACGAACGAAGGAGAAGTTATCCTCAGCTACAACAGCCCTGAATATTACATGCAGCGCCACGGGCTCGCTGAGCCGCCGTTCAAGACGGTGGAGATACTAATAGGGAAAGCGCTGGAATAAGACAGGTTCTCGAAGGACTTCTAAATTCCACATCCGACCTGAGACAAGCACCCGCTAAACCGTCCGGGTACTTTGACGCAAAGTAAAATCTTTCCAAGCGCCCACCTCCTTTTTTTGCGGCGAATGGACCTTACGCGTTAGGCCTGTTCAGCAAAAAAAGCCCCGGAAAAAAGCCGGGGCGGTAGATAGATCCAAGTGTTAGCTAGAACGACCAATTTACTATCGGGAACACAGGGAACTGCCCTCCCGTCTTTATGATATTTATTATTCCTATCTGGAGCCCTTTCATGGAGCCGGCATAATTCACGAGACCGAGTTGAAACCCGCTGACGTGTTCGCCGATATTTACCCAACCATACTGGAACCCTTCGACATTCCGCTTAGCGAGATTGACCAAGCCCGCCTGAAACCCCAGGACATTGCCATCATCGATATTAGCTGCTCCCCACTGAACACCGGTCATTCCACCGTGTCCGACGGCGTTGACAAGGCCCCAATCCAGTCCGAGCATCGATACGTTGTTTCCATATATGAGATTAATACGCAAACCGGCGATCGGTGTGCTCTCCGGAAAAATCTGAATCGGATCGAAGAGCGCGACGTTAATCGGCTTCGACTGCGCGAAACCAAGTGAAGGTAAAATAAGCAGCGCGGCTGCAAGTACTCCGTAAAAACCAATAGACTTTCTTTTCATGGAATCCTCCTATTTATCGTTGGTAAAGAAATATAAGTGTCCATATAGCGTTCCACAACAGGAAAAGCGCAAGCTCTCTTCGGAATCTTCTCACACGCGGACCTCGATTTAATTTGTCTTTTCCGTATACTTTGCATAATATTTTCAAACATAATAGGAAGCCATCATGTCGAAAATAAGAGTGGGCTGGTTCGAGTACTTCATGGCTGTTGCGGAAGAAGTTGCGACGCGGAGCACTTGCGACCGTAAGCACGTCGGCGCCGTAATCGTCCGGGACAAAGTAATCCTTTCGACGGGGTACAACGGCAGCCTCCACGGCGCGCCGCACTGCGACGACGTCGGCCACGACATGGAAAACGGACATTGCGTCCGTACCATGCATGCCGAAGCAAACGCCGTCGCGCAGGCAGCTAAGAACGGCGTGAACATCAACAACGCCGAGATCTACGTCACCGCCTCACCTTGCCTGACCTGCTTCAAACTCATCGCCAACTCCGGCATTCACACGATCTATTTTAAAGAGTTCTACCGCGACGACCGAATTACAAGGTACGCCGAGGAGTCGGGTGTGAAGCTAGTTTACATGGGAGACGACGCTAAGCCCGAGTAATCCGCACCTGAATGCAATTGAAATACGAGGTTCGCCCGCTGGTCAGAGATTCAATCACTAAGTGGCGCAAATCCAAATCACAACTTCTCTCCATAGAAACTTTGTCAACCGGTCACTCATTAACCTCTTCACATCAGCCCAAAGTTTCGTCGCCACAAATCATGCTGGCAGTCGTCGTTATTCAGAAACCGGCACTTGCCATAATTGACCAGACATTATTGTTCCAATCGCCGGCACCCGATCGGAAAGCGTGCCCTGTCCCAAAAGTGTATCGCACCTCCACGCCAAGCGTCATGGGGCCGAGATCGATGTGGGGGCCCCCTCCAACCGCAATGTTGAAGTCGAACGGGCGGGTGTTGCCAGACTCGTCCGTGGTCACGATCTCCGTTCCGGCTGGATAGTAGACGGTGCTTTTGCCCTTCGAATAGACATTGAAAGCGAAATCCGGCCCTCCGAATATGTCGAAACCGATCGGGAGTATCGGAAGGCTGAACAAGTTCATCCTGAGAAGTACGGGAATCTCAATGTAGTCCATCGTCAATGTGCTTGTTTTGGGAACTGACACTGGCACTGTACCGAGAGTATTGACTGTGCCTGACGCTCCTTTCATCGAAAAGAGCAACTCCGGCTCGAGAGAGAGTCCGGCGGCAAGATCATACCGGGCAAACCCTCCGATTATCAGTCCATCTCTCGATGAGCTATATGGATGACCGGTGAGACTAGCAATATTCAAGCCTCCAGTAATCCCGAGCTCCTGCGCGCGGGCGACCGCACTGTTTAATATCACTCCAGTCAATAATGCCAGCGCTAACCATTTTATCCGTTTCATGACAGTTCTCCTCGTTTGGTTTGTAATCGGTCCCTATCCCTACTACTCGTTGTCGATAGCACACAACACGCATTCGTTCAAGTGCCAAACTCTTCTCTGGATACAAAGGTAACAACGACGAATCTAGCAAGCCTAGTTACCCACTCTTCGTGCCCTGCGCTACTGATCGTGGATTCCCGCCAACTCTTGACGCCGTCGATTGCTTCTTGTCCGCATGCTTCAACCTTAGAGGCTATCACTAAAGAAAGGGAACGGCATACTGAGGGGAGAAAACCGCGGAAGAAGGTATCCAGACGTTCTGATAAACGAGTGCTACACTTCGTTCAGCATGACGACTGAACTCTTATGTTGACTTCGGCACGTGCTTCACTTAGCCGCATTCGCAGTCACGTGCGGTATCGGGTCACTTCATGAGAACTAATTTCCTCACCTCGCTGAAGGTGTGGCCGCCGGAATGCGGCGTGGCCGTCAGCCGGTAGAAATACACGCCGCTCGGAAGATTGCGACCGTCAAAAACGACTTCGTACCTGCCCGACCTCTTAACTTCGTTCACCAACGCCGCCACTTCTCTTCCCAAAACGTCAAAGACTTTCAATGTCACAAATCCCGATTCCGCGATTCGAAATTCGATATTAGTCGTGGGATTAAATGGGTTTGGGTAGTTCTGAGACAAGCCGAATGACCGCGGCGGCAGCTCGACAATATCCTTGGCAGACGTGGCAATCCTGACGTAGGCGCGGACAAGATACGCAGCAATTGTAGTGTCCGAAGATGAAACGATGTACCACCCCGCAGGCTGCGGCGACGCTTCGGAAGAAGTGAGATAAGTAAAACTGTGATACGGGCCCCCTCTAGGTTGATTCGTTATCATCACGCCAGGCGCTCCCGTATTGTTGGGAATGACAAGTGCGACAACGAAGGGCCGATCGGTAGCAATATCGCTCGAACTTACGTTGATGGTCGCCCAGTTTTGAAACGGCACCGGGTATGGAAACAGGGAGGTCGTGGAAATCGTCGCGGTCACAGGAGCGATCAACTCACCAAGCGGGGTCGGGGTCTGAACGCCGGTATACCTATAGATACCTCCCGAGATGGAACCGGCCTTCCTGAGTCCTACCCGGACAGAGTCGAGGATCCCATCCGGAAAAGCGTCAAAGGCAACGCAAATCGTATCGGAAGCCGTCCATGTATAGTAACCTACAGGCTCCGTCATATCATATTTCAGTTCCGTCGCGCCCGAGTTCACTGAACCGCTTGCCACGTAACTGAACGAAGCGTCATTGCTCGGGTCCTGGTTTATCGCGATGAAAGCTATCGTGGTGAAGATTGTTCCGTAGTCCGGCTCAGAAAACACAGAGCCGAACGGTACCGCGACAATTCTGTTCGAGATCGCGCCTGTCTCAATCGCCTGAAGCTGCAGGTTCGCATTACCGGACGTGTTGGTGAATGTAATTCTCAGATCGCTACCGTTCTTGAATATCAGATATGAGGCCGCGAGGCGCTCGACCGAGACGGTCCCTGAGGTATTCGGATTATTGACCATTGTTCCCGACGATAGTGGAAGTCCCGTGTAAGCATATCCATACATACGGTTTGTGGTAGTGTCATTCACCTCGTTGGCGATAAGCCAGCTCCTAAAAATGTCGTTGAATGTAAACGATATGGCGGCCTTCGAAAGCGCATCAGTAAGTATCGAGATCTCAGAGGCCTGTTTGCTCTGGACGATGTATTTGAAAACGCTTATACCAAACCTGTCCCAGAGATAAAGAGAGAAACGTTGGGCTCGGGCATAATCGTTGAGGACAAGCGTGTTGTCGTAACCTCTCCAGTCAAAAAGATAATGATTTGTTTCGTTGGCATACAATGAAAGGTTAGAGAGAGGATAGCCGCAAACAACCTCGGCAAGTTTCGAACAGCTCTCGTTTATAAAGACTGGCGCGACAGAAGTTTTGTGATAATTGTAGTTTATCATGTGTTGAAATTCATGCGCGGCGGTCGACATGGCGGACCGCACGCCGTTGGAATGGGTGAGGTCCGTCGGGTTGGCATCAAGGTAATATATCTCGGCGCTATTGCTGTAGCTGCCGCCCACTTCCTGCTTCGGGTCGAAGAAACCCTCGACGTATCCACCCGTTCCAGTGAAACCGTCCCGAATGTTACAAATGAGTATGATTATTTTCGGGTCGCCATCCACGTCGGGCGGTGAGCCGAACACCAGCGAGTCCGTCTCGAATATGCCTCTCGAAGGATTCGCGGGTGTCGTGTTATCGAAATCGTTTATGATGGAATCGACCGCTTCCTGTGTTACACGAGTTGTCCACATCGAATCTTCGACGAACACATAGCAATGTTTACCGATCCCACGGCAAGTCGATTGGTCCTTGTAATAGGTGTCGGCGGCGAGATCCGCCACCCACCATGAGTGCGCATCACCGACCTTGAAATTCCAGGACGCGGTTTCTTTCATCAGCTTATTTCGAATTATGTCCGGATGGGACACCGCGTAAGCCGCTGCCTCCTCATAATGTTTGTATAGCAACGGCATCGGATCGATCGGGTAACTCTTCGAGGATTCCCTCTCTGGCAGGTTCTGAACGACCTGACCGTTCGAGATTGCGAGCGCGCCAAAGAAGGCGACGGCAAAGATAAACTGTCTCATGGAATCACCTGACTTATCCAGTGAATTCAGTTTGGAACAATCACCGCCCTGACAACATCGATTTCGTCGGCGGGCTCTTTCTCTTCTATTCCAATGTAGAAGACGATAACCTTCTTTCCCTGGTTAGCAAGAAGCATTCGTTTGAGATCGTGGCCGCATTTGATCAGGTAAACGCTCTTCTCGTCGGTACGGATTGACAGCCTTGTGAATGGCTCGTTCCCTACTATCATAATGACCCCTGTCAATTTACGCGGCGCATCGAACATGATCTTAGATGAAGAGCACCCCGCGCCCCACAAGGCGAGAAGGAGCATGGGTATAGCCCACACGAGGCGGTATATATTGAGATATTCGCGATGCACGATGTGTCGTTAGAAGATGACGCCTGATGGGGAATCTATCAAGGTTGGGCGGCGGCCGTTGTGACTTTCGACAAAGTATAAAGGGAAGACAAAATCGCGAATCGGATGGATGTTAGCAACTCGTGACGATTTTGGATTCTCACCATCACGCTCTTGAAGTAAGAAAGAGTGTTCGCGCTCTATTCTGCGACGGCTCGATAGAAAACTTTTAGAGAGCTTTTCCGAATAGGTGTTCAATGCCGGAACTCCTTCCCGAAGTAGGGGAAGGATAGGATGAGGTGGATCTGACTTCGCGCAAATCCTCAGATTCATACCGCTGCCGATCGGCAGCAAGGCTGCTCATATCGATTCCTTTCACCTCACCCTTACCCTCTACCAAAAGGAGATAGAGCCGGGGCTTCAACTTTTATTCAAGGCTTAGGTTCATTTTTCATGCCAAGCCAGGCATCGAGGACCTGGCAGCCGGCGTCCTGGACACTTATTGGAAGCGCCACGCGTTCCCCTTTGAACACCTTCTCTCCCCAATCGGCCATAACTTGACTGGTATCTTCCTTCATCCATGAGTGGAGCACTTCACTCGCCTCCGCCTCATGTCCGTATTCTTTCAACGCGAGAGCGTGTATCAAACCACCGACAGTGTTCCCTTCAAAGCTCCTAGGCTTCGAATCGGCCAGGTCGCCGGTCTCCGGCCAGAGTTGAAGCGCCAACACCCTCAGAGTCCTATCGGCTTCCTCCTTCATACCCAGATGACGGTAACACTCGAGCGAAAGCCAGTCCTCAATACGGTCGTCAATGTCTTTTGGATATGGCTTTCCGACGCCGAGATTCTCAGGCCATTCCCCGGCCATTTCGATCTGCTTCAACGCGTCACGGTAAGATCCGGCCCCCATGCTGCGAACAGCTTCCATAAGGTAAGCCTCGCGGTACAAGGTGTGGGCCTTCTTCACTCCTTCTGCGGGGAGGAGACTCGACGACATCAGTAATTCGACGGCCGAGCCGTACCGCCCGGTCGATATCAACGTTTGGGCATGGAGCTTTATGAGACTGCTGTTGCCGGCAAATCGGCTTCCATATTCACCGGCTATTTTTTCCGCGGCTGAATAGTTACCCTGAGAAAGATACAGCTGTGCCATCATGTAACCGTAACGCCATTGACCAGGATCGAGTGCAGCCGCTCTCTGAATATCCGTGATCGCGTTTGCGGGAATAACCTGCGCGCGGGCGCCATAGAAGGGGGCAAACCGAGACTGATCGCCGCAAGACTTTAGAAGCTCGGCCGCGCGGTTCATGTCTCCTTCGAACCAGCGAAGGAGCGCGAGGTAATACTTTGGCTGCCACGTCGTGCTGTGTTTCTCAGCCCACTCAAACACCTTGAGCGATTCGATCCGGAACGGGAAGACGAAATCCGGCGACGCCGCGTTTGCCTGATTAAGCAGGTTAGTATCGTGCTTGAGATAAGCGAGCCAGTAAAGAACTTCGGCCTGGCGCGGCGCAAGAGAGAGTACTTTCACGGCATCTTCGTTAAGCCCGACGTCGTGATACCAAGCTGCCAGTTCGAGGTAGGTCTGGTAGGCTAGATCGCTACGGATCATTCCGGTGAATTGTCGTGCGCTCGCCTTCCCCATGAGATAAGCTTCGAATTGGGCGAAATGGCTGAGCGGATCGATTTTTTCCATGAACTTAAGCACCGATTTCGCGCCCGCGATATCACCTGTCCGCCGATCGGCACACACCTCCAGCCTCAGGGCGTCCAAATTGAATCTGTCATAGTTGAGACTCTCTTCAACGTTCGCGAGGACCTTGTCGTATTTCTTCTCACGCATGTACTCTTTGGCGAGCGCGGTACAGGCGGCGCTTCGCCAACCCTGGGTCAGCGCCGCGATGCTGAAGGCAGCCTTCGCGTCAGCTTCGTGTCCCAATCCTACGCTGGCGAGTCCAAACTGATAATTTGCCTTCGGATCGTAAGTATCGATACTCAAGGCCGTCCTTGCGTAGTTATAAGCCGCCTTGTAGTTTGCCCGCCTGTTTTCAAGCGAGGCCATCTGGTCCAGAGCCGGCGCGTAGTACGGATTCTTCAGGAGGCATTTCTCGAAGTCGCTGTCGGCCTCCGCATACTGTCTCCGTCTTACGCATTCTTTACCGAGCACGTATAGACCGTAAGTCGAATTCCAATCGAAGTTCTTAGGAGAAAACAGCGGCCGGGTCAGGTCATCTCCGTTGCCCGAGGTGTATTCCAATTTATCTCCTCCAACGGATACTCGAAGGTGCTCCGGAACTTTACTGAGTCGAACGGTGTCCTCAACAGGACGCATCGTCTCCAGGTTCACCTCCCGCTTGTAAAGAAGACGGTCCCCGTCGAACACACGCAGTGTTCCATGATATTTGCTGACCGGAGAGATGCCGATGACGACTTCCTTCCCCTTACGCGAGACGTTCATCGCGCCCAGCGGACTAGCCGTGACGAACCCGCCGATTCCCTTGACAGGCATCCAGTACTCCGTCCACGTGTCGGTTCCGTATGGAGCAAAGCCTTTGTGTTTGAAAGGAGTATAGGTGCTTTGGGGCATGGCCTGATTATATAACCTGCCAGACTGAAGCTCGACGTACTGACCGCTCGTGTCCGTCAGGAGTTTTTTCCATATCATTCCCTGACCAGATAGGCCCCATATCCAGATCTTCTTCCCGAGCTTATTGCCGTAAGTCGCGTAGTGGGCCATCCCGAAGTTATCGTCGTGCCAGTAAGCGCCGTAAAACTGAGTGAACTTGCCGAGGACATGATATGACTTCGCGCCGCCGAAGTCATTCTGATCGTACCAGGAGATGTTGTGACCGTTAGCGGTGTCGATCGGCCAGGGATGAACGGTGCCGGTGTGAAATATCCAGTTAGTTCCGGGATAGATGAACTGGAGGTTACCGCTTGCCTTCTCGGCAGCGTTCATCCAGGAGTAATACGGCTCTTCCATTCCCGAACCGTTCTGCCAGATCGTATGAGTCGTGAAATATGCGTCGCCCGGGCGCAACCTTATGTCGATCCGCCACGTGCTGCGTGTTAGGAGGTCGAGCGCTCCAATTATGCAGCTGATACTGCCGTCCGCATGCTTCTTAATCCTGTAGTCGACTGGGGTAAAGCAGTCGGGCGTATGCCCGAAAATACCGAAGTTCGGTTCTATGCCGCCGCTTGTCCACGGGCCGCGCTCAGAGATGTCGCGGAATTTCACGACTCCGTTGAAATAGATGAAAGGTCTTCCGGTCGACTTCTCGATAGCCGTCCAGATTTTGCCGCCGATCTGCGGCGTGATTAGAACTTTTATATACTTGTTGGAGAGCTCGACGATCTTCCATTTCTTTTTTATCGGCTTATCGGTGTATCCGTCATATCTGAAATAGGGATAGATCCTGGACATCGCCGGTACAGGATCAGGATCGGAATAAGGATAAGTGGTAAATACCCGTTCATATTCCCTAACCTTCACCTTCCCGTGGGACTGAAGAACTTTCGCGTACAATGGGAACGCAAGCGTTATCAAAAGCAGCCCGATCATACCGCTAAACCCGATTTGTCCCCTGCGTATTAAGCCGATCTTGTCTGACTGCACTATAATTCCTTTCTATGAGATAAAGTAGATAAGACTATTTGATTCAATTGGATTTCATCCGATAAACATCTTAAAGAAGCTCTGACAAGCTACGGCGCATCAACTTCCCAGATTACTTGCCACTTGAAGGTCTCTCTCGCATCAACGAACAGACATTCGCCATCTGCGTGAGACTGACTAAGAAGGCTCGTAGAACCGGGTGTCGGCTCAAAGGCGCATTCGTTGCGCGCGATTCCTTTCTCGTCCGGATAGCCTCCCTTGTCCCACCATATTCCCAACGTCGGAAAAAGTTCTGACGGGAATTTCACCTTCACTGTTAGACCGTTCCGGTATGTCCAGCTCATTTCGCCAGACTTGACTCCCCTGACGAACAGCATCTCGACGGCACCCTTTCTGCTTTTCAACAGCAAATCCTGAAGCATGTCCGGAGTCATCGCGTCCATATCACGATTTCTGTTCCAATCGAAGACAGAGTCGAAGGAAGGGAGAGTGACGCGTCTTATTTCGTCCGCCCTGACAAGCGGATGCATCGAATGTTGAAAAGGAAGCCTTTCATCGCCTTCATTCACGACCTCGAAGTTCCAGATGATCGACGAGTCTGTGAAGGCCATCTTCCGCTTGAACTTGAAAGGAAGAAGCTTGCTTTCGACCGTGAATGAAAGTTCGTTCTTCTCTTCCGCAAGATCCCACGGGAGCCAGCAGAGTTCGCCGTGATCCGGGACGCTTATTCTCTTTCCGGGAAAAAAACAGGCCACCACCGAAGGGAAGCAATCATCATAGCCGTACACGGGGCGATTCTCGAACTGGCCATGCTCTTTCTCTGGCGGCCTGAAAGAAGTTGGAGCGAGAGTAAGGAGATCATATTCCCTGTAGGCAATTCTGGTCAAGCGGCCGCCATCGTTGAGATGGTATTCCACGTGCCAAGGGCCGAAATCGAACTGGTCGATCGCCCCGTTTTCAGAACGTAAGGTTCGCAAAATGTTTCTCCAGATATTCTTTGACTGGAAGTATGTCACTTTTGCTCGTAAGGTCCGGGACATGCTCAGAGAGAGGATAGGCGAACATAGACTTCGGGTGGGCGTCAACCATCATTTTGACCGCGGTAGGGAGTTCCTTTTCGTTTCTTACCGGATCGAAGGGGACCTTTTCGAGAAAAGGGTGAATCATATCGTACTGAAATTCAAAGATGTTCATGCTAACGCCTATGAAGCCGTTCTTCCCTTTCATCGATTTTATCCGGCTTGCAGAAGGTTTTTCGATGATGTCGATGAGGAAGCCGTCATCGTCTTTCGCCGTAACCGCGAATCTTTCGATCCTGCTGGGTTCGAACCGGAGCGCTTCTCGGTCGTAATCGATCATCGCGTTCTTGTATTCATATCGCGTCATCATCTTAAGCGCGTTAACCGAATACAAATTGTCGCTGTTGCAGACAGTGAATCCAGTTCCGCGCCAATCTCTCCGCGAGTTCAGCCCCTGATAGAGGGCGTCGGCCGTGCCGATTGGTTTCTCTTTCCCCGGGGGAATTCTCTGAACAGCGTAAGAGATTCGCATGCCATAGAAATCGTTATCCCGGTCTTCCTTGCCGTAATAGTCGCGGATACTGTCGTCTTTCTCTCCAATCACTATGAGGATATCTCCATAGCCTGCCTTCTTCGCGTTATAGAGGAGATAATCGAGAAAGGGGCGTCCTCCATTTCCCACGCCTATCATCGACTTAGCTTTGAGGTTCGCGTCGTTGACGAGTGATTGATCGACTTTGATGTCAGCCTCGGCAGGTCTCTTCATCCTCGACGAGATTCCGCCGGCGAGGATAGCCAATCTTGCTCCGACCATCA
>JAJYRM010000138.1 GCA_021794075.1 Bacteroidota bacterium | reverse complement strand
TTCTCCAGCCAGACGAACAGCGCGGCCCCAATCTGTGATTCGTCTACCAATCTGTACCCTGATAAATTCTATGAATGAATCTATGGGACACAGCCTGGATAAGCAAGCAGGGTCGGGGTTTTCTGCCGCGAAGCTACTTTTCGACGGTTAGCTCCCAAGTTTCGTGCTGACTCCTCGTTATCACTTTCGAAAAGTTACCCGGATCCCCGGCGACTCCAGCTACTTTTCGAACGCTTACTCCCAAGTTTCCTGCTAACTCCCCGTCGTCACCTTCAATAAGTCACCCCGCGACTTTACGATGGTTTCATCGCAAGATCTCTACTTACCTTCTTGTCGATACCTTCGTAAAGTATCCCCCGCCGATTCCTTCACCTTTTCTTAACGATTTCCTCATACAAATGACTTAAATTGTATGTGCCATTTGAAAGAAAGAAACATCATTATTCCCCCCGTAGAACAAAAGCCCGACGATATCCATTTCGTCTATGACGACGTCCCTTCCGTTACGGAGGTCCGCGATGCGGTCCATGCCGCGCCGTCGTCCTCCCGCAAGGCGGCCGGAATCATCCTGAAGCTGCTCGCGGTCGGGATGATAGCGTTCATTCTCTGGCACCAGTTCGCGGACGTGAAGATCGATGTGGTACTCGGGCTTCTCGACAGGGTCGGCTTCGCGGTGTTCCTCGTGCTCATACCTCCCACGCTCGAACTTTTCGCCGAGACTCTCGGCCTCGCGCTTTGCGTGCCGGGCAGCCTGTCCGTAATGCGCATCATCAAAGTACTTCCGGCGCGCATCGGCTGCGACGCGCTGATCAACTCCCTCCCTGCCGGCGTCGTGCCGGCTGAAACACTCCGCCCCGTCATGATCGGACGCGCTTGCCGATTGCCGATAGAGGACGGCGTTGCCGCAACTCTGATGGGAAAGATAAACATGGCCGCGGGTGAAGGGCTCTTCATCGCAATAACCATGGTACTTGTAGCGATCGGCGGACACGCCTACGGGGGCGCGCTATCGGGAAGCACTGTAATGATTCCGGTCATCGTCCTCGCGCTGGTTTTCGCGGGGGTCGCATACATATACAGCGGGGCACGAATAACCCAGATCATCTCTCTCCTTAAGCGCATTGCATGGGAACGCTGGCGACGTTTTCTTTCGGGGATCGAGTTGGGCGCGGGGCGCATCGATGCCACGATACTTCATTTCGCGCGAAGGGACAGGATATCCGTCTTTGCCTCGCTGGCTTCGTTCGTCATAGGATGGGTTCTCCTCGGGAGCGAATCTTTTTTGATTTTGAGAATCCTCGGCGAGCATGTGACGCTCGGGCAGGGACTTCTTATGGAAGGCACTGTCTCCATCCTTCGGATCGCTTTCTTCTTCATCCCGTCGGCATTCGGTGCGGCAGAGGCGGCCTACGCCTCCCTCATCACCGCCTACGGCGTGGCAAATCCCGCCGCGGTCGCGCTCGCGTTCATAGCAATCAAGAGATCGCAGGAACTTCTCTGGATGGGCCTCGGCTATCTCGCATTGTTGGTGTCGGGCAGGCGGAAGACGACAGAAGCCCTCCTGCCTCGCGAGGGCGCCTAGAAATTCTCCGGGATCTCCCGCGCGGCGTCATGCGGTAGCCGTCCTTCTTGCCACAAACTCCATCCCCTTCCGACACGCGTCTTCCCGCTCCTCTATTAATCTCACCCATTTGATTTCGCCCCCGTCCTTTCGACTCCGATACCCGTCTGCCCCCGTTCGATGTTCATTTGCACCTTTTGACATGACATCCCGGCACAGACGAACTCCGTTCGGGGCTCCAGCGAAGGCATTTGGAGCCATCGCAATTCCCCCCCACTTTTAAGTGGGGGGTCCCAAGTCACCTCAGCGGCCTATTGTCTTCGCGATATTCCCCACGAACGGCGGTCTGATTATTCCCTTCTCCGTTATGAACGCCGCAATGTTCTCCGCCGGAGAGACGTCGAAGGCCGGTGCGTAGACCGAAATATTCTCCGGCGCCGAGCGACAGTCGCGGAAGTGCGTGACTTCGTCCGGATTTCTTTCCTCGATTGGAATATCTTCTCCCGACTTCGCCGAAAGGTCGAAGCTCGAAGAAGGAGCCGCGATATAGAAAGGTATCTTGTGCTCTTTGCAGAGAACGGAAAGATTATACGTTCCTATCTTGTTGGCAGTGTCGCCGTTCGACGCGATCCTGTCCGCGCCGACGACAACAAGATCAACCTTAAACTTCTTCATCGTAATCCCCGACGCGCTGTCGACTATCAGCCTGAAATCAATCCCAAGCTTCTTCAACTCCCAGGCGGTCAGTCTCGCTCCCTGCAGCAGTGGACGCGTCTCGTCCGCGAACACTTTTACATTCTTCCCCGCTTCCTGCGCCGCACGTATCATCCCGAGCGCCGTACCATAACCGCCGGTCGCAAGTCCGCCGGTATGGCAGTGAGTCAGTATGACCGCGTGTTCCGGAACCAGCTCGAGTCCGAACCTTCCTATCTTTTTGCAGGAATCAATTTCTTCTGAAAGGATTCTATGCGCTTCTTCGACAAACGCATTTCCGACGCTCTCTCCCCGAATGTCGAGCCTTCCCAACCTGGAGAGTATGTTCCGGATATTGACCGCGGTTGGCCTGGTATCATTTATTTCCTTGAGCGCCCCCTTTAGCTTCTCGTCGATCTCGCCATGAGATTCGAACTCGAAGGCCGCTAGCGCGGCGGCATACGCGGCCGCTATCCCTATCGCGGGTGCCCCACGGATGCGAAGAGACTCGATCCATTCACAAACGTCGCGATAGTTTCTCGACCGCAGGAATTTCTCTTCCATCGGGAGGAGGGTCTGATCGATTATTGCGACCTCGCCGTTCTCCCACCTTATTGGGTCAGGTAGACCCACTGCCTGAGAGTCAGCCCTGAGGGTATTATTCTTCGAACCTTGATAAGTCGATGAAGTCACGGTAGCGCCCCATTATTTCGATGTCTGACAAATCCTTCAAGGCTTCCGTCCCGAACTTTGCCACCGAGAACGAAGCCATGACGCTTCCATAGATCACGGCGCGTCTGAGGTTCTCGTCGGAGAAGTCCTCCGTTCGGGCAAGGTGTCCGATGAAGCCGCCGGCAAAAGTATCACCGGCTCCAGTAGGATCATATATATATTCAAGTGGGAATGCCGGGGCGGAGAATACCGTACCGTTGGTGAACAGAAGCGCGCCATGCTCGCCCTTCTTTATTATCACGATACGCGGACCCATCTGCATGATTTTCTTCGCGGCCTTCACAAGGTTTGGTTCCGCGGAGAGGAGCCTAGCTTCGGAGTCATTTACTATGATGACATCGACAAGCTTCAGCGTCCTGAGCAGCTCGTCGCGCTTACCTTCAATCCAGAAGTTCATCGTGTCGCATATCACGAGCTCCGGCTTCTGGTCCATCGATTCGATTACCCTTCTCTGGAGAACCGGATCGATGTTGCCGAGAAGAACATACCTACTCCTCTTGTAAGACTCGGGGAGAACGGGATCGAACTTTTCAAAGACGTTCAAATCAGTTTTGAGAGTGTCGCGCTGATTGAGATCATAGTGGTAACGACCGCTCCAGTGAAAGGTCTTACCTCCTTTCACTATCTGAATACCGGCGGTATCGATGCCGCGTGATGCCAGGAATTCGATCTCAGACTTAGGGAAATCGCTTCCCACAACCCCTACGATACGTATCGGAGCGGTGAAGTACGATGCCGCGGCAGAGATATAGACCGCGCTCCCGCCAGCGACCATGTCCGCGCGGCCGAATGGCGTCTCGATAGTGTCGAGCGCTATCGACCCGACGACAAGTAAACTCATTTCGTTAGACTCCAATGAAGGTGATTTGCGAGAGCTAATTTAACAACCAACTGAGGGAATCCCAAATCGCGCAGATTCCCAGCGCGACATTTCACCTATCTGAAAAAGACCCCCATGACACCGAGGAAAACGGCGGACTGAAAAACCAACGCGACGCCGAGCCTGGTGAAGCTCATCTTTTTTTTTCCTGAAAGGGTTCCGACAATCACTTGCGCAAGCACCGGCACAAAACCTGCTAGCAGCCAGGGGTTAAAAACACCTACCGCCGTCGCGGACATAAGAATAGCCAGGAGAAATAAGTGATAGATAATCGTCATCACAAGCGCTGTCCGAGCTTTCCCTTCCCATTTCCCCTTCTCTTTCAGAAACTCAATTCTCATTTTCACATAGAACACACTGCTCCCGAAGAAAAGGAAATTCATCAGGAAAAGCTCGGCTGCTGTCGCGTCGAGCTCTCCGGATACGACATAGTAAGCGGCGGGCGCCGTCAGCGTCAATGCGGCGACGATCCCCAGTTCGTTGATGAACGAACGCTGCTCCCTGTCGAGAAAATTCTTCACGCTTACGGCGAAGAGTGCCAGCTCAACAGCGCCGAACAGAATCAGCCAGACGCGACCGGCAAATAACACGAGGGTAAGTCCCAGCAGAAAAGCGGGAATGGCCAGCACACCCACCTGCCAAAGCTCCCTCCACTCCGACAATTTTCTTCGCTTAACGATCAGGACAATCGGATGGTGCGCGACGAAGAGGAGCGCAAAACTTAGAAAAAATAAATAGTACAACGCGGAGAATCGCGTGACGATGGCGGCGGAAAGAATCGGGACTATCCACATTGCCCAGGCACCGTGCTCCCTCGGCACGAATTCTTTGAGAGTCATAATTCGACGTCTTTCCGCGAAGCTAACTTGATTCGTAGGATATCCACCTGCGCCCGCGAAAGAATTTTTGCCGAGCCGTCAAAAACGCTTCTCTCTTCCATCATGAAATGCCTCTCAAGATCCTCTCTTAGAACGGTCAGGAGACCTTTCCCCGTTCCCCGTGTCCCTAATGATACCTTCGCCAGAAGCGCGTCAGACGAACGAAGAAAATCAAGGTGCTCCCTTCGGATCCCATCGAACGTCCCGTCGTCCAGCCGCGAGACCAGCGGGAGGAGGAATCTTTCCTCGGCTTCCTGGTGCAGTTCGAGAAACTTGAAGACAGCGGCGATTTTCGCTCCCATTTCCGATGAGTGGTAGGAGTCGTCCCGCGCAGTGACGCAGAGCCGGTCGACCTCCTCAATGATTTTCGCATGTTCCCATTTCAATCGTTCGATCGGTTGAAAGGAATGTTCGTTAGAAGGCATGACTTATTGCCCCAAGGTTCTTGAACAGAATTAAATATTCATTAAATGGAATTGAGTTCTGCCAGAGCCCTGCCAGTACCGCGACGCCTACAACACCGAAATATATTCCAAGTAGAAGAAATGCGTACTGCTTCTGAGAAAGCCCTTTCTCGCCCGACCGGAGCGACAGGTTGAGAGTATTCTTGACCGGGCAAGCTTCGACGCATGAATAGCAAGCGTTGCACTCCGCGGAGCTTACCGAGTCCAGTTTATCGACCGGAAGACCGGATGGGCAAGCCTGCGAGCAAAGGCCGCAATCAATGCATGACCGCTCCACCCTTCTGATCTTTAGCGGACTGATAAGACTGGAGATCCCAAGGAGAGCGCCGTAAGGACAGGCGTATCTGCACCAGAAATTTTTGTAGAACACGGAGAGGATCAGCAGAAGACCTATGATCACAATTGAGAATGTTGAGATGTGCGCGAAGAACATGTACATCTTGATGTCCGCGACTTTGTTGAAATCGGAGTGAATGAAGGAGCCAAGCTCCTGCGCCGAGAGAACAGAGACGGAAATGAAGAAGAACGCGAGGAGCAGGTATTTGAGCGAACGCAAGGGGATATCCACCCACTTCGGAAGTGTGAAATTTCTTCCGAGCAGCTTCCCGCCGAATTCATAGAGCGATTCGGAAATGAATCCCACCGGGCAGATCCAACTGCAAAATCCCTTCTTCATAAAAACTGAAATGAAAATCACCGCGACAAAGATGAAAAAGCCCGCCGGATGGATATGATTTATTATGCCGGTCAGGATAAAATACCTCAGGCTCATCAACGCGCTGATTGGCAGGAACCCTTCGACTCCCGGAGGACGCGTCACGACAGCAGGTACTCCTTTCGACAACGCGTTCATGAAGAGATAGAAGTCCACTCCGATCCAGAGTGTGATGAAAAAGAAGAACAACTGGACATATCCTCTTATGTCCGCTCCTCCCTTTCTTAAGAGTCTCTTATCGGAAACCTTCTTGATTTCCCTTCCGTCCTTGAGCCTTACGATTTTAACAGGCGCGTCAATAGTTTCGGATATTTTTGTCCTATATAAATCCATAAAAATTACAGAAGCCTCAGTTTAGTCCGAAGTTGCTTGCTATCGGTGATTTCTTTCGATATGTCTGCTATCGTTTTGCTGGCAAGCATCTGGTAAACGCGATCCCGGAGCGCTCCCCAATCCGAGTGTACCGGGCAAGGGTTCTTGCTGGAGCATTCGGAAAAACCAAGCACGCACGAAGTGAGAAAGTCGGTCCCATCGATCGCATCGACGACGTGAAAGAGGGCAATTTCATCCGGAGGTTTAGCGAGCTTGAACCCTCCCCGCGGCCCCTTTAGTGACTGAAGCACCTTGTGCTGAACAAGGAGCTGGAGGGTTTTGCCGAGGAACGGCATCGGGATGTCGAGCCGTTCGCTGATTTCTATTATGTTGGTGAACTTGCTCTCCTCCTGCGCAGATATATAGAGGACTGCCTGGAGAGCATATTCACACTGCCTGCTAAAGATCAGAGACATATATCAGACATTTCTATCCGAAATTTAACTTTCAGGTGTTATTCAGTCAAGCGAAAATCTCATCTCCATATTTTCTTTTCGTGTCTACGCCAAACCCTGGGAGTGTTTTCAGTTGGCAAATTGGAAGCATCTCCGAAATCGGAAGCGACAATTCGGAGTGGAACTCCCACCCAAACTCGCGGTCAATTTTCACCGAATTCAGCGTGGATAGGCTGTTTTTCTTTGGAAGTCAGGGGCAGAAGTGTTAAAGTTGGAACATCAGGAAAATCGAGAAAAACAGGAAATGCTGACGCACGAAATCTCGGTGACAAAACCTTTAGCCGTCGGACAAGCGGCCGAAATTTGTCGCGTCACGCCGAGGACGATTAATAACTGGATTAGGTCCGGCAAGCTAAAAGCATACTCCACACCTGGGGGACATTTCAGAATTTGGCCTTCCGATCTCAGAACATTTCTTAAGGCGCACAATATGGACATCAATTTCGAACCGCGGGGGGAACGTAAAAAGAAGATACTGATCATCGACGACGATGAAAGTTATGCCGAAATGACTCGGGAAGTATTACGCGAGAAAATTGAGAGCTGCGAAGTCGCGATAAGTCACGACGGCTATGAGGCCCTGATACTTCTCGGCGAATCTAAGCCTGACCTCGTGCTGCTCGATCTGATGATGCCGGGAATAGATGGGTTCAAAATGCTCGAACTCCTAAGCAACAGAAAAGGGACTCACCAACTGAAGGTACTTGTCCTATCGGGCAACCTATCCTCCGCCGCGATTGAACGGCTCAAGAGATCGCGGGCGGACCACTGGCTGGCGAAACCAGTGTCGCTGGCCGAACTCCTCCATTCGGTGCAGAATCTCCTGACGAGTGAAGAACCTGGCGGGAGAGGACCTTCTTGAGTCGCTTCAGCCTGCTGCTCTCTGCAATCCTACTCTTCTCAAAACCCAACCAGCCAGTCACTCCGTTAGCAGAAGCGATTCGGATGACGCCGAGGAATTCTGTTTCGGAGGAAACCCAAAAAGTGGTTACCGTGTCGGGAGTCGTCACGGTTCCTTCCGCGAGAACCGACGGCGCCTTGGTGTCATTCATTCAAAATCGCACCGCGGGGATTCAACTCTTCCAATACGCGTACAAGGGGCCTACGCTTTTCGTCGGAGACAGCGTCCGCGTAACCGGCAAACTGGGTATTCATTACGGTCAGGAGGAAATCGAGTCACCGCGCATTGTTGTAATGGAGCGAGGCATTAAAGTCGTACCGGTCCACGCTTCCGTGGAGCAAGTCAGGAATGGGACTTTCCATGGCATGCTCGTCACGTGCAAGGGGACCATCGTCTCCCGCGAATTCAAGACTAACGGCATCTCATTTTATTTCATCGGCCGTTCTAAGGATACGGCTTCGGCCTACTGGGATTTCAGGATGTATCCACAAATTGGACTTGCTCAGTTCCACGATGGGGAAAGGGTCTCAATAACAGGAATCTCGACGAGATTTTCGTACGAAAAGCCATTCACGGATCATAACGACCTTCTCTTAAGATCTCCGCTCGACATGCGTCTACTCCCCGTGAGTTTCTACGATCGCTATTCCGCACAGATCAAAGTGATACTTCTCATAACGCTTTTTATCATCTTCGCGCTCGGGGCCTTCACAATTATCCTTCGTCTCAAAGTAAAACAGAAGACGCGAATGCTTGAAGAACAGAAAAGGATTCTCAAGCTCTTTTTCGACAGCGTGGCTGAATTAGGGGGAGTTCTCAACCGTGATGAGATTCTGACACTCGCTCTCAAAAGGGCGCACTCGTTGGTAGGGACGCGGGCCGTAACATTCTTCGAAATTCTTGACAAGGAAAAAGGGGGACAATTCACCAGTTTCATGATGAATGACGACACCCCGCGCATCGAGGCCAAACGAATTGAGACTAGTTCTATTCCCAAACTGGCGAATGATCACTCTAAGACAAACGCCGCCTGGAACACGACTATGGAAAATTTGTTTGGAGACAGTACGAAGGACAGCGATACTTTCAAGGATTTCCTGAAAGCGCACATGACGGGGAAATACCTGTCAGCAGTTCTTCCCACAAAGGATTTCCTCGTGGTCTTCGACCACCCAAGCCCAATTTCGACCCTCATTCCCCGCGAGATCATAATGTCGTATATCATTCACGCCTACTCAACATACCGGGTGGCTGAACTTTTTGCTCTCGCAAAGGAACAGGGCTCGGCCCTCGAGAGGCTCTATCACAACTCGGTATTCGGACTCATGACGATCTCTGTGGCGGGAAAAGTCCGGACAGCAAACAGAATTGCCGCACAGATTTTCGGGGACGATGCGATGGCTGGAAAGAGGATCACCGAATTTCTGACCGCCGAAAGCGCCGAGCGTTTTGACGATCTGCTATCGGACCTCTCTTCCGCGTCGAAGGAAAAATTCGTCAGGTTCGCGGCGGAAGTTAAAAAAGGAAGCGGCAAAGGAGATGTAGAATTCGCGCTTCAGTTCGATCCGTCCTCGAAAATTTTCTACACCACTGTCCAGGACACAAGCGACCGGCACTACTACGAAGACTTTGCCACCAGGGAGAACAAGATCGAAACACTTGAAAAGCTGGCTGCCTCGCTTACTCACGACCTGAACAACATAATCGGCAGCATAACAGGGTACGCTTCTCTCCTCAAAAGGAAACTCCCGGCTGAATCAAAAGAATTCCACTACGCAGACATAATAGAGAACTCTTCCCGCAAAACAACAGATTTGATAAAAGAAGTTCTGGGGTTTGCTCAGATCGACGCGAGGAGTATGGACGTGGTTGATCTCAACCACTTCACCGCGGAGATAATTACCGAGTTCAGGAAGACTCTCGGCGATAGCCAATCCGTACTCACCTTCCCTTTCAACAGACC
>JAJYRM010000137.1 GCA_021794075.1 Bacteroidota bacterium | reverse complement strand
GTATATGTTCCCGCCTGAATCCTGTAGAAGTACGCACCGCTCGGCAGACTACTGGCATTGAAATCGACAGAGTAGTTGCCCGCACTCTGTTCGTTGTCCACAAGTGTATGGACTTGACGTCCGAGATCGTCGTAGATGATTAGAGTCACGAAACTGCGCCTAGGCAGACTGTAATTGATCACCGTTGTCGGGTTGAAAGGGTTCGGATAATTCTGGCTCAGGCTGTATGTCTTAGGCAATTGGTGACCGCTCACAGGAGTAATTGTTCCGACAATAAAGGACCAGATATTCGAGAACGTACTGATGCCGTTGCTGCTCGAAGCTTTAACACGCCAGAAGTATTTTGTATCCATGTTGAGGACCGTGTTGAGGAAGGCCTTTACGCCTAGGCTTGTGTCTGTAATTGATTTCGAGTCGAGGACTATATTCGAGAAGGAACTGTCTAGAGCAATCTGAACTTCGTAGGACGAAGCGGAAGGGACGGATTTCCAGACGAGAGCCGTATCAGAGGCTGCTAACGTGTCGCCGGTTGCCGGTCCTATGAGGAGAGGGGTATTCAGAATCGTGCCGACTCCGCCATCGGTGGTGTGGATGATCGTTCCCCAATTGCCAACGGCCCACCCGAGTGAGTCGTTGTAGAAATAAATATCGTCGTAATGGGCGCCCTGCCCGATGAGAGGAGGTACCTGCTGAGTTACCCAGGTGTCACCTTGGTCGGTAGACCTAAGAACCGCGGGAGAGCTTGAGTCTGCCGTGCCTCCGGCCGCGTAGACAATCGAATCACTTACCCAATCTAGTCTAAAAAGTGATCCGTTACTTTTCGGAGTGGCTTGAATCAGCTTCCATGATGCCCCCCCGTCTGTAGATTTGAGAATTACACCTGCGTTTCCGACGCACACTCCTACCTGAGGAGTTATGAATTTCACGTCGATAAATCCCTGGAAAAACGGTGTAGCGGGGATGGCGGGAATTGGATCCTCATTCCACCAGCGACCCCCGTTCTTGGTCGATAAGATAAGGCTTGAGTCCCCCACCGCCCAACCAACGCTATCGTTCACGAAATACAAGCCCGTAACACGCCCAGCGAATCCAATTATTTGCGGGGTCCACTGTCCGTTACTCAGTTTTTCAATTTCCGTTAGGCCATCGGCAGCCTGGCCACCTCCGGTCCACGCTTCGTAATGATTATCGAATTTGCCGGCAAATATCGGATAGAAGTTTGCGATGTACGGAGCATTAACATAGTTCAGAGTCCACTGCGCGCCGCCGTCAGTCGTGGAGATTATTGTGCCATTGTCTCCGGAAATCCAGCCATGTGTACTGTCAGCGAACCAGATTTTGTTGAGGTTCGATGAAGTGGAAGTCAGCCGCTGGGTCCAAGTGTTCCCGCCGTCAGTAGTCTCTAACAGTGTGCCGTTGTCCCCGACTACCCAACCTTTGGTCGGGGAGATAAACCTTACCCCGTTCAGGTTAACTCCTACGTTGGACCGCTGGTTAATCCACTGGGCTGACGCGATTGATGTGATGCAGAAAACAGCAAATGAAAAAATAAACGCATTCTTCATTATCGGACCTCTCATGCTTTTTGTGCCCCCTCAGGCAAACCTTCTGATCACTTCTTAGGTGAATAAATTTAGAAAGTCAGAAGGAGAAATAAAATGAAAATATGAATTTTCCCCATTCCTCTCATTTTGAAACCAGGAATTCATTTCCACATGCTTATGGTGAGTAACTTTCAATGATATGGATTTGGAAGGAGACGCTAGTTTCTTCTCAGTTAATGAGTGGCAGGAATATCTCTGACACTCTCTTCTCGAATTGTCTCATCGAAAAGTCGAAAAATCTTTTTCTGGCGTTTTGCTGCAGCTCCAGAAGTTGTTGCGTGCGTAAGTCCGCGACTTGCATCGTTCGTTCGACGAGTTCATCTATGCTTTCCCACAGGAAACCGTTTTCCTCAGAGGAGACAATTTCCTTAAGCCCACCTTTGTTAACCACAATGGGTGTGCATTTCGCGGAAAGTCCCTCGACAACCGACATGCCGAAGTGTTCCGTCCTTTCAGGTTCCCGGAATTCATCTACGCCGTAGCCTGCACCATGCCAATAAATGGATGACTCGTTATACAAACGCCCTAACAATTCGTGAGAGGCATTGACATGGAAGAACACGGGGAAGTCCTTGTTAACTTTTTTCAACTCTTCAAGGTAGGCCTGAGATGTGTTGTCGAGCGACACGCTACCGACAATGTGGTATTCCCACCCTTTGAGATATCCACTTACTCGTCTGAAAGCTTCCGTCAGGACGTCATACCTCTTATCGTTATAAAGTCCCCGAAAAATTCTCCCTACGCTGAGTATCACTTTCCGTTTTGGTGTCCCTTCGACAAGGAAATCTCTTATAGGCGGATATAGCACTTTGCTTTCAACGTTGAATCCCCGCAGCAGGCAATCGTGCACGAAAACTGAATTTGTCAATGTTAATGTTGAACTATTCCGGGCGTGAGACAACAACCTTAGCCTCAAGATATCTTTCAGCCCCTCTCTGAGGTTACCTCTCATTATTCGTCTTGAAATCGTAAGAAAATTTATGCCTGAGTAGGGGACCTGCAACGCTTGAACATATTGCTTGGGCGCCGCCTTGATATACCTGAAATTTGACAAGGGGATGAAGACATCGGCACCATCGACGATAGTTCTAAGTGAGCGAGCGCCGCCATTGAAAGTTTTGTAATCGAGCTGAGACAAATCCAGATCAAAAACCTTTTCTAGACGGTCTTTGCTGATGTCGGGGAACTGACTAAGAAGCGTCACCTTCGTGGAGGGCATCCTAGATAGTGATGAAGCGAGATGAAGGATGTAGCGTTCACCGCCGCCCATGTTGTGCCAGTAAGGAGAATAGATGTAGAGTGTTGTCATCTGAGTAATGTCAATTCATAGTAGCGGGAGGTGCCAATGTAATATGATCCTAAGGAATTAATAATATTTGATGGCGTTTTGTTTTCACTTGATCTGTTGGTGGGCTTCCTAATCGTGGCGGTTAGCGGTAAGATTGATGAAAGTTCATTGTTCATTCAATGGCCTTATGTTTCCATTTAGAACGTTGGCTTTTTGTGCGATCCGTTCGACTTTCGGCTACGAAAGTGCCTTTTCGAACAACAGACAAGTTGTAAGAACAGTAAAGTAGATCACGCCAAGGCTGACTCGTACAACTCAGAATACTCCCTCGTCATGCGAGAATCCGAAAAGGATGCGAAGACTCTTTCCTTGCCAGCTTGCCCGAATCTTTCCCGCATTCTCGAATCGGCAAGAAGTTCCGCAATCCTTTGCGAGAGGGCAGCTGGATCCTTGGGTGGTACTAGAAACCCTGTCGCACCATCTATCACGACATCATGTGTGCCATCGACATCTGTGGCCACAACCGGCTTGCCTGCCGCCATGGCCTCCAAAAGGGAAAGGGGCAGCCCCTCAAAAAGCGACGGAAGCACAAAAATATCAGCGCTTCTCAGAATCGACTGCACATCGGAGCGAAATCCCATGAATTGAACAGCGTTGCTAATTCCGAGTTCAAATGTCATTGCCTCCAGATATCGCCGAAGATGTCCATCGCCAACGAGCAAGAATTTGGCTGCAGGGAAGCGAGGGAGGATGTCGACAATTGCGCGAAAAAGATATTCGTGTCCCTTTTGATTGTTGAGTCCTGCGATGGTTACCACTCTAAACTCTCCGGAAATCCGAACCGTACCCGTCTCATATTCCGAGGCTGAATATCTGTCAATTTCAATTCCATTCCGGATAACTTCCGTTTTCTCAGAAATGGACTTCCCGAACGTGCGCGTCATGTATTCACGGTTTGAGGCTGACACTGTTATGACCCGATAGACAAACTTAAGGGATATTCTCTTGGTCCAGAGCAAGAAGCGGATCTTCACTTCACGGAGAGCGGCCATCGCCGGATTCAGCTTACGTCGCCGGAGATGCCCTATCTGTGTGATATAATGCTCCGTGACAATTATCGGAGTCCCTGTAAAAATGCCCACAATTGTAATGGCCGCTGAACACGAGAAAGGAGTGTGAAGGTGACAGTGAAATAATCTTGCCCTCCTAGCTTCGCGAACAACCTTTATTATGTTTGGTATATCAAACCAGTTTGTGATGTCGAGCTTTCCTCGAAGCGCGAATGTCTTAACAATTACCCCTCTGGCCGCAACCGCGTTTTCCCACGTTCTTAATTGCCTGTTGCCTTTGCATACTAGCATTACAAGCCACTCTTGGTTTGCACTTTTCGTAAGCATGTCTATTACATGAGTAACACCACCAGTATCGGGTGCTTCCGTGTAAATGAGTATGTCCGGCGATTGCGTCTCGCTTTTCATTTGTTGATCTGTCTTTGGAGTATTCGAAACATACGGTAAAACATCTGTACCAAGTTAAATGCCTTAAATGACAGAGTCCAGCAGTCAGTCGCAACCGGCCGGATCACATGAAATTGAATATCGGCTTGCTTAATCTTAGAATTCCAGGGTGGAATTTCCTCAAGAATTCCCCTTAATACCAGCCAATTGCTGGTTTTTCCCCGAGAAGTGATATATTTACCACTATGCCTCTGATCTCAGTGGTAATTCCGACTTACAATCGAGCAGACCTTCTCCCAAGGGCCATCCAGAGCGTACTGAATCAAACGTTCAAAGATTTTGAGCTGATTGTTGTTGATGACGGTTCTACGGACAACACGGAGGAAATTGTTGCGGGCTTCCGTCGACAAATTGGTAATGTGTTCTATGTCCGCCAGCCGAATTCTGGTCAGTGCGCTGATCCAAAGAACCATGGGATAGAGCTTTCGACGGGACGTTACTTGGCGTTCCTTGATAGCGATGATGAGTGGTTGCCGAGAAAGTTGGAAATGCAGTTGCAGCTTCTCGAAAATAAGCCAGCCTTAGGATTTGTCGGGTGCAATATTACGGTATTCGACAACAAAACAGGGCTGACCTTGCGCACCCACGACTTGGACAGGTATGTCAGGAATGATTTCGTGGAAGAGGTGCTAAAGCTCAATGTCTTGACTCCAAGCGCCGTAATGGTCAGGCGGGCAGTGATAGACAATGTGGGGGTCTTCGACACCGAATTGAATGTCGCCGATGACCTTGACATGTGGCTGAGGATTTCGGACAAATATGCTTTTGGCTTTGTCCCCGAGTATCTGCTGAGATACTGCATACACGGGGGGAGCATGCTCGGTAACCTTCGCATCAAAAATGAGACAATAGAATATGAGCGAATTTTTGCCAAGCACCGAGAAAGAATGGCAAGGTATCCTTCTGTTTATCGTAGCGCGTTAAGGAGACTCGGGTCAAAATATTGCGCGATGGGAGAATCCCCAAAAGGGCGGGCGTATTATGCTCAAGCGTTAAGATCTGATCCTCGAAGCCTTAAGATGCGATTACTCTATTTGAGCTCCTACTTTTTCGGTGAGAAGTCGTACGCTGCCGTGTATCGGTTGAAAAGGGAAGGGTCCCGGGCACGGTCCAAGATTAACATGGCCATATCGGTTTTTTTCCGTGTGGTCGGCAGGAATAAGGCAAGCTAATTTCAATCAAATTTTTGCGAAGACTTCTTGTAAACGCAATGTTTCAGGGACAACATAGCGTTTTGGCAAAGTCAACTCTTCGACGGGTCGTTCTTATCTCCGTATGTGCCGTGCGGCGACATCCTTTCCCCCTTTCGGGCGACCATCAAGTATCCTAGTGTGAATTTCGGATAGTAGAAGACCCTATCCAAAAGAAGTGACATCGAAAGAAGAGGGAAGAGGGCGACTTTCATAATAACTCTAGTAAGTCGGTTCTTTCCAAAAACATCATAAAGCAGCGCCGCTGTCAGCTGTGCTATTGCCGCAATTCCTCCGCCTCGCTCTTCCAGCTTTACAATGTTTAGCCCATTGATTCTTGAGAGTTCTTCTAGACCGTATCTCGTGTATCTGAAATAGTCGTACGGTTCTTCATGTAGAGGCCAGGTAGCCGGCATTGTGAAAATGGCATGTCCATTCAGCTTAAGGACTCTGCTAACTTCATGCATCAGCTTAAATGGGTCTCTGACATGTTCCAGAACTTGCGTGCATAGTACTGTATCGAAGGATTCCGCTTTGAAAGGAAGGTACAGTGAATCAGAGCAGACGGTGGGAGGGGAGTCAGGTCTGGGACGAAGATCGGTCCCCACATGAAACCTGGTTCTCTCCGCCATGAGATTGGCGTAAGGCATATCGCCGCATCCTAGGTCCAGGAGTGTGCCATGCACGTAGTTCAGTGCGCCGGCGAGTCCCGAGACGATTGTATTGCCTTCGATCCGAATTGGGTCTAGCTGCGCGCGCTTCAGCTTTCTGGCGATCTGCATTTCGCGACTTGAGTTGGAAATATTATTCATTTGGGAGATCCTTTGGCAGGTTGTCAGACGCGACTTCTGCTGTGCAATGAGTCCTCATTTCAAGCACCGTAGCATAACTTCTCCGAAGCTTCTCACCTATTTCCCCCGGATTGAAGAGCAGTTCTACACGTTGCCTGCCCTTACGACCATATTCCATTCTTTCGTCGCGCCTGAGAATTAGCCCTTTCAGCGCATCATAGAGTGAAAGGTGGTCGTTGGGTTGTACTAAGACACCGGCGTCCCCCACGACCTCCGGGATCGAACCGGATAGCGTTGAGACGACTGGGACACCGCAAGACATCGCTTCAAGGAACACTAGTCCCAGCTGTTCTTGCCAGTACTTTCTAGGTATGCTAGGAACACAAAAGATGTCTGGCAGGTTATGAAGGAGATGTATGTCCTCGTGGGGCACAGCGCCGAGCCTACTTATGTTCGATTGGAGGCCGAGCAGTCGTATCTTTTTGTCCACTTCCTTCTCAGAAGGCCCTTTGCCTGCTATGAGAATCTTCAACCTCATCCTGTCAATTGCGGAGTCATTGACGAGTCTCTTAGCAGCGTAAATGAGTTCGAACACTCCTTTTGAACCTCTCACTCTTCCTACGAAAAGAATGACGATGTCGTCCGGGCGCAGTCCTAGTTTTTCGCGCCAATCCTTCCTCGCAGCCTCATCTCTAGTGAACTTCACGTTGTCGACACTGTGTCCCGTCATGAATATCCGTCGTTCTCCAACCCCTTCAAGAAGCAGCGACGCCCTTGCCCGCTCACTCATAGCGAAGAATCCGTCCAGCTTTTCGTAGATAGCATACTTCATACGCCTTCCTATCGGATGGCGATCTCGCGCGAATGGGATGTTCTCCCAATGTGTTGCAACGAACTTAAATCCAAGCCGCTTCTTCAACCTAGCGATTTGAAAGGTGAGAAAGGAATTGTAATCAACGCTGTGAACCAGGTCAAACCCCCGAAGGTGCCTCTTTAGTCCTGGGATGAATTCCAAGTCAAAACCGATGTGATTGTTTGAGAGACCGCTAAGTTTCGAAAAAGCGCCGAAAGTTACCGGATTTAGGAGCCTGTCCAGACATGGTATTTCAACTACTGGAAAGCCGACATCGCTATGGTCGCGAATCCCCGTGCTTGCGAAAAAAGTTATGTCGAACTCGTCTTTCAATTGACGGTACTGCTGTACCTCATCGTTGGAAAAGGCATGTCCTCTGACGACGGCAATTTTGGGTCTCATCGATCAGCTTCTTCCTAGATGTACTTCAAGACTTTTCCCCTAATGGGCGTGGGAAGTATCTTTTCAAGGATCTCTTTGTCTTCCTTCAGGATTCCTTTCATGAAATAAAAGGACAACGCGTAAACCAGTGCGGCCGCGGGAATCTGGAAGAGGATAGATGTATTCCTCGTTACTACCAAAAGCGCCGCCATGGGGAGACAGGCGAGGAATGGCTTGACAAATAGCCTACTCAACGAAAGCCGATATCCCAATTTTCCCAAGTAGAAATATGCGGCCGCAAACAAAATGATTTCCACTGCTACGAGAGACGACGCCGGTACGAGCAGACCGAAGCGACCTATCATAAGATAGTTAACAACAGCTACTGCCACGCCCGTTGGGATGGTGACGTACATGCCGAACCGCTGTTCATTGATGGCAGGCAGAAATGTATAGAGAACGTAATTGGCATAACTAATCATTGAGGATAGAATTAGAAGCTGGAGTGCAGGCACTGAAGGAAGAAACTCCTTCGTGTACAATGTAGCTATCAGTTTGTCGGCTATAAGTATCGTGCCGACCGCCATTGGGATGGAGATGATAAGCATGTAGCGGATCGACGAATTCAAGACGGACCTGAGTTTTTCGCGCTCGGAGACGAACAGCTCGGCGAAGAAGGGATAAATGACCAGATCAAAGCTGACCGGAATTACTGTAAGAATGGAGATGATCTTAAAAGCCGCGTTGTAATACCCGGCCGCAACATTGCCGGATATATATTTCAGGAGTGCTGAAGTCACGTACATATAAAGGGTGATACCAAGGGCGCCGATCGCAACCGGGTATCCTTCCTTGAAGAGATACTTCCATAGATGTATGGAAGGCGCACCGATGACTGCTTTTATTGATCTGCGAGCAAGGTAAAGCGTCGCAAGAAACATGATCAGGGTAACCGCCGCGCTTCCGATCATCAGCCCGAAAAGGCCATATCCAAGAATCAGCAGGGCTATTACTGCCACGGAAGTGGAAAAATCCGTAGCGACCGTGATCACTGATAGAAGTCTCATTTTTCGGTGGGCCTGAAAAGCTCCCGTGAACACGGTTGAAAGGGAAGTCGTCCCCGTGATGAAAATGCTGAATGCTACGGCCCAGTTGGTAATCGCATTGAAGTGTGACACGAAGGTTGCCGCGGAAATAATTCCCGCGGTCGCAACAAAAAGAATAATCTTCAGATAGAGCGCGGATGAAACGTATTTGGAAGTCCTTTCCTTGTCGGCCGAGATATCCCTCGTCAATATTTGTCCAAGCCCGACGTCAAAGAAGATGGAGAACATCGCAACGAAATAGACCGCAAACGTGTAAATCCCGAAAGTCTCGACCCCAAGGTAGATCGCGATGTATTTGAGCCGGACAAGCCCCAAGAGCAGGCTGGCAATCCTCGCCACGAAAATCGCGGCTGTGTCAATTGAAATTTTTTTTGCCTGAGAAGGCACTTCCTAATGTTTCCTCCCTTACACTCACTTGGTATCGCTCAAGAAATATACGAAAATGGATCTTAAATATTCCCGCCCCTGCTACTCTATGTCAGCGTGACCCCCATTTCCCCTGACTCGTAATAACGGCGAAATCTTATTAGTTGCCCGGTCCTCCCTCAGCTATTGCCAGCTGGCTTTCTAGCTTTGTATGCTGATAGAAGGATGTTTGAGAAGACGCCGAACGGTATTGTCAACCAGTTATACCACTTAGCATATCTTGCCATAAGCCTCAGCTGGCCTTTCAGCTTGTTCCAATTCTTGAACCACGACAAATTCCCGCCGGAGCTCGCCGATACCTTGTGCCATATCATTGATGAGGGGACATACCTCAGTCGAAATCCCGCGCGCGCTGCCCGCAAGGACCAGTCCGCATCCTCGCCGTAAATGAAGAAACTCTCGTCCAGCTTTCCGATGCGCTCTATCACCTCGCGCTTTACAAGCATGCAGCAACCGGTAACGTAATCAACGTCACGTGCGACATTGTATTGGCCGTTATCCTGCTCTCTTATCCCTACGTGCGAGATCCAGCCTTTCCAGAACTCCACCTTTCCT
>JAJYRM010000019.1 GCA_021794075.1 Bacteroidota bacterium | reverse complement strand
CGTTGCTTACAAGATGGAGGCAAACTGGAGAAGTGCGCCATTCGGCAAAAGCAATTTGCCAACCCTCAAAAATTTTACACATAATAGTTGACATTACCTGTCCGCGGCATTGGACTAAGTGGGTTAGCACACGATAATACCATCGGAATTAAGCAGCTGAAATCCGCTACCTTCGTTGATTTGTATAGCTACTGGCATAGCTTTATCTTGTCGGGTCTCCAGCCGCCCCAGGATATCAGCCTGGACCCAAACACTCCGATATTCCTCCAGAGTATTCTTCACTAGATTGGTCACCATTGGTGCTGTTACATAAACTTAGATGGTTGGTCTTTGCCAGCCCATTGGACCAACAACCTCGACCTATTCAGCGGCAACCCCGCTTACGTCGACATTATGGGTTATTATCAATGGATCGTAAACGGGTCGCAGGAAACATGCGTGGACGGGAATAGTCCTAACGTTACCAGGACATTCTCGAATCTAACGCTGTATCTCATGGGACTTATTCCGCCCGATCAGGTTTCACCTATCTACCTCCATGAATTCAATCCCAAACCCGGCGACGCTTATTTCAATACTTGGGGTCCGAACTGCTCACAGCCCAACTTATTCACTGGCACCAAGGCGATTACCATTCAGGACATAATAAATGCAAACGGTGTGAGGCTCCCCTCGTACGCTGACAGCCAGAAAAATTTCTCCGTGGCCTTTGTAATCCTTGATGACTATAACACCGACGCCCCCCAGAGCTTTATTGACTACGTTAATGAATACGAAAGGGACCTGCCTGAAGCTTGGCGGAAGGCAACTGACGGTAATTCCAGCATCACGTTTTAATGGAACATCGGCTGGTGGTTCGCGCGCTGGGTGGTCCCCTTAAATTGTTATCCCGACGGCGCTAATCTTCCACTGCCCGCTTTCTTTCTGCAAACTAATTGTGACCGTATCCATGGTTGTGGTTGCGACTTGCCCAAGAATCCCTTCAGAAAAAGTAGTGGTAGTCGCAAAACTTGCGGTCGCGGTTGCCGCATCGCCATTAACGTCAACGGAGAAATTGAGCGATGACGGATCGGGTATGGTTTTGGGGACTTGAGTGATCGCGAACATGGCGAACTTCTCGTTGCTGTTCATGAGCGGTTGTACTTTCTGGATTGCCGAATGCGTGTAGTACTGTTGCAGAACATTCTGCAGATCCTGTGAAGTGTTTATATTCCGGTCGGCGTCGAATGCAGCTATAACAGTATCTTTGACCATCTGTGTATCGGATTCTCCTGACGGACCGCTTGCTATGTTCGTGTTGGTTGAATTCACCCCCGTCTGGCCATTGGCTACGGCGGTTGTATTGCTCGTTGTTGCGGCTGATCCCGCGACGCCGTTTTGACTCGACTGCCTTGCGAGATAATACACGATGCCGCCCACGATTACGACAGCGACGATTATGGCGATAATCGGTAGGATGAGTCCTTTTCGAGAATTGTTCATCGGGTTATATCTTATATCTTCAGCCGACCTTTTTTTCGATTCTTGTATAGGACCAAATCCTCTCAAGTAAAGGAAGTGAGAGGAGAACTAAAGCGATCAATTTGAAGATTATTGTAGCTCCCGAGCTGGCGACAGTTGTCTGACCAGCGGAAGTGACGGTCGGGTGGATACCAGCAAACAAGATAAACACACCGAGTAAGAAGAGCACTATGGAAAGAGCGGTGAAAAAGACGCTGTTTACAGCGATATGCACTTGTCTTCTCCCCTGGATCATCCCGGTTTGATAGCTCAGCGATCCCAATCCACCGTGCTGCACAGAAACATCCCCCCAGCAAGCTTTATGGAGCGGTCTTGGAATCAACCACCACTGGGGCATTACAACGAGGTCGTTTTTCGACTGAATGGGTTGTTTGCAATGTTCACAGGTAAGCATTTGTCTTCTTATCCTTTTATTATACCACAACTGGTCTTTACTTATCCACAGGTCTAGTGGCTCTCTTAATTAACTCAAATCTGGACAGGGTGTGCAACATGCGGCTGAAGTTCATTCCAAATTAATTGGTTTGTAGCGTTTTTCAGGTCACCGAGCGAATACTTAAGATAGTAATTGGTGAACATTTTGTCATTAGAAGATCACTTCCCAAATACGATCACCTGTGGCGACAAATGTCGTTGTAGAGTAGGACAAGGGCGCGGTGGTGTACAGGTCATGTGAGCCGAAATGTTTCTCCTCTTTCAAGAGAGTGTCCCTCTCAAGCCGACCATCGCTCCGTTTCCCTTGACCCCTCGTCAAACCGTACATGAAGTTTTCCCTCATACGGCTTTCTTGAACCTTAACCTCACCATAGGTGGGACGGAATTCTCCAAACATCCTGTACAAATACACGCGTTTGCTAATCCATTTCTGGATAATACACGTTTCGTCCATTCTTTGAATCCCTGAGTTCAACAGAGGCCCTTCCCTCCGAGTATGTTTTGCTGCATACTCATCATAAGTACTATGGCCTCATCCGACTCCCTGCCAACACTCTTCCACTTCGTTTCCTTATAGGAAAAGTCTTTTTGTTCAGGCTCACTACCTGTACAGTTAGCGAGGGTCTCCCCCGAAGGGTCCTTCGGACAAGTCCCGTCTTGTCTCTGTTTGCTCATGTCGCCGCTAACACCCCGGAGATGTACCATGCCGCTTACCTCTGCTCTAAGCATGATATTCTGGCTTCGCCTATCAAATAGAGGCTCGTCCATCTCAGTCATCTTTACGAGGCTACCTGTGCGTTCACTTGTGTTGCAACCTGAGCTTTCGCGTAGCACCCTATAGGTTACATTGTCGAGTCGCTTAGCATACAGCCGTTTCCAGCCATATACCGACTCCTCGTTACACAGCCGCAGAGTCTTACTGTGTTCGGAACGTTTCATCCGAATAGGGACTGGACAGTTTAACTTGGCACTCATTTGATGAGGATCATTTTATTCACCCTCGTGAATGAACCAGCGGACAACCTGTAGAAGTAAACACCACTTGCCAAATTTTCGGCGTTAAACCTCACCTCATGATACCCTGCGCTCTTCTCTCCATCCACAAGCACTTTCACACGTTGCCCGATAACATCGTATATCTCCAGCACTACTTTCCCTGCTCTTGGCAGCCCGTACTTTATCGTGGTCGATGGGTTAAAAGGATTCGGGTAGTTTTGCTCCAGCACGAATTGCTTAGGTACCTCAACTTTCTGCACCCGCACTATCATTACCCCGTCGGTCACATATCTCAGGGTATTATTCAGAACCTCTCCCGTGAGTCCGCTCGTAACCGATACAACGGTCAAATGATTTTCCTGATTGTTAGCGCTTGACCAAGAAGTGAGCACTAGCTTCTCACCATTTCCTGCCCCCTCCTTAGTTCCTTTTGCTTGCGGATTGTTCCCCCATACCGTCACCACCGCCCGCCCATTGACTATAATTCCACTTCCTACCAAATCATTCTCGCTGTCCCAAACACCAATTTCATCGCCTTCATTGAGCCCGCTTGTCTCGACCAGCAATGTGGCATTCAACCCAGTGTTCACGTAAGCTGGCTTGTAGTGGGAAGGCGATCTTGTTCCCTCACTCTTGAAAGCAGCTGTTGTTGTGCTCACGTTTGCACTACTCACAACCGTGTTCGGAGGATAAACCAAAGTGCAACTGTCCTTCACATACAGTTGATATCCCTGTCCCGGCGTCATCGAGTCTATTGTGTTGATGTCGAACGCAGGCCAGTACACCTCTCCCTCACCGTCCTTGGCAATGACCAAAGTATCGCCAATACCGGCAAGTGCGTCACTGCTTGTAACCGCACCGTTCCTAAGATACGCTACGAGGTTCCACCCCTGTGACAGCATTATTGGGGTTGAGGCTGGTTGCACCTTTGTTCCAGATATACTCAGAGTATCATTCCGACTCATGTACACCTGGTATCCTCTCTGGTAATCCCAATTCCCAATGCTGTTTATTCCGTATGTCGGCCAGTACACATCACCTGAGCCGTCTTTCACTATAACCAGATTATCCTTTATACCGGCAAGTAGCGTATCTAACGCCGTTGCCGTCGGTATCAAGTTACTGGAGACCATTGACCATCCGGCCGGAAGATTAATCATTTCACGAACATAGGGCTGAATCGTAGTAAAGCTCCAAACGTCGGACCATTGTCCGGTGCCGCCAGAGTCCGTTGCGCTTACACGCCAGTAATAAGTGGTATCGCCCGCGAGTGCTGGGACCGAATAGGAAGTGTCGTTAATACCACCCCGACTGATACGCGGCGTGGCAAAAGACTGGCTGGAATCAATTTCAAGGGTATAGGAATTTGCACCAACCGAAGAATGCCAAACTAAGGTTGGGTTGGTGGATATACCTATCGCACCACTATCTGGGTAGACAAGTACTGGCTCTGCGGGCAACGTGGTAAAAGTGATGTCCTGACTGTAACTCGTGTCGATGCTGTTCCATGCCACTACTCGATAATGGTACGTTGTGCCCGCTTCGAGCCCAATGTACGTGTACTGAGTGCTCAGAGTATCTATTCCACCTGTCTGGTATATGCCGCTTTTCTGGCCATACGAAGCAGTGGTTCCCCACTCGAAGTAATACGTCGTATTTCCGCCGTTCGCGCATACTGTCGCATTAAGCTGGACGGAATACGAGGTGATGGCGGTTGCAGGCAGGGTTTGCACGATTGGCGGACCCAGCGCAGTCGTGTAAAAACTCAGTGTCGTGCCATGATTCGTTCCCGCCGAGTTACTGGCAAAAATTTCATAGTAATATTGTATTCCCGGGGATAGCCCACTCACCTCTTGGCTGAACTGAACGGTATTCGTGCCCGGACCTACGGACTGCGGAGTGGTACTACTCGGATTAACCAAACCCGAACCTCGGGAATATTCGAACCAAGCTGTGGTCAGCAATCCGTTTGGATTTACGGTACCATCCAGGGTCACCGATGAGCCAGCTATCAAGGTCGCGGAGTCTGTCTGGACTATAGGGGACTGTGATGCCTGAGAGAAGTTAGCGACAAGACTTCTACTATTGTTTACTGTGAAGCTGTAATTGGAATTTATCGAAACCTGATTCCCGTTCTCTGTCCAATCGGAGAAGCTCCAGCCATTGTTCGGCGTAGCTATAACTGTCACTTGGGTTCCTGATGAGTAAGTCCCTCCGCCGGAGACACTCCCTCCATTTGACGGATTCGGGCTTAATGAGATTGTATAAGATTGCTGTATCTGACTGAAGTTAGCGACTAAGTAGGCATTCCCCGTTACGGTAAACTGGTAGCTCTCGTTCGTTGATACTTGATTGCCATTTTCTGTCCAGTTAACGAACGTGAAACCGTTGCTCGGCGCCGCTGTAACGGTTACCGAGCTACCGTAAGCATAAGTTCCTCCTCCACTCGCCGTACCACCATTGATTGGATTTGACGACGTATTAACTGTGTAGGGTATCGCCGAAAAGTTCGCAACCAGATTTACGCTGGAGGTTACTGTGAAAGTATAATTTTCGCTCGCCGATACTTGATTTCCGTTTTCTGTCCAACTGACGAAATTATATCCGGTGTTGGGTGTTGCTGTTACAGTCACTTGAGCGCCTGAAGAGTAAGTACCTCCACCGCTCGTGGTTCCTCCAGAAGGAGGATTGCTCGATGTTGCTACCTGGTATTGTTGAGGCGTTTGGAAGTAGAGTTTATTTGACACTGTAGTACCTTCTGTCGATCCAACGAAACTGGTCATGTCCCACCGATAAGCATGACCATACACCAAGTAGCCACTCGGCAAATTGAATGACGTGCCGGTCAAGGGGGTAGATGTGATTCCGTTAGCATTCGGATAGACCAGAGGCTGGCCAGATGCCGTCAGATCCCTAATGTATAGGCCGTATCCTGTCGCTCCGGTTGCTGCATTCCAGGTAAACGGTGGTGCCAATGTGGGAAGCACTGGTCCGGGTGAGTTGGAACTCCCTGGAGATACTACAGATGGCGGAGATGCTGTCGGTATATTAAATGTAATACTTTGTGCAGGGGTTGTCGTAAAATCAGCTGAGCCGAGATTAACAGGGAATGTAACAACAGGCACATTCAAAGTGTAGTCTATGAAGGCCACCGTCAAGTCAAACGAGATGTTTGGCGTCAAGGAAAGTGTCGCAGAGCTTGTGAGCGTCTCGGAGATGTCTGAGACCGTGAGGCTTGAGCTATTCACGGTTACCGGGATCGGGTTGCCAAAATAACTGCCGACGCTTGTGCTTATATTGTCTCCCTGAACCGTATTCGTTAAACCAGCTGTGAGCGAAGCACCAACGCTTACGCTGGCTATCGCAATGTCAATTCCATAACTTATGATCGGTTGATCGGCAAAGGAACCGGATAATGTCACAGCAGAATTAATGAGATAAGGTGTGAAGCTTTCATTGTCTGACCATAATAAGTTGGTGTTTGGCAAGAATGGGAGGTTCCCTGTAATGGGAGTCGAACTAAGGGGCGTGTATATTTCATATTGGGCAATGCTTTGCAAACCAAAACTCATGGTAGCAGTTCCAGAGGTTCCGCTGAAGGATAAACTGCTGTTTGCGCCGGTTCCGTTTAACACACCTTGGCCGTTCATCGTTAAGTTGGCTAGAGTACCCCCGAGCGTCCCTCCTAAGACAATGTACAGACCGAACCCCGCCACCGTACCACCGATACTATCCGGACCTACCGAGTAACTCGGCAAACCTTCTAGCCCATTCAAAGTCAGGCTCTGAGTCAAACTCTGCGCTCTTATAGCGGTTGCGATCCCTGAAACGAAGAAGAACAAAAAAACGAACGTTAGGTCCTTCAGCAAATAACCGGTCCAGTTCTTCACCTTTATTCTCCTATCTTAGGAAAAATTGTCAGAAGATGTACTGACCCATGTTCAGTGTTACCTTGGACCCGTCAATAGCATTATTCAATACGATTTGCGACGGTAACCAGTACACACCGGACACATTGCGATTGGTAATATCTATTTCGGCGAATCTCTTCCCTTTGATATTGAGGACAACCTCGGGCACGTAATATCTTGTCGCATCAACCCATATTACGTAGCTAAATGATTTGTCCTGCGCAGTTATTTCATAACAGTGGTCACTATTCAAATAAGTAGAAATAATTCTCACGTTTTGCCAATCACTGTAATTGCGGAAGAGCTTTGCCAAATCAACGGCAACTTTTAAAGTTGGCTGTTGCATGTTGCTGGTTGACTGAAGTGTTTTGCTCGCCCTCTTAGGGTTACTATTAACACCTACTCGAAGCCCGGCTTTAGGGTCGTAAATATATCCAAAAGTGGACACACCGCTTACTGCTTTTGGCGAAACAGACTGTGTTTTTACTCTCCTACTGTATTCTATCGCTTGTGACACAGAGACGGTGTACGGTTTGTTTGGTAGAGAAACCATTTCGATCCTCTTTACCAGTTCGTTCAATGGGGGAATGCTCTGTGCTAATGAATTGTGTGATGCAAAAACGATCATGACAGAACAGTAACAAACTATTTTCGTAGTCATCTCACAATCTCCTTATGTCCTGTAATTCTTCTTCATGTGATGCCGGGACCCCTTTTAAGGAGCAAGAAGCGCGAGTTTCTGCGCTCTTCCCTTTGTGTACTGAGCGATCAAATCAATTGGCTGCACTTGTTCTCTTACTCCATTATTTGATCAATGCCATTTTCATTATTGAAACAAAGCCGTTTGCTGTAAGCCTGTAGATGTAAATACCGCTCGGTAAATTGGTGCCGTCAAACGAAACCTCGTGATATCCCGCTGTCTGTTTGTTATCTACTAGGGTTTTGACTCGCTCTCCCAACACGTTATAAACGTCCAGTCTTACTCTCCCATCGTGAGGCAGCCCGTACCTGATCGTGGTTGTTGGGTTGAATGGATTGGGATAGTTCTGCTCAAGGAAACATGTAGATGGAACCGTGGGTTGGGAGCCTTGCACATCGGTCGGAACCAGAATGATCACGGCCTTGGCAACGTTAATCAGAACTGGCCCCGCATTCCAGCGTAAATTTGTCAGGGTGACCGAAATTGGAGTGTCAGTAGCTCGAATCCATGAACTGTCAACCACAAACTTTATTGTTGCAAGACTGCCATCACCTTCTATGGCGTTGCTACCGGCACCAGCAAACCTCACCAGCCCACTTGCGAAGCTTGTGTCTACGTAAAATCCAGTACTTGCACTCGATTTATCAAATGCCGAGATCTTCAGGCTTACCGGGTCGTAACTCAACTCTCCCTCAAACGAGAGAATATTCTTACCACCTACAAGCTTAAGCGGAACAACGGCGGTATCGCCGGCTTGAACCCTCACAGTGTCCATCATTATCGTACCGGATGCTATGAATGAGGAATCGATTGGACGATACGGCAAACTGTCAATCAGCCCCACCAAATATTTCAAGATTAACGATGCATCAAGGGACGATATTGACGTATCCAGAGAAACATTTGCTCTCAAAAGTTGATCATTGTCCAGAGTTATCTTGCCCACGAGATATTTCAATATCAGGGAAGCATCGTATGCCTGCACCTTTCCGTTCAAGTCAACGTCCCCATAAACAAAAGGGGCCGCGACTTTAACGCCTCCGGAAGTCAAGACAACTCTGGCTACTCCGGTGTTAAATAGAGCGGACTTCAGTGTGATAGGAATGAACCCGGTGTCAGCCTCAATTGGAACGAAGAATTTCAGCCAAAGTAAAACCCCAGAACCAGTAATATCATTAGCGCCTGCCGAAGCAGTTATAAATAGGCTGTCAGTATCGTTGTACTCCCAAAGCCAACCCGCCCCGCCTACCATTCCTGAATCGGTAATTCCCAAGAAATCCATTTGCCCGTGAAAACCCTCGGCGGATATTTGAACCGAGCTATATGACGAGTCTGATGGGAACACAACGTTAAGGGGAACAAGGACAGTGTCACCTGCGACTGCCTGGACGATGGGCAACGACAGATAGATAGCGGATGACGTGGTGAAACTGAAAAAGGCCGAGTAGCTCCCAAAGCTACCGTTATTCTTGGCACTCACATGCCAATAATACCTGCTGCCACTCGCCAAACCGGATATTTGAAAAGTCGTGTCGGTATCCGTTGAGTCGTCGGCAATGAGCGTGTCGAAAACGGAGTCTGTCGATACTTGGATGTGGTACGATGTCGATCCGGCCAACGAGCCCCAGACTAAACTCACACTGGTTGACGGAACAGTTGCACCATTGGCAGGTGAGAGGAGCTCGGGGATGGAAGATGTCGTCGCGACTGACATAGATGATAGTACGTAGATTCCGTTGACCGCATACACTCCGTTCCCTTCAGAGTAGCTTACAGCGACATCAGAATATTCTGTGTTCGTTGATTTTTGCCAGATATGAAAGTGTATCGCGGTTCCTGCACGAATCCCGTCAAGTTGCGGAGTCTGGTCGTTGTCCCCCCACACAGTCACAGCAGTATTCACACCGTTCCAAACTACCGCCCCCACACAGAAGCTATCAGGGTTCACAATCCCGTCTGCAAAGACGCCGATCTCATCTCCTGATTGGAGAGGGATTCCATTAATGGTGGGATTTGCACTTGTCGGAATCGCTACTGTCGCGTTGTTACCCGTGTTTGAAACGAAGCTGAAATGAGTCGTCTGCGCCCATGAAACCGATGTTCCGATTAGAATTGCAGCGACAAGAACACTGACATTATTCACGACAATCTCCTCTCGATCACTTTAAAAGGGCCATTTTCTTTATGGCAACGGAGTTACCTTCAATAATGCGGGGCAGAAGTAGACACGGCTTGCTAACGCGGAATCATCCGTTGTCAACTTTCTACATCGTCTATTTAAAACACCCAGTAACGTGCTCCAGCATCACAAAACCAAGCGGCAAGTAAGATATCCACACGTCCCGGATATTATCTGCAACGCTCTACTTGGGTGGAATATACCCAGATCGACTGTTGAAAACAAATTCGAGCATCTGCAGGTCAACACTCATGAGCTTGCAAAAAAGGAAGTAGAGTATTCTACTTCCTTTTGTTTTTGTGCCATCATCCTTAAGTACCGGTCGGTAAAGTGAGTTCATGTTCCAACAAGTTGACGGCGGATCGAAACGCACTCTTCTTGATCCTCTCTCCTGAACCGAACCACATCGATTTCAATCGCTGAGTTTCGTCTCCCTTTGCATTTCGGTAGTGATCGACGTACTCCGTCACCGCGTTGTACGCTCCCCAGAGCGTCCCTCTTGTCATCTCAGCGCCTTCGCCGGATTCGGCTAACTCAAAGACTGCGTCATGAACCTTCTTGACCCAAGATTGATCCTTGGATTCCGGATTCTCGGGAAAGACGGTCTTGATGTAATCAGTTAATGCTGGCTGCTCCATCTTCGTATCGCCCATGCGATTGAATATCGCATCAAGCTGACTATAAAGTTTGTTCGTAAGGCCGAGGATTTCGTGGGCTTCCTTGAGCTTCTCTTTGGCGTTCAGCGTATGCCTGACGTGAACTTCTTGTTCAGCACCACTTAATGCGAGTGAAAGCGTGTTTTCACAAACGACTCTGATAGGGGTCAGCTTCACTCTTACCGTGCTGCTTCCGTCATGCGAGTTCACGAGAAGCAAGTACTTCTCCACGATGTCGTTCCCGTTGACCCTGATGTAGTCGGGAAGCTTCGCGAGAAGCCAGATGCGTTCACCTTTCCCGAGCGCACCTGCCGTGTGGTAGATCGCTTCACCTTCACCTACCAGAGCATCGAACGTCGTGAAAGCATCTTTGTTCTGGATAGGCTCATAACGGGAACCTACTACACCCAAGACTTTCTTTGTATCCGTTCTCACGGTAGCGAAGTGACTATTGACAGAAAGGAAATGACTCTCAGGTGAAAGACCATTCGTTGACGCCAAGAGAGGAAACTTACTAACGGTGAAATCAAGTCCCGCTGCTTGGATGGCTTCCTCCGCAGTGGCAGGTTTGTCGAGCTTGGTTCCGAGACCGTGCCAGGGCGCTTCTCCGACGTACATCATCGAAGGTCCTCCGTTCGTGACGTTAATGTTATGCGGCATGATTGATTCTCCTTATTGATTAGTGATTAAAGAAATGTCCGTCCATGAAACCACGGACGGACATGTTGGTTACTGCTGCTCAGGAATAGTGGCAGACGCTTCTGCAACTGCGTCCCTGAGCTTGCCGATTGCCTCGCCGAACACCCTGATGGTGTTTTTCCTTTCACGGTCTCCGGCTTGCAGTTCGGTGATCGCGAGGTACTTGTTCCCGTTCTTCGCTTCTTTCACGTCAACGAAGTACGTGTTCTTTCCCGACTTGACCACTGTGGAATAGAGGCCATTCTCGTTAGCCATAGCTTTCTCCTTTGGTTTTTGGTGAATGAATTAGATCAAGCGAAAAGACTGATTACCGCTTCTCTTCGCCTGACTCTCTTGGATTCGCATCCGCGCTGGTGTAATTGCCATCCGGCTCGGATAACTTCTGCACCATGATCCTTCCGTCGGCGATTTCGACTTCGACCGTGTCCCCTATCCTGAACCCGAACCGCTCAAGGTACTTGCCGGCAATCCGTATTACGGGATGAGGCTTGGCGGCTTTGTCTTCGTAGTGCCCATACTGGACCTTCCGAAGTTTTCTCATTCCGTTACCGTCCATGAGCCTCAACCTCTTTCGCTTTTTCGGGTTTGGCCCTGGTCTCTCTGGTTAACGGGCAGACATCTCCGTATTCACAGTCCCTGCACCAGTATCCGGGTCTCGGATGGAACGTGCCGACCTTGATGGCCTTCAGGACTTCTTTCACGAGAAAGAAAAATGCCTCATAGTGGGCGCTCGTCCGCTTGGTGTCGAATGTCGCCATCTTCGGTTTCTTGTTCTTCACGAAGTTCACGATCCTGAACCCTTTCGGGGGTTTGTGGAAGAGCTGCTCGTAGGCATAACCGTAAGCGGTGAGCTGGAGGTGGTTGTCGACATCGTCCTGACTCATGGTCGCCCCGGAAGTCTTGTAGTCGGTTATCACATCATCAGACCCGATGACATCAAAGAATCCTTCCAGAGTGATGCCTAAGTTCTCCTTCGTCCTCGGATTGACCAAAGGAACGGTGAAAGGAACTTCCGTTCCCTTTACCGGCTCCCTCGGTTCTTCGAGGAACATCTGGAGCATCTGTTTCCCGAGGATGATGAGACCCAATTCTCTCTCGTTATCCTTGAACCGGATCTCCGTGTCGGTCTTCTGGCTGTACCAGTCGGCGTCGAATATCCTCAAGGCCAAATCCGTGGATACCTTCTTTCCTTCCATCTCATGCTTGTGTACCCAGGAAATGGTGGAATGCAGGGCACTCCCGAAGACCAGTGACGATGACCTGAACGGTTTCGGCCGTTTCTCGACATACTGGTACCGGTACTTGAGACCGCAGAGAAGGAAGAGGTTGATCTGGCTGCTAGAAAGATGGTCCATCGCCGCCTCCGTTCCCTTGTGCGGGCGAAAACGAGAGAAGTGTCTCGATCATCTGGCTCGCTTCGAGCTTCGTGACTTCCTTCAGGGTCTTGACTTTGAAGAGGCCCTTCAGATGGTCGTGAGCTTCGTCTCCGGTCTTCCCGCGTTCGGCCATGATGCGGAAGAGATACTTCTTCTGCGGTTCCGTCATCATTTCTTCTGTGGTCTGTTTTCCGTTGCCATTCTGAGGCTTCGTGCCATTTCCACCGGACGGGATTGGCGGCTTTGACGGGGCGGGGCTTACCGCTGGTTGCGGGTTCGCCAAGACCTCGCCTTCCGACAGTACACTCTCCACGATCTTGAACTGGAAAAGCGGTTCTCCTTTCGGGGTCTGCACCTCGATGAGCTTCGTCGTCTTTTTCATGTCAGTTTCTCCTTTTGTTAATGATTCTGACATGAAGCATAACTGCGCGTGCCATGGTGCATAAGGCGGGCAACGATGTCCCTTCCGGCTCTTCCGCCCCTCTTATCTGAAGACCGACCAAGCCTTTATCATCCGAACATGGATGAAAAGCATACCCCCAAGGAACAGGTCACCCCCATCGCCGTCACGAACTGGCGTGACATCAGGAAGATGTTCGGGATCAAGGAGAAAAACCGGAGGGGCCACATGTACATCATCGGGAAAACGGGCACCGGCAAAAGCAGTCTCATCGCGAACATGGCACTGTCGGACATCCGAGCAGGTAACGGGATCGGCCTCCTCGATCCGCACGGGGACCTCTCCGAGGATATCCTGAACCGCATCCCGAAGGAAAGGATCGGCGACGTGGTCTATTTCAATCCCGCCGATCTGGATTATCCCGTCGGCTTCAATCCCCTGGAGAAAGTACCCTATGAAAAGCAGCACCTCATCGTATCGGGGATCATTTCCGTATTCAGGAAGATCTGGACCGAGTTCTGGGGACCGAGACTGGAACACATCCTCCGCTATTCGCTCTTCACGCTCCTCGAATATCCCGGGAGTACGCTCCTTGATCTGCCGAGGCTTCTCACCGACCCCGCATTCAGGAAAGAAGTCCTCACGCATCTCCAACAGAGGGAGATTCTCTCGTTCTGGTACAACGAGTTCGACAAGTATTCGGCATGGCTCCGGTCGGAGGCCATATCCCCTATCCTCAACAAGGTGGGACAGTTCCTGGTCAATTTGCCTTTGAGGAATATCATCGGACAGTCGAGAAGCACCATCAATCTCAAGGAGATTATGGACGAAAAGAAGATACTGATCGCCAATCTTTCAAAAGGCAAGATCGGCGAGGACAACACATCGCTCCTGGGTTCCCTGCTCCTCACGGAAATATGGCTCACTGCATTGGGAAGAGCCGAAGTCCCCGAAGCTCAGCGGATCCCCTTTTACCTGTACGTCGATGAGTTCCATTCCTTCATTACAAGTTCGTTCGCTGACATCCTGAGCGAAAGCCGCAAGTATCACCTCTCCCTCACGGTCAGTCATCAACACCAGTCGCAGATAGACCAGAAGGTGCGGGCTGCCATCTTCGGGAACGTCGGCTCGATCATTTCGTTCAGGGTCGGAGCCGAAGATGCGGAATACCTCGCACGGGAGTTTCATCCGTTCAAGGAAACTGACTTCACGAATCTCCCGAACTACCACATTTATTTGAGACTCATGATTGACGGGGTGACATCGCAGCCGTTCAGCGCGACGACGCTTTCACTGGCAGCAATAGACGTGCCACATGGTGCGGACATCATAAACGAGTCAAGACGGCAATATGGGAGGTCAAGAGAATCCGTGGAAAGGATTATTCTTTCCCGGAAAAGCGGGATTCATGTAGACCAGAGAACTGACGAAAAGGAAAAAACGGGTCAGAACCGCCTCCTTTGACGGAATGTTCAAGGTACACGAAAATCTGAGGGACAGCTTCTTCTCTGTCGGTGGCGGTGGGGTGTTTCATGGAGATGCTTTGCAAATTCTTAAAGAATTGCCGGACAAGATCGTCCAGTGCTGCGTTACGAGTCCCCCTTATTGGAAGCTCAAGGATTATGGGGTTAAAGGGCAGATAGGTTTGGAAAGTACACCCGAGGAATATACCGAGAAGCTTGTCTCGGTGTTCCATGAAGTACGCCGGGTGCTGAAAGACGACGGGACATTGTGGATCAACTTAGGAGATACGTATTGCAGAGGTTGGGCGCACTGCGGCGTGAAGACGAAGGAACTTGTCGGGATTCCATGGAGGGTTGCTTTTGCTCTCCAGCGAGACGGCTGGTATCTGCGATCCGACGTAATATGGCACAAGCCGGATGCAATGCCGGAAGGGGTGAATGATCGGCCGACACGAGCACACGAATACATCTTCTTAATGACGAAAGGCAAAAACTATTACTACAATGCAGATGCGATCCGAGAGCCGCATAAACCTGAGAGCATCAAGCGGATGGCATATAAGTACAAAGGTTATCGAAAAATCAAATCACTTTCAGAACGTCCTCATTACAGAAACCCTGAACACATGTGTCATCCCCTAGGTCGGAACAAACGATCCGTGTGGACGATTCCGAAAAGTGGATCCCGAGGTAACCACTCCGCGACCTTTCCTTCTGAGATTCCGGAGATTTGTATCAAGGCGGGAAGTAAAGCCGGTGACATTATTCTTGATCCGTTCGCCGGGTCGGGAACCACCTTGCAATCCACACAACAGTTGGGAAGAATCCCGATGGGGATCGAACTCAACAAAAAGTACGTAAAGAAGCTTATCATACCTACGATCCTAAATGCGACTTGATTTTCAATGCGACGACAGGATAACTTTTGATGAAAATGGGTACCATCCGAAGAAGAAACAAACGCGATGCGACTACTGAATTGTTAGTTGCTGTGCTAATTAAGGAGATGTAATATGCTTTTAGAAGATGTCTCGCGAGTACTTTCAACGAAGCGGTCATTCATGGTGTCTTTCATGGAGAGATACGTGCTGTCACAAATCCACGTCGCCCGCAATGAAATGCTTGCTAATCAGGAGAATTTCGACCGAGTCATTGACTTCTGTTTGCACACACGACAAAGAATAAGGACCGACGAACTGCGTCGAGCAAAGCGGTACTTCCATTCCAAGTTTGCCGACATAAATGGATACCTCGAAAACGACGAATGGAATAACCTTCAGGAGGTCGTGTACTCACCACCAACGAGGGTCGGGGTTGGACAGAAAATAGGAAGCTTAATTCTTGAGATGCTTATACACTATGGTGAGGCTAACCACGATATTGAACCGCATCTCCTTGTCCCAATAGACACCCATGTTCGGCGTATTTTCACAGACTGTCTTCACTTGGACAATGTCCCAAGTGTTGGAGAGCCAACTACCTCGAACAGATACCAGTCATTCCAAGAGTTGCTAGCCACGCAATCTGCCGAACGAATACCGCGCATCGTCTTTGATTATCTTTGGTTCATCGGCAAAGTCTTTTGCACAAAAGCCTCAGGCACCCGACATAGATACAGTAGAGGCTATCGTTTGTGTTCAATGTGTTGGATAAAGGGCTTCTGTGTCCACGAAGACAAGTGGACATACGAGCACGACAACTAAGGGCATTCGCAGAGATATATGGATAATTACCGGTTGAACAAAGCGGGACTTCTCGTGCCGCGAGTGAGAGACCTTCATCTCCTCATTGACGATGGGGGCGATTCAGAACTTGACTTTGTAGGTTTCACTGTTGTCTTATTGGATGAGTCTGCCTATAGAGAACTGGAGAAGAAAGTGGATGAGTTGTGTAGAAAAGAACATATTTCAGTCTTGCATTCGCGGGCTTTGGCCCTCAGCGATGGTACCTTGGATGATATGACAACCTACGAAAGGATCTACCGTAGCCTCTTCCAAATAGCTATCCATGAACTAAGAAGGGCTAACTTCCAAAGAGTTCTGAGCTTCTTGACCTCGCAAGCCATGATAACCAGTGTGTTCAGCGCCCATACGCAAGCATTTGAGAAAAACGAAAAACTCCCTCAAGGTGCGAGACTAGCAAAAAAATACCGTGAACTCTATTCCTACATAGCCTTTCCTACGATCGAACTTCTCAAGAAAGCCAAAGGAATCGACGAAGACATGCAGCTTTATATCCATATTGACAGAAAAAAGAATTTCCAAAACTTGGCAGAGGAAAAGGTTTCGCTTGCAGGCTCGTCGGTTGGCGCGCTCTTGACCGTCAAAGAAGCAATAGCAATCATACTGAACTCTTGGAAGAAACTCTTTCTGAAAGTCAGCGCGAGAATCAAACAAATCCATATTACAGATTCCGCAAATTTTCCCCTCATAGGTGTAGCAGACGCCTTCAGCAACTTTTCTTTGAATTTTGCGAGGGTCATTCTCAAAGGCGAGCAGAATTCCTCAGCAACACAAAAGATGAAGTACAGATTATTTCGAGAAGTGGTAACAACAATGATTGACGAGGATCCATCGTCAATCGATGCGATTGAAAATTCGATCGGAACGGGATTCAGGTTCGACGGCAAAAAGATTATCCCTCTTACTAATAATCCAGTGTCAACATTTGAAATCAGCCGTGGCATTTGATTTCGCCTTGTCGGATGGCGACACTATGTAAAAACATGTAACGCCAGGAATTCCATGAGATGAAAGTAAAGAAGATACTTAATTCAAGTGAGTCCGTTACGCGCGACGAACTCGAAAAGGCACTTGCAGGCAGTGGGTATCGGATATTCCCCCAGCAGCTCATCCGTGATGTCATAAACTTGCAGCTGGCAGACCTCAGGTATTCTGACCGTGCCATGTATAAAAACGGCAAGTTCGATTTTGTCATTTGCGACGCTGGTAGTTTGCCTGAGTTCGCTGTCGAATTTGATGGCCCCAACCATTTTCTGTACGCAAAGAAGATGGAACAGGACATTAGAAAAAATCGAATTTGTTCAATCGCGCAGTTTCCTTTATTGAGAGTATCTGACGCCGAACTTGACCAATATGATTCTATTTCCGTCGTGCAATTCGTCGCATACAGATTCGTGAATTGGAAAAAGGAATATCCGAGGATACAACAAGAGATTCAGTCTGAAGTGGAGGAGATGACACCGGAGGAAATCCAACATTTGACTCGCGGGGGTATTTTAGACCCAAGCTTGGACCCAACTTTTCGTTTCGACTTAGATTTTCCATTCCCTTTGACGAGAAATATTCAAATGGAACTGCTCAACAATTATGGGCTTGGTCTCCATTCTCCAGATCAAGACGGCATTAAAGCTCCATGGTTCACTGCCTCAGTGGACTCTTCCTTCCCCGGTGATGGTCGCTTCTTCACGTCATATTCGTATGGGATTTATCGAGGCAAGTCCTCAGATGGTCGCTACTCATGGAGTGCGGGGCATTTGGTTTCCCCATCGGTTGAGATTCTTCATGAGGGTCAGGTTAAGTTCGGAATGAAATGGGAATTAGTTATCGCCGAGGACTACGATCAGGCTGAAGCTCCGATTTCTTACGCTGAACGCAATGGTTATCTACCCATCTACTTCGCCGACATTCCCGGAGGCCACATTCCTTCCATCTGTGAGGCGGTCTGTGAGTATATTGCTTATAAGAAGGTAAGAGAGTGGGCGCAGAACAACTTGAAGGCGAAATGACTTCAATTGAATATCCAAATTGAACTGGTGCCCACCTTGTGGAAATTGTTCATCGCAATTGTTACTTGCAAAACTTCAGTAAGACAGGGTAGATGGGCAAAGTAAATCGAGACTGGGAAGCATTCTCCGCCGAGGAATTGACGCACCTATGCAAGGAACTCGCCGAAACTAAGACCGGGTTAACCGGCTCTGAGATAGGCTATATACTATCGCAGATCGGTGTCCAAGATACAGATCCGGGGATGACAAAGTGGAAGCGACTTTTCAACGCTTTGGTTAATCGCCAGAATCAAGATCAGAAAGGGAACATGGCCTTGGCTTTTATCTCTAAGGCGTTGGCTCCCGCAAGGTTTGTTGGCAAACAAGAGTTCTACACTCAGAAACTTGAGAGCATTAATGTGATTCTTGCCTTCAAAGGTCTCAGGTTTGCGGACGATGGCAGGTTTCACACCGTCGTCAAGGCTACTAATCTTTCTGAGGCACAAGCTCGCGCTTCCCATTTAAAAGAGAACCTTCTCAAGCGCAATCTTCACTCTGAGCTTCTGCGCTTTTGCAGAGCCGAACTCGTAGCGGATAACTATTTCCACGCAGTCCTTGAAGCAACCAAGAGTATCGCTGAAACGATCAGGACAATAACAGGATTAACAAGCGATGGGGCAACACTGATTGACGAAGCGCTTGGCAGCGATAATCCCAGAATCAAGATCAATAATTTCGTTACGGAGACCGAACAGTCAGAGCAACGAGGGTTTGTGAACTTAACAAAGGGACTCTTCGGAACCTTTCGTAATCCAACGGGACATGCCGCGCGAATTATTTGGCAAATGTCTGAGGAGGATGCCCTCGATTTGTTTACCCTTGGTTCCTATGTTCTCCGGAGAATCGACAATCGAGTGAAATAATGGCACCACATTATGTTATATGGAGTGGCGTTGCTGTCAAGTCAAGTATAATGAATCTGCTTGGCGCTAAGGAGGTTAAACAATGACATTTCGAGAAGATGATATGTACTCTTAGGTGCACAAAAATTTGAGAGCGGAATTTCCTGCTTACAAAGGTTGGGAGATTTATAGGAAAGACAGATGGGTTGGCTATGAACCCGATTTTACGGTTGAAAGAAAGGTGCGTGGAAAAATCCAACGAGCGATAGTAGAAGTGAAAGCGACTTGTAATATCTCCCAAGCGATTCTAAATCAGCTGAATTCCTATACCAAAAAGCTTTCCGGTCGAGGTGTCGAGATCGTGGAAAAGATATTGGCTGTTCCAGCTGGCACAGACACGTCTAATGTGCCCGATGACGTGAAAATCATGTTTCTAAAGAGTTTTAAATGCGAGGATAATAAAATCGTATGGTATGAATAGGACATGGCGTATCAGGCATCTAAGGGGAAAAATATGAAAATGCTGCTCTGTAATGTATCGTGGATGAAATACTATTGCGGTGTCACTTCCGATGATATTCCGCGCCACGGCGGCGCCTACGTTCGCGAACACGGCTTTGGTCATGAAGCAATTAATTTCCTCCCTTACCATGGAATGGTATACGGCTATGTGCAACTAAGAACCGGAACGATCAGTATCTCACGACTGGACTCAGCCGCAACAGACAAGGTAGACAATGTCTTAGTTGCCTGGCGTGCTCGGTCGAGTCGAGGATCGGTGATCGTCGGTTGGTACAAGAACGCAACTGTCTATCGTAGACTCCAAAACCCACTGAAGGGCCGGTCGTTTCAGTATAGAAACGAACGGATCAATCCGCGATGGATCATATCTGCAAGAGACTCCGACAAATATGTCGTGCCGCCTCACCGCCGGTCCTTCACAGTGCCGGTTTTGCACAAAGGATTTGGTGCTCAGACCTTTGTGTCGTTCTTGGACTCTAATCGTCAAGAGGTTATCGCATTTAAGAACAAACTCCACGCTTACACACTAAGTGTGGAAGCTGGCAAATACTTTCCTCCGAGGCCCGGCACGAAACCGCCATTAGATCAGGTTTTGAAATTAAAGATTGAACGAGCGGCAATTGAAGTGGCTGCGAAACATTACAGCGATCAAGGATATGATGTCATATCTGTCGAAAGAGACCACGTTGGTTATGATCTGGAGGCGCGTTCCAAATCAGACAAGCTTCTGATCGAGGTGAAGGGCACAAACCAACCAGCGGATAATGCAACAATCAATCTGAGTCCAAATGAGTATCAGAAAAGCAAGTCTAGAAAGCGACGATACAGAATCTGCATAGTCACCGATGCACTTCGTTCACCACAGGTAAACGACTTCTTGTGGGACGCAGAAGAAAACATCTGGAGGGATGAGAATACCGGAAAAAGCCTGATGACAGAGGAGGTGGTGTCGGCAAACGTGACAATTGAATGAGGGCAGGAACGCTATAAAAACAATAGCCCGACCAAATGGTGGGGCTATCTATCATCGCATCCCCCCGATTTCGCCAACAATTTCTCTTTCCGACCATCTTACCCGTCTTATGTCCGCGTTCCATTTACCATACGCTTAAAGGGAATAGTTCTTTCACAAACTAATCCCCAAGGGTGCATGCCCATGACAAAAGCGAAACTTGTCTGCCAGACTCCGCTCTACAAGGTGATGCTGGTTCGGGAAAAGAACGTTCCGGTGCCCGAGAAGGTGATCCGCAAGCCGGAAGACGCCGCAGAGATTTTAATCGAGTATCTCAAGGGTGCAGACCGGAAACACTTGGTCGGACTCTACCTCAGCTCGGCGAATAAACCCATCGCCATACACACGATCTCCATCGGAATCCTCAACTCATCGCTGGTTCATCCAAGGGAAGTCTTCAAGATGGCGATCATGGTGAATGCCGACTCGGTTATCGTCGCGCACAATCACCCATCAGGAAATCTGGAACCGTCAAGCGAAGATATAGCGGTAACCAAGCAGTTGAAGGAAGCGGGGAAGATTCTTGATATCGAACTCCGTGACCATCTTATCGTCTCTGACGGCTATGGTTACCTGAGCTTCAGTGAGCGGGGACTCATCTAAAAACCTGAATGACACTATGCATTCAGGTTTTTGTTTTTCAAAGGGCATTTCCTCCGGTCTTCGTTGTGAGGCAATCACAATAAATAATAGCCCCACCAAATGGTGAGGCTACATAGCATCACATCTCATCTCCTGACCTCGCCGACAATCCGTACCGCTTCCCGACGTCATTCAAGAACTTCTGAAAATTTTTGGTTTTGAACATCATCTCCATCCCCCGTTTCCGACACCCCAAAAATTTGGTAAATCAACCAACGGAATTTCACGAACATCAGGCTCGATGTTGAATTTAGATCATCCATTACCTAACTTTGCGAGCATCACGTCCATCATGGCTGAGTCTGGCGGAATAAATGAAATTTTGAACAATCCAACATTCAGACGCTTCATCTGGATACTCCAAACTGTCTTCGTGGCGTTTGGCGGATTACTCATATTCATTTCCTTCATGTTCTCTTGGCTACCATTAAAGATTGGGCTTCTTTTTATCGGTTCTTTACTAGTGCTCTCTCTCCCCGTGGGAATCGCAATCAAAGCTTCCGGATTGAAAGTTTCCATCCCAATGCGGAGGCAGGTGATTATCGGTCTTGCAATCTGGGTGGTGATCCTTATTTATGTTTTTCCCCACAACGCGCTCCGCTGGATCATCGGTGGAGGCATCGCCTTTGGCTTCATTCTGCTCTCCACCATTTCCAGACTATTCTCGTTGCTTATCGAGAGTATGGTCCCGAAGATGTACTATCGAGACTTCAAATCGGGAAAGAATATCAACGCTTGGGGCGCGACAGGTGTTGCTGTCATGGAACCGGGTATTGCTACGCTCTACGGCAAACGGATCCTCTTGAATTTCTTGACGGCTCGAATGAAATCAATTGGCTCGCATCCTTTCTATTTCGTGAACCTTCTTTCTTTTCGCAAACATGATGAGAAGTATGCGCTGTACGCAGTCAAACGTTCGCCCGCGATGATTGTCGTTGTACGCTCAGGCAATAAAATGACAGATGAATTCAGGGAAATGCTTGATTCCTACATCCAATTTTCCACAGGGAAAATTTTTCTCGTTCAAATATCTACTCACCATTCAGAGCCATATCTCATAGAAGGGCGTGGTATCCAAAACTTTGAATTTGTGGAGTCAACAAGGGAACAAGAGGAAGAAAACATATCTGCCATCGTGACTGAATTAACAAACCAACTAACAACCAACATTATTCCGATTGGCGACTCGGACGATGCCCTTGACCAAGACTCTAGATCGGTAATTCAGCTTATCGCAAGACAAGGCTTCCCGCCAGTCGCAGATTGTTACTTACGTTTCAGGCTATCACAGAGCAACGTTGAGAGGTTTATAGCGTTGCTGGATTGCATGGAAGCCCTCGTCAAAGTCGCGGTGATGTATCTTTCAATCACTCAATGGTCAGTTCCGGATCATGATCCTTCGTTGGATTTTTTCAAGAGACCTCCCACCTTAGGCGATTGGGTAAATCGTTTGAAGATGTTAAACGGGGTAGCCAAAGACGACAAAATCAGCCGGGCCATCAAATCGCTCCTAGGGCACGCACCGCACGATTCCTTTCACAAGCTGATTGAAGATGCGTCTGCCCAAGGCTTGGAATGGCATGAGACACCACCGATAACTTTCGCTGAATGGTTTGATTGGTTTGTTCGAATTCGTAACATAACCCGTGGCCATGGCGCGGTAACAGAAGCTCAAGTGTCGCCTTTATGGGATAGATTCCACAGGGTATTCCTGTTTATGGTGTTGAATTTTAAACCGCTTTTGACCGATTGTACCATCGTCAAGGGAAAGAAGGACCCGGAATCGAGCAGAATGAAGGGATGGACCAGAATTCCATTACAATCAAAAGGCGGAGAGGCACTCAAATCAAAAAGCGAACAGCTGTGCATGGTGGTTGAAAACACGCCCGATGATCTCGCCCTCAGTGCGTACCCTTTTATGATTATGAAGGAGGGAGAAATCCTGTTCTTAAATAGTGTTCAGAGCAATTCCCTGGAATATATCAATCTCAGTTCCGGAGTGCTGAGACGAGAAGAGAATGTCCCAACCACTAATTTATGTACTTTGTGGAGTAAATCTAGCCCGGAAGAGTCTCGGGCGACCTGAAAGCTTTCTATCAAACCATTAGAAAAAATAAAGGTGCCCACTGCGGACAAGGTCTCTAGGCTCCGAGCGGCGACAAATCGAGAATGTAAAATTGGGAAGGATAGGGAAAATAACAGTGATGGCGAACGGATGCTGGTACAGAAACTGAGCCTTTCTCATTATTCAAGGCTGCCGGATTCAGTATCCGCCTTTTCGGTTCCTTTTTCCGGGGTATAAACCCTGACGCCTTCAGGATACGGTAAATCATGGAGGGCATCCCAACTACTAAATTCCAACACTTCACCGTTATCAAACCTTATTGAGACGGTCGATCCAACCTCATCCAGCTCAAAACCCTCAACTTTTCTGTCGATCAGGCTCTGCAAACGTTCCTCCAGCAGGGCCCTTTCCCGTTGAATGCGTTCGGTCTCACTTTCGAGTTTCCCGCCAAGCTTCTCCATTCATCTTTGTTCTACATCTAAAAATCCGGCAAGTCAATCAGGGTCTGAACTTCACAATGGTGGATTCATCATTGGAATTGAAATCCTCAGTTGTCTCTACTTTGCGGGAACAAAATCCATAATGGCTGAGTCTGGTAGCATAAAAGAGATCGTAAACCAACAATCGCTCAAACCTTTCATCGTATTTACAAAAAAATAGCCCCACCAATCATGGTGAGGCTATGTACCATCACATCTCATCTCCCGATTTCGTCGACAATCCATACCGCTTGCCGAGGTTATTCAAGAACCTCCCAAATTCCTTGATGTTGAACATCATCTCATTGAAGTTCTTGATGCCAACCATCAGGTCTTGTGAATGAAAGTACTCAGCTTCGTCCTTGATCTTGGAGAAATCGATGTACTTCTCAGTAAGCCTGATTGTCTCGCACACCAGGACATGGATTTTGAATCCTGCGAACTGTGTCTTGCACCAGCATGAATTGTAGCCGTAAATGGCATCATGGTCATGGATTTCGTAATTGGCGAGTTCCAGCGTCTTCGTATTGAAAATGAATTTCAGCGACTCGCACTTCTCGTGAGGGTAAAGGATTATCCCTGAAATATGCGTGTCAAGGTGGAACTTTGGGTACATCCCCATCCCGAATCCCTCCCGGATGTCATTCGCATATTGATGGTCATAGAGCCTGAAGTAACCGTTGCAATCCGGCTTGACCATCTTCGGGAAGAATTCGATACCTCTTTCATTGATTTCCTCAGGCGAAGGGATGTAGCCATAACCATGGCCCCAGCTTGGGTAGAACCGTCCCTTCAAATCCTCATCCACTGCCTTCAGTCTCCAATGCAATGCCTCTGCCCGGTCAGCCAATACTTCCAGAAGTTCTCCGAACGCCTCGGGACTCTTTGCCTTGCCAGCGTAATAAATAGTGATTCCCATCGTGGCATCTCCTTTTTTTTGATGAACTGAGATTCATCATATCGGCGCAGCACGGGTTAGATAAGGGTGGAGAATTGCATCAAATTGGAAACTCTTGCAATAGCTCTTCCTTCACTCGGAATTGGAGTCCTCTTCAATCCCTTCGTAAATTAGGGTTTAGAAATTCGGAGTGAGAATGGAATACTGGTTCACTTACAAATTGCAGAAGAACGGACGAATTGTCCGCATAGGAAAAGGCCATTGCCCGCATAGATCGTCCGATTCGGTGGGGTCCTACCTGGAGAGACGATATGGAAAACGCCGGTGGGACGGGTTTACCTTCATGTGGCACTCATCGGAGGCGGCGGCATTCAAACGCGAGACACGGGAGATTGACAGGTATGTACGAGCCACGGGAAGTCTGCCGCCTTGGAACAGGGTTCGGGGTGGCGGAGGGGGGCAGACTTATTTCAGATGCAGGGCCATGATGTCAAACGGGGAGCACTGCAGCAACCTGGCCGTCTCCGGGAACTACGGTTTCTGCAAGGTTCACCGCCCCTGATTGCAACGGGTTCCCGTCACAAAAAGCGGAGCCGGAGAGATTGCCGTTCAGTTCATCAAGTCCTCGAAAAAGGAATCGAGCTGCTGTTTTTGCTTCCCCTTAGGTTCACCTTCGTCATGCTCCCACTTCCCCAAGGTGTCGGGGTCAATACCGAGTTTGCTGGCCAACGCCTTTCGGCTGAGTCCTTCGGTCCTCCGGTATGCCCTTATCCTTTGACCTAGCGTTTCTGATGAAACCGATTCGGGCCGGTAGCCGAGGAATTTGTCAATCCTCGGCAATGCCTGAAGGGTCGGTTCTGTCCGTCCCCGTTCCCAGTTGTTCACGGTGCACTCGCTTACGCCAAGAATCCCGGCCGCCTCCAACTGTGAAAGCCGGAGTTCCAGACGACGTTTCTTCACATGATCACCGTAAGTAGAGAGGATTTGCGGGATTCCGGTGGGTTTCGTGGCATTGAGGGTGATTGGCAAAATCGCCACGCAGCTACATGGGTTCATCGCAGCGAGAAGCATGAACTTCGACGGGTAGTCGAGCGACATCTTTGTCCGGCTTATTGTGACATGGCCGTCTTCCATCGGCTGGCGGAGAACTTCCAGAACGCTCCGCTCGAACTCGGGCAGTTCGTCGAGGAAAAGAACTCCGTGATGTGCCAGTGAAATTTCTCCCGGCTTCGGTATAGCGCCGCCGCCAACCAGCGCGTTATCGGAAATAGTATGGTGCGGCGAACGAAACGGCCGGGTCGCGATGAGTCCCGCATCCGCCGGCAGCATTCCCGCGACCGAATGTATCTTCGTGGTCTCGAGCGCCTCCTCGAACGTCATGTCCGGCAGCACCGTCGGCAGCCTCTTCGCGAGCATCGTCTTCCCGCTACCCGGCGGACCTATCATTATCACGTTGTGTCCCCCCGCCGCCGCCACCTCGAGCGCGCGCTTGACGTTCTCCTGACCTTTCACATCGGAGAAATCGAACTGGTACCGGTGCGTCTCACCGAACAGCTCTTCCTTGTCCACCCTGAAAGGTTCGAGGAGTTTATACTCCCCGCCGAGAAGCTGAACGGCTTCGAGAAGGGATTCAACCGGATATACGTTCACTCCTTCCACCATCGCCGCCTCCCTCGCGTTGCCCTTCGGGATGATCATCGCGGGAATTCCTTTCTCCCTCGCTTCCACCGCGATGGGGAGCACACCGTGCACAGGTCTGACAGATCCATCGAGCGCGAGCTCGCCCATGACGATGAATTTATCGAGGTCGGACATTTCGAATGAACCTGACGCCGAGAGTATTCCGATCGCTATCGGTAGATCGAATGCGCTCCCCTCCTTGCGGACATCTGCCGGCGCGAGGTTAATCACAATCTGATGCCCGGGGTACTTTAGATTAGAATTCTTGATCGCGGTAAGGACCCTTTCCCTGCTTTCCTTGACCGCGTTGTCCGGCAGGCCGACCATCCACCAGCTGAATACTCCACCCCCGACGTTTGTTTCGATGTCGACGATGAACGCGTTGACGCCGTAAGTCGCCGCACTCATAACATGCGAAAGCATAATGTCCCCCGACATTTTCGTTTTCGACAATTGCCAGACGGGCGATGCCCTAACCGTCTGTGCTGTATCTTAAGAAAACGATGTGACAAAGGAAAGCTCATCCTTCGACCTGCCTGCCGGTAGCCAGGCTCCGCTTCGTTTCGCTCAGGATGGCGGTTTGGTGTTCCCCAAAGACACCCCTCTGTAAAGCAAATTTGCCCTCCGTGAACAGAGCCGGTCCCGTCGGCAAAAAGATCCAATTTCGTGCGGAAATCGACAAATTCTGTCGGCCCAACTACCAGTTCCGTCCGACGAACGATTAGTTCCGCCGTGCCGGCGACCGGTTCCGATTTCCCAGTAAAATTACCCGATGCCCCAAAATTCCGGTCTTTGTGCGGATCGGGTATTCACCCCTTGTTTATCTTCGCCCAGGTGTCCCGGAGCGTTACAGTCCTGTTGAAGACGAGATTGCCCGGCTGCGAGTCGCGGTCGACGCAGTAGTAGCCGAGCCGCTCGAACTGGAAGCGATCCTGCGCCTTCGCGGCGGCAAGACCAGGCTCGACTTTGCAACCCTTCACGACTTCGAGCGAAGAGGGGTTGAGCGATTCCTTCCAGTCGTCGCCGCCCGGGTCGGGAACGTTGAAGAGCCTATCGTAGACTCTCGCCTCGGCGTCGACGGCATGCTGTACGGAAACCCAGTGGATCGTCCCCTTGACCTTTCTCTGGCTCGCGGGCGAGCCGCTCTTTGTGTCGGGATCGTAGGTGCAGCGAAGCTCGGTAATCTCACCCGTCTTCGGGTCCTTCTCGACGCCTGTGCACTTTATAATGTATGCGTACCTCAGCCTGACCTCGGCCCCGGGCGAAAGCCTGAAATATTTCTTCGGAGGATTCTCCATGAAATCCTCCCGCTCGATATAAAGGACTTTGGAGAAAGGGATCTTCCTCGTCCCCATCGATTCGTCTTCGGGATTGTTTACCGCTTCCAGCTCTTCGACCTGACCGTCGGGATAATTTTCAATCACGAGTTTCACGGGGTGAAGAACGGCCATGACTCTCCGCGCGCGCTTGTTAAGGTCGGAACGAAGACAATCCTCCAGTACCGATACGTCTATTTCACTATCCGCTTTCGAGACGCCGATCCTGTCGGCGAAAAGCCTGATTGACTCCGGCGTGTAGCCGCGCCTGCGCAGACCGGAGATGGTAGGCATCCGCGGATCGTCCCAGCCGCTTACGTGCTTTTCCTGGACGAGCTGGAGCAGCCTGCGCTTGCTCATTACAGTGTATGTGAGATTCAGCCTCGCGAATTCTATCTGTCTCGGGTGAAAAATTTCGAGCTGTTCCACGAACCAGTTGTACAGCGGACGGTGATCCTCGAACTCAAGCGTGCAGATGGAGTGGGTGATGCCCTCGATCGAATCCGACTGCCCGTGCGCCCAGTCGTACATCGGGTAGATGCACCACTTGTCGCCTGTGCGATGATGCGTCGCGTGAAGTATGCGGTACATTACCGGGTCGCGCATGTTTATGTTCGGCGACGACATATCTATCTTCGCGCGAAGCGTCTTCGAGCCGTCGGCAAATTCGCCTTTCCTCATTCTCTCGAACAGGTCGAGGTTCTCATCGATAGTCCTGTTCCTGTGCGGGCTGTCTTTCCCCGCTTCGGTTAGGGTTCCCCTGTGCTGTCTGATCTCATCGGCATTCAGGTCGTCAACGTAAGCCTTGCCTTTTTTGATGAGAACGACAGCGTATTCATAGAGCTTCTCGAAATAATCCGAAGCGTAAAAGAGCCGGTTCTCCCAGTCGAAACCGAGCCACTTAATATCTTCTTGTATCGATTCGACATACTCAACATCTTCTTTCGTCGGATTCGTGTCGTCGAAACGGAGGTTGCATTCTCCGTTGTAATCTTTAGCGGTACCGAAGTTCAAACATATTGATTTCGCGTGCCCGATGTGAAGATAACCGTTCGGCTCGGGAGGGAAACGCGTATGAACTGTCTTATATTTTCCGCTCTTGATGTCCTCGTCGATTATATCGCGAATGAAGTTTCTTTTCTCCGGTGTCTGACCGGCTTCCGGTTCTGTTCCCTGACTCGTCTTATCTTCCATTCAACTCACTTTATACTTTCGATTGCCGAATTGATTCTTCTAAGTGTTTCCTCTTTCCCAAGGATATTAACGATGTCGAAAAGTCCCGGCCCTTCGCCCATTCCGGAGACGGCGAGCCTTAGCGGATGGATAAGCTGGCCGTTACCCACGCCGAGGGCTGCGGCGGTTCTGTGAAGCGCTTCTTCGTAATCCGACTTGGACGGGTTCTCGAGTGCAGAGAGTTCTTCGGCCAGTTTCTTCAGATATTCGGCCGACTGCGGCTTCCATCTCTTTTTCACCGTCGCCTCTTCGTATGCAGCCGGCGCACTGAAGAAGTACGGGCTCTTCTCGGTGAAATCCTTCACGAAGCTCACGCGCTCGCGCATGGCGTCGATTACCTGTATGAGGTACTCGTCGGTAAATTGCGCGGCGTCGATTCCGGCCGAAGCGAGATGAGCCTTCAACATACCGAGCACTTCGTCCTCCGGTTTGTTCCTGAGATGCTGGAAGTTGAGCCAGTTCAGCTTCTCGACGTTGAAGATCGCTCCCGACTTATTGACCTTCTCCAGCGAGAATTCATTCTCAAGTTCTTGCAGTGAGAAGATTTCCCTGTCGTCGCCTGGATTCCAACCGAGGAGCGCGACAAAATTCACCAGCGCCTCTTTGAGATAACCTTTGTCCCGATAATCCTCGACAGCGACATCGCCCTGTCGTTTACTGAGCTTCGACCTGTCCGGATTGAGAAGAAGCGGAAGGTGAGCGAACTTCGGGACATCCCATCCGAACGCCTCGTAAAGCAGCACGTGCTTAGGCGTGCTCGAGAGCCATTCCTCGCCACGAATCACGTGGGAGATTTCCATAAGGTGGTCGTCTACGACATTTGCAAGGTGGTACGTCGGATATCCATCCGACTTTAGGAGCACCTGGTCGTCGACGCGTTCGCTCGAAAATTCCACGTCGCCCCGAATAATATCGGAAAACTTTATTGTGACGTTGTCGGGCACCCTCATGCGAACGACATATGCCTTGCCTGCCGCCACATTGTCATTGATCTCGTTTTCAGAAAGGTTGAGACACGTCCTGTCGTACTTAGGCTGGAGTTTTTGCCTCTCCTGCTCTTTTCTCATTGCTTCTAGTCTCTCGGGTGTGCAGAAACATCTGTAAGCCACCCGCTTCTCCAGGAGCATTTCGATATGTTTTTTGTAAATAGCCAGACGTTCGCTCTGCACATAGGGACCGAAGTTTCCTCCGACGACAGGGCCTTCATCGTAATTGAGGCCCGCCCAGTGAAGCGTGTTGATGAGGTTATCGACGGCACCCTCGACGTATCGCGCGCGATCCGTGTCTTCAATACGGAGTATGAACTTGCCCCCCGAATTCCTGGCAAAGAGAAAATTGAAAAGAGCAGTCCTGAGTCCGCCGACATGCAGGAAGCCTGTGGGACTTGGCGCGAAGCGCACCCTTACTTCGTTCGCAGTCATCCGCGAGTTCCTTCGGAGGTTTCCCTTTTCGGCTCATACTTTATTTTGAGCTGCTGCATTCGGTAGCGAAGCCTCGACCTCGTGAGACCGAGCATCTTCGCGGCCTGGATTTGATTTCCAGCCGTAAGATCCAGCGTCTGAATTATCGCTTCGCGCATAACATCATCCATCCTTATTCCCTGATCGGGCACGGCAACCAGTCCCACCCCGTCCAAAGCCTTTTTCGTGTTGAAACCGGGGTGGTGGCTCAGGAATGTTAGATGCTCGGGCTTGACGACCGTGTCGGTCTCGAGAAGGGCGATGCGCTCAACGGCGTTCTTAAGCTCGCGCACGTTTCCCGGCCAGGAGTAAGTCTCCATCGACTTGATCGCCTCAGGAGTGAAACCCTTTATTGATTTCGCGAATTTGCGGTTGAATTCTTCCAGGAAAGTATTGGCAAGAAGCGCTATATCTTCAACTCTCTCTCTAAGGGAAGGGACGTGCAGCTGGGCAATGTTCAGCCTGTAATAGAGATCCTCCCTGAACGTTCCCTTCTCAACGGCCTCCTTCAGATTCTTGTTGGTCGCCGCCACGATCCTGACATCGACGGTAACCTCTTTCGATCCGCCAAGCCTGTAGAACCGCTTCGTCTCCAACACTCTAAGGAGTTTTACCTGCAGCTCGGGAGTAAGCTCGCCCACTTCATCGAGGAGGATCGTTCCTCGATTCGCGAGCTCAAACTTCCCCTGCCTCATCTTGTCCATGGCGCCGGTGAAGGCCCCCTTCTCGTAGCCGAAGAGCTCGCTCTCGGCCAGCTCTTTCGGGATTGCGCCGCAGTTTATGGATATGAACGGGCCGTCCGACCTCTCACTTTTCTCGTGGATAAGACGGGCGATGAGCTCCTTCCCCGATCCGCTTTCGCCTATCACGAGAACCGTGGTGTCCGCATGCGCGAGCCTTTCAGCCGTGTGGACCACCTTCTTCAGATTCTCGCTCTTCCCAATGATGGCGTACGGACCGAACTTCTGCTGCAGTTCGTCCTTCAGCAACTCGTATCGCCGTTCGAGATTTTTCCTGTTGAGGGTCTTGTTGATCAGAATTTCAAGTTGTTCGAGGTCAAGAGGTTTTAGGACGAAGTCCTCGGCGCCGAGTTTTATCGCGCGCACCGCGCTATTCACGTCGGAGAACGCGGTGATCAGGATGACCGGCGTCTCGTTCTTTTCTGCACGGAGCTTCTGGAGGATGTCGAGACCGGTGGTCGAACCGAGATACAGATCGAGAAGGACTATGTCCGGCTGAAATTCCATGATCTGCTGTATCGCTTCTTCACCCTTTAGAACGGAGGCGACTTCGTAGCCGCTTCTGGTAAGGACGGCGTTGAGAGAATTATTCAGCAGCTCATCGTCATCGACAATCAGTAATTTGCTGCTCATGCCTGCCTCCTTCTCTGGAAACGGATGGTTACCAAGGTACCGACTCCCGGTTTGCTCTGAAAGTTGAGTCCGGCATCGTTGAGCTCGAAAAGACGGTTTGAGATTGAAAGGCCCATACCGGTTGAGCCTTCCTTGGTTGTGTAGAACGGCTCTACCGCAAGCTTGGCGCTGTCCTCATCCATCCCGGCGCCGGTGTCCTCAATGCTGAGCACCAATTCCTGACCGTCGGTTGAGCCCACTAGTTTAAAGGTGAGCCTGCCTCCGTTTGGCATGGCTCCTATGGAATTTTCAACGATGTTGAGAACAGCGTGAAGTATCTGAGACCTGTCAGCGAAAACCACGTCGTTGGTTTCCGCGTTTTCAATCGCGAGCTTGATACTCGATTTTTGCAGAGACGTCTTTGCCAGCGTGGCTATCTCGGTCAGAATTCCGCCGAGGCTTATATCGGTCTTGGCGGGAGTCTGTGGCTGCGCGAAATTCATCGTCTCCCTGATGACTTTCTCGATGGCTTTGACTCCTTCGAGTGCCGGTCTGGTGAATTTCTTCTCGATCGAATCTTCAGGCATGGTGCGGTCGAGATACTGAACATTTACTGAGATAACGTTCAGCGGATTTCTAATCTCATGGACCAGGCCGTGGGATAGCCTCCCCAGCGCACGGAGTTTGTCCAGCGCAATGAAACGCTCAAGCCATTCCTTGCGCCTGGTAACATTTCGTATGATGATCAGATAAAGAGCCTCTTCAGTTCCCACCGGCGCTCCGCTGATGTCAAGCATGACTTTGGAGTCACCATGCGCGTAAGAACTTTCAAACTGAACGGACTCTCCCCGTGAAATCTTCTCGGTGAGTAGCTCGCCGAAGGGTTTCAAATCCACGAGCTGTTTCTGTGACAATGTTTTTTCGTTGGCTCTGAGAATTTTCCTCGCGTGAACATTGGACTCGACGATTTGGTTTGTCAATTGGCTAACGAGCAAAATACCGTCGTTCGCAGACGCGAAGAGCTGGCGGTACTTGCTCCGCTCATGCTCCAACTGAACATTCTTCTCTAGAAGTTGTCGGTTGGCCGCTTCCAGTTCCGCCATTTTCGCCTCGAGCCTCCTGATAAGGACGGAGTTGTATCCTTTCAGGTATTCTCCTTCATCAAGAGACGGAAGAGAAGCTGGTCCCGGATGCGCCGCGGATCGTTGGCCATTCATCTTTTCCAGGAAGGAAAGAAGCCCGTCAACACCTTCGGTCTTCCTCAAAACCCTCGTCGCGCCGACGCTTAATGCAAACTGTTCATCGGCATCGCCGGTGTACTCGCCGGTCATAATAATGACAGGCACATCCTTGTGAGATTCATCCGACCGTATCCTTCTACACAAGACGAACCCGTCCATCCGCGGCATCAGGGCATCTGAAATAACCACATCGATATTGTTTCCGCGCAATACTTCCAGCGCCTCGTATCCGTCAGAAGCCGTGCTCGTTGAGTGCCCCGCGGCATTAAGAATATCAGCTAGGGCAACGATATTTTCAGGGTTGTCATCTACCAGTAGGATGTGCATTATAAAAACAAGTATCGGGGGATATTTTAACTAAATGAGCCAAGAATTGCAACGATTGTGGGACGCTCGAAGAGCCATCACCCACCCCGAAACTTGAATGCCCGTCGCCCCCTGAATTTTCGACTTAGCTTCTATCCAGAAAGTCGTTCAGTATCCTGGCCAGCTGATCGTACTCCATTAAGAAAGCATCGTGACCGTGGACCGATTGGATCTCCGCGTAATGGGCACCGGGGATCAGATCGGCGAGACCGCGCTGTTCAACAGCGGGGTATAACAGGTCGGAACTTATCCCCACACAGAGCATCTTAGCCTTGACCGTTCCGAGCACATCGACAAGGTTCCCCCGATCCCTGGCAACATCGTGCAAGTCCATCGCCCGGGTTATGTAGACATAAGTGTTCGCGTCGAAACGCTCCACCAGTTTGACCCCTTGATAATGAAGGTAGCTTTCCACCTGGAAAATATTCTTGAGATCAAAGAACTCTCTCCCATCGTCGGGACGCGTTCTTTCCCGCTGAAACCTCATCGTGAAAGATTCCGGGCTACGATAGCTGATCATGGCAATCATCCTGGCGAGGGCCAATCCGCGCGCAGGCTGTCCCGAAGCGTAGTAATTGCCATTTTGGTAGGCGGGATCGTTGTAAATCGCCTGCCTCGCGACCTCGTTCAAACCTATTCCCCATGCCGTATGGTTCGCGCCGGTGGCTATGGATACAACCCGCTCCGTAAAATCAGGGTACATGACCGCCCATTCAAGTGCCTGCATCCCTCCCATGGAGCCGCCGATCACGAGCTCCAGCCTTTCGACGCCCAGCCAATCGAGCAGCCTCTTCTGGACGCGCACCATATCCCGGATCGTGGTAAGCGGAAATGAGGTGCCGTATTCCCGCATCGTTGCCGGATTCATGGTCGAGGGTCCCGTTGTGCCGTAGCATCCCGCCAGAATATTGGAACAGACGACAAAATATTTGCTTGTATCCAGCGGCTTGCCGGGTCCGATTACGCTGTCCCACCATCCCGGTATTTTATCATCTTCGGAATTGTAGAAACCCGCGTGGGCGCTGCCCGTCAGCGCGTGACACACAAGCACGCAATTCGTTCCTTCATGATTAAGCTCGCCGTAAGTTTCGAAGGCAACGTCTATCGGCCCCAGGTTCTCCCCTGACTCGAAGCGAAAAGGTTCGGCTTCGGTATAAAGCCGAACCTTCCTTGTCTTGATTATTGTCTTTGAAAGTGTTTCTATCATGCCTTAACTGTTTGCTTGATCGCATCGAGCGCTTCGTCGAAATCAAGTATGATGTCGTCGATGTGTTCGATACCCACGGAAACACGCACCATGTCGGGAGTTACTCCCGCTGCCAACTGATCCTCGTCGGACAGTTGCTGATGCGTGGTGGACGCCGGATGTATCGCGAGTGTCTTCGCGTCACCAACGTTAGCAAGCAAACTTGTCAGCTTCAAGTTATTAATGAAAGCCTTTCCTGCCTGAATTCCTCCTTTGACACCAAAGACTATCATGGAACCGTACAATCCCTTCCGGAAATATTTCACTGCCTTCGCGTGATCGGGATGGTCCTCAAGTCCAGGATAGCTCACCCACTCAACCAACGGGTGCGCCTTAAGATGTTTGGCAAGCTTCAGCGCGTTCTCACAGTGCCTCTCGACACGGAGCGAAAGCGTCTCGAGCCCCTGTAAAAACAGGAAAGAATTGAACGGGCTCACGCATGGGCCAAGGTCACGGAGACCTTCCACGCGTGCCCTGATTATAAAGGCGATATTGCCGAAGGGCGATTTCGGCCCGAATGTCTCGTAGAAATTTAGTCCGTGGTATCCCGGGCTCGGCTCGGTGAATATTGGGAATCGGCCATTCCCCCAGTCGAACTTGCCCGAATCGACGATGACGCCGCCGATCGAGGTGCCGTGTCCGCCTATCCATTTGGTCGCAGATGCGGTGACGATATCCGCGCCGAAATCTATCGGTCGGCAGGTATAGCCCGCGGCGCCGAATGTGTTGTCGACGATAACAGGGACTCCCTTCGCATGCGCGACCTTTGCAATCGCCTCGAAGTCAGGGATGTTGAGTTTTGGATTCCCGATCGTTTCAAGGTAAATGGCCTTCGTCTTGCTGTCGATCAATTTCTCGAACGACTTGACATCGTCGCCGTCAACAAACTTGACATCGATGCCGAGCCGCTTAAACGTGACCTTGAACTGGTTGTATGTACCGCCATAGAGATTGGAACTCGATATGATATTTTCTCCTGCCTGAGCGATGGTCGTGATAGCTAGCAGCTGGGCGGCCTGCCCGCTGCTCGTCGCGAGTCCCGCCGCGCCTCCTTCAAGCGCCGCGATGCGCTGCTCGAAGACATCCGTGGTAGGATTCATTATTCTTGTATATATGTTCCCGAACTGCTGCAGGCCGAATAACGATGCCGCATGGTCGGTGTCGTTAAACACGTATGAAGTAGTCTGGTATATGGGTACAGCCCTCGAGTTAGTCGTCGGGTCGGGTTTCTGGCCCGCGTGAAGTTGGAGAGTCTCGTAGCGATATTTTCTCTCCTTGCCGTTCGTACTCATCTTATCTATCTCCTCTTTTTTCTTTTTTTTATTGTCGCATTGTAAAATAAAAAAACCTCCTCCTGCACTGAGAACGATGGCAAGAAGAGGTTTCAACTCTTGGCTCATCTCTCCCGTGCAGTCCGTCCTTGAAACCAGAACGGATACGGGCAGGAATTAGCACCGGCCTCCCGACTGATCGACATGATTCGCCGGGACGGTTGCCAGGGTTTCGTAGGGCCTGATCCCTCCACCCTTTCCCGAAGGTGTTCGCCGAGGCACTTCTTTTTGAAATGTCAGCGTACCGCATTCGGGAAACCGCGTATCACTTGAAGTGACATTTGAGCGGTTCTTGATGAAATGGTAAACTTTTTGAAAGAACTAATTCAATTTAGTAATCTTGAATCTAAAATCAAGTATTACGCCTAAGGTATTTTTCCATAATGCCAATCAATCCTATCACAACATTATATCTGTCAAAGCAGGAGACGGACCGGGAATTACACCTAACTACCCTCCCCGCTCGAGCCGCACACATCAACACCATATATATTCTTTGCGAAAAATTTGGAATCTCCTGAGGCATTCGCGTTCACGTTTGCGATACCCTGCATTAGTTGGAATACGAAAAACATTATACCCGCTAGTTTACCTTGCCACAGTTGGTTATTTTCGTTCATGAAACTCAACGCATATTTGTCAGGAGGAATGGAGTACGCGCAGAACAACGGCGCGGACTGGCGGGTTGAATTGGAGAGCTGGCTGAAGAGAGAACTGCGCCACGGGTCTTTCAATCCGGTCAAGGCCAGTGAACGATTCCTAAGTTCTCGTTATCCGGGGATCGATTTTAGGGCCGCCAAATCAGACGACTTCAACCGGCACAAGGAGATCGCCGCCGAAATTGTCCGGCTTGATTCCAGCGAGATAATACTTCACAGCGATTACATCATATGCTACTACGATGAGAGCGCCCAGCGCGGAGCCGGAACAAAAGGCGAGCTCACCGTGGCGGCGCTCTTCGGAAAGCCGGTCTACCTGATCAAAGGCATGCCTATCGCCGACATGCCGAGCTGGGTCATCGGATGCACGACGGAAATGTTTGACGACTTCGAAGAGCTCAGGAAATTTCTCAGGGACAAATTCCTCCACTGATTCCTATTTGATGACCATCATCTTCCGGCTCTGCACGTAGCTCTTGCCGTTCGAGGTAGCAAGTAGCCTCACGAAATATACCCCGCTCGAGAGCCCTTCGGCGGAGAAATTCACATAATATGGTCCGCCCTGAGAGTAACTGCGATCAGTTAACGTTCTGACTTTCTGTCCTATCACATTGTACACGGTAATGTTCACCTTACTGTCGGCCTTCAAGGCGAAAGTAATCTTCGTGGTAGGGTTAAACGGGTTAGGAAAGTTCTGGTACAGTTCCGCAAGGCTCTTCAAAGATGGGACGGTAATCTTGCTCTCAATACTTGACAATATCTGCGCGCCCACGGAAACCGCTCTCTCCAGATCCTGAAGCGTGTCACCGGCGACAAGCGCAAAAGACATCGTCACGCTTGTGTCAGGCGCGATCGAGACCGGCCCCCCGGCAACCACCATCGATATATCGCTCGGTCCCGCAGACGAGTTGACAGTTCCGCCTGAAAGAGCCTGCCATTTTTGAAGTTTGGAGAAGCCGTTGTATATGCCGCCGTTAGTGGCGGCATTGTCGATAGCCGTGTAATTAATCTCTCCCCCGCTGAGAAGCGCGCATCCTGTATACGTCTTCGGAGTCCGATCAACATTATAGGCATATCCAAGCTGATAAGCGCTGTCATAAGCTGCAATGTTGTTCTGACCGTTGAGTCCGATATCCCAGTCCAGGAACAATCCGGCGTAGAAGTTATTGATCATGACGCTGTTCAGATTATGTATCTGATACCGGAGTAAAAGCAAGCTGCTCGCGCTGTCGGTTTTGAAAGCGTAGGTATGGAGCGTAACTCTGATACCGATCCTGTTTGTCGCCGCGTTACTGTCGTTGAACATCAGAACAGATTCCTGGTCGGCGATAGGTCCGGGCGTCTCAACATTCACGAGTCCCATCGGGGCGAAGTCGTTGTCTTCCTCGTTAGCGGTCGAATCACGCGCCACGTCCACGACGTGCGTGGGAGAAGTGCCCGCCATGAAAGCTCCTTCGAAGAGGAGGCTGTCTTTGTCCGGAAGGAACTGGAACCCTGCTCCCTGGTTATTATTCGGGTAATCGTTGTAGCCGATATTCCCCTTGCTCGTCACGGTCGTCAGGAGGTTATTAACGTCGAGATTCCGGAATGTCGGATTTAGGAGTGCGGTAAAAGCCCTGTAATCATTGTAAGTGCCATCGGTGATTTTAATCAGGAAGGTCGCGACGTAGTCGAGCGGCGCGTTCGAACTCACCTTAAAACTCAGCGGATCCTTCACCAAGTTGAAGGTGGAGTCAGTTGACAGCGCGCCGATGTTCTCAGTGGCGTTAACGATGGTCACGTACGGGTCCATCGACGTCAGTGTCAATTGCAGATTGGTAGTCGGACTCAGCCAATCCGTGGCGCTGCCGAATACCTGCACCGTCTCACCGTCAGTGAACACGCCGTCATTGTTCCCGCCGACGGAATCGCTGAGGGTAACGTCGCTGATCTCCACGCCGGGTGACGTCACTGTGAGAGCCCGGTAAGCGTCCACCCTGCCAAACCCGAGCATGTGGACATACGTTGGATTGAGATCATCAATGTTGTCCGCGCTGACCCGCACCTGTTCGAGTATCTGCTGCGGCGTGTAGTTGGGATGATCGCTGGCCACAAGGGCTGCCACGCCAGCTGCACAAGGCGAGGCCATCGATGTGCCGCTGAGCTCAGTATACGTATCGGTTCCCCAGGTGGACATGATGGCGACTCCCGGCGCCGATACGGAAACGTTGTAGCTGTAGTTGGTGAAATATGCGGCAAGGTCATTCTGGTCCGTAGCTGCAACCGACATCACGTTACGATAATACGCCGGTGTTTGAAACTCCTCCGAGTGGTCGTTTCCCGCCGCGGCAACCACAAGCGCTCCTTCCGCCGTGGCGTAGTCAATCACGTCCTGCTCATAAGGGGAATAGCCCAATCCTCCCCAGCTGCAGTTTATGACGCGCGCGCCATGGTCTGCGGCATATATGATTCCCTCGAAACCGTACACGATATAGGGCTCGCCGTTCTGATCCACCATATCCTTTTCAGACGCCTTAACCGCCATAATCTTGCATTTCGGGGCGACGCCCGCAATGCCGATCCTGTTGTTCGCTACCGCCGCGACAATTCCCGCCACATGAGTGCCGTGCTCGTATGGAGGAGGGTAATCTTCTTCAGGATTATTGTCAGGAGTCCCGTTCGTCCCGCCGAAATCCCAGCCGATCGAATCGCCGGGATACTGTGTGTCCGTCTGCCAATTCTTGTTGTACCAGATATTGGGAAACAAATCCGGGTGCATCCAGTTCACTCCAGTATCCACAATGCCGACGACAACACTCGAGTCTCCTTCCGTGATGTCCCACGCAGAGAAAGCCTTTATCAAGGATAATGCGTATTGAGTGGAGAGGAGCGAATCGTTCGGCGTGAAATCAAGCTTATCTACGCGGTAAATATAGTGCGGCACCGCATACTCAATATCGGAGTTCATCATCAGTGACTTTGCCATGAGCGCCGGAGTAACAGTGCTGGTATAATGCACCACGTAGATATCGTTCAAAATTGCGGAAGTCTTGTCGAGTCCGATTCTCATGACGTTGAGGAGCGATTCCATCGACACCGGATTCGCTTCAGTCACAATCCGCTTCTGGAGCCCAGGTAGTTTGAGAAGCTCCTGCATGCTCGCCTGCACGCCGGGTTTAAACTTCACAATGACCACACCAGGAAGGGACATCTTGTCAGGATTGATAGCGGACATCGCCCTCTCCCGCGAAGCCACTTCCTTGGCCAATGAAAACGCGTTAGCGTTGCTTGCCACCATAAATACGGCAATCACTAATGACAGCCTGTAATATATTCTATTGCGACTCAATCGTGTACTCCTTGCTATGATAAGAATCTATAACCGCGCCGCATCCATTTCAACAAACGAAAGGGCCGTACCGGTGCGCCCGATACAGCCCTTGAAAAGTCTTGCCTGGTGTCGAGGTCGACACCGCGTTCAAATTGTTGGATGCTTATATCGACAGTCCGATTCCGAGATTGACCGCGTTAATCGCGCCGATATTGTAGTCCGCGTTGATGTTCAGAGGTCCGAGGCCGAAATCCAGTCCGAGAAGCGCTCTAAAATTGTTCTTGCCCTTAACATGGAACGCTATCGGGATAGCCTGTGGCGACGGATTAAAGTTGGTGGAGGGAGGAGTGAAACTGTAATTCACGTCCATGGAAGAGCTCTCGGCCTGCAGTCCGGCATAAACAGTTACGATTGCGAGAGTCTTGCTCACCTCGACGTTAGCCGCGAAAGCGGATTCCTTCAATACGTTTGCGCCGGATGAGTCGTAAATCGAGAAATTCTGCCATCCCAATTGCACGGCTATGTCTACCGGAATCAAAGGTATGTACTGGCTAAGGCTGTGACGCACTCCGAAGCCGAACAGCTGGACGGAGCCGTAGTTCATGATCTTTATCTTCGGCAAATATCTGATAAGTATATCGGTGCCGAAAATGCTCCCCACTCCAACCTGAGGTATGGGTAAAGGCGCTATGCTTAACTTTGTCCAACCGGGTATGGTGGGAATCGTGGCCGAAGAATCAAGGGCGAACGTCCGCGAGACACCGCTCCTCGTTATGGTCGTGTCCTTCTGCACGTTGAAAGTCGCCTGACCAGTAGTGTTCTTGTCGCCAAAAACGGTCGGCGCGTTGTTCACCGTGAAGGTGGCGGGGACCTGTATGTCAAATGTGCTCGAACCTATGGAGCGCTGGAAAGTGACTGTATCCAGATAGGACATGCTGAATGTCTGGTCCGACGATGGAACAATCGCGGCCGGCACCTGGACTCCGACATAGAGGTGCAGACCGAACGGGAGAATACCGCTCATGCCTGCAGAGTGGAAGAGCCCCGAGTTAAGGTCGACTCCAAAAGCGTTTGCTGCCGGCGTGAGATATCCCTGCGCATACTGCGATCCGACCTTGCTCAAAATACCGCTCAAATCCTGAGCGCTTGCGGAACCGACAAACGACAGGACCACTATAAACGCCAGTACTCCCTTTCGCATCTTACCTCCTCATTTTTTCGAACAATTTAGTTGGCTGCTTTACCAGCAATTGTGCCCTAAATCAACGTCCAAAGAGAAACACTACTGTCTTAAGGCGCGGCTGAGACGATCGGTTACGTCCCTAATTTCACCAATGCCGTCGACTTCAACAAGCAATTTCTTGCCGGCGTAATATCCCTTCACAGGCCTCGTCTGGTTCTGATAAACCTCGAACCTGCGGAGAATGGTCTCTTCCTTGTCGTCATCTCTCTGGTAAAGCTCGCCGCCGCACTTCGGACATTTAGAATTCTCGATCTTATCGGCGGAGAGATTGTAGATCGCCCCGCACTTCCTGCAGACGCGTCGCGCCGTCAGCCTCTTCAGAAGGACCTCCTTGTCGACTTCCATGCTTACGACACGGTCGACCTTGATGCCCGCCTTTGCGAACACCTTGTCGAGCGCTTCGGCCTGGGGAAGTGTCCTCGGGAAGCCATCGAGAATAAACCCGTTCGCCGCGTCTTTCTCCTTCAACCTGTCCTGGATTATTCCAATCACGACCTCATCTGGCACGAGCTCGCCGCGGTCCATGAAAGTCTTAGCCTTCTTCCCGAGTTCGGTACCGTTCGCGATAGCGGCCCGCAGTATGTCACCAGAAGCGATGTGCACAATCTTAAGATCGTTTGAAAGAATCTTGGCTTGTGTCCCCTTGCCGACCCCAGGAGGGCCGAATAAAATAATTCTCATGATTTTACCTTTTGTAATTCTAATTTAGGCTTTCTTCTGTGTATGTTTTTAGCCGCGAGCTGCCCGCACGCGCCGTCGATATCTTCTCCAGAATTAGACCGGACGAAAACGGTAATACCGTTTTCACGGAGCGAGTTGGCGAATTCATCGATACGGCCGCTCGGCTTGAGATTCAGCGCCACAGGATCGACACTTAGTCCGAGTTTTCCGAGATGGCCCAACGGATGATATCGCAGGAGATTAATCTTCAACGGAATCTCTTGCGAAAGCTTCGTCAGCCTGACTATATCTTCCTTTGTATCGTTGAGACCATCGAATAGTATATATTCAAATGTAATCCTGTCATGTCTCAACCTGTAAAATTCTTTTACGGCTGGGAGGAGATTGCTCAAATTGTATTTCTTATTAATCGGCATCAGCATCGACCTGACTTCGTCGTTAAGGCTGTGCAGGGATACTGCCAGCCGGAACTTGACGGGCTCCTTTGCCATCAGTGGAATTTTATCCGCGATGCCTGCCGTGGATACGGTTATAGCCTTCGCGCGTATGTTGATCGAGTTGTCATCAGTCAAAATGCCGATAACTGAAGCGACCGCCTCGCGGTTGAGGAGCGGTTCGCCCATTCCCATGAATACCACGTTGGTGACGCGCTTCTTCGCATAACGCTGGGCGATGAATACCTGCGAGATAATCTCTCCGGAAGTAAGGTTCCTTGTGAACTTCATCGCCCCCGTCGCGCAGAATTTGCAGTCGAGCGGACATCCCACCTGCGTCGAAACGCAGACAGTCTCTCTAAGCGAGCCTTCGTCCTCCGGCGATTTTTCCCGAGGGATGAGTACCGTCTCGATCTTGTGCCCGTCGTGCAATTGCAGAAGGAGCTTAAGCGTGCCGTCCGTCGGCGACTCTTCGACGCCGATAACTTCCGGGTATTTTATTTCTGCTACCTCGGCCAGTTTAGATCTAAGATCTTTCGTGAACCCTGTTATCGGATTGAAATTCTCGACCTGTCTTTTGTAAATCCAACTGAAGAGTTGCTTCGCGCGATAGGGTGCCTCGCCCATACCGACGAAGAATTCCCGTAGCTCGGTTTCCGATTTGCCGAGCAAATTTACCCTAACCTTCTCCAGCGAATCAGCTTCTGTCTGCGCGCTCATAGAGGAAGCTGCTTCCCCACTTTCGCTGTGAGCGCTCTATCGTAGACGACTTTTGCAAGCGCGACATCCCACGGTGCTATCCCCTGCGACTTGAAGAGGGTGATTTCCTTTTCGTTCTTCCTCGCGGCTACGCCGGAAAAAAGTTCGCGGTACTCAAAGACGTCGCTCCAGTGAAGCTTCCCTTTTTCGAGAAGCGGAAGGAAGTCGCCGCACTCTTTCTCACCCTGCTCGCGGCTGTCTATCACGATCATGTCGGCACGCTCGACTGCCTTTTCGTCAAGCTCGCGTTTCACAAGCATATTTCCGCCGACGGCATTTACGTGACACCCTTCCTTCAGCATTTCGCCGAAGAGGACGGGTGCCATCGCGCTCGTGGCAGTCGTTACCACATCGCATGCGGCGGCATCGCCGACATCCTTTACGGCTTCGAGGGTGGGCTTAGAGACCTTCTGCATTTTTTCGCAGAAAGCTTTCGCGCGGTCGTAGTTCCGGCTGAACACCTTCACCTCAGCGAACTCGATGACAGCGAGTACGGCAGTGAGCTGAGATTCCGCCTGGTACCCCGACCCGACAAGTCCGAACGAAGACGCATTCCTTCGGGCAAGGATTTTTGTGGCGGCGCCGCTCGCCGCTCCCGTCCTTAATTGACCGAGTTTGTCGGCCTCTATCATCGCGAGGAGCTCGCCCGTCTTGCCGTTGAACAAGTGTACATGGAATCTGACTTTCCCGCCGAAGCTCGTGTACGACTTATAGCCGAACACACCTTCGTTCTCCAATGAAGCGGGCATAAGATGGAGAAAGCCGTGCTCCATCCGGAGCCTCGTCCTCGGGACAAAGATCGTGTCAGACACGGCCATCGATCTGCCCACACGCTCGACCGCGGCAATCGCGTCGTTTATGTTCACAAGGCTGTCGACTTCTTCTTCAGTCACATACGTTATCATGCCGGGACGAGGTCCTTCGCAATTGACTTTCCATGCTCTCTGCCGTTCTCAATAAAGATCTTGTTGCAATCGTAACCTGCCACAATTGAACCTGCGACGTATATTCCTTTAACGTTCGTTTCAAACGTTTCGGGTTGGTGAACCGGGATACCGGTGTTCTCGTCAACTTCGATTCCAAGACCTCTTATGAATGAAACATCAGGATGATACCCGGTAAGGGCGTAAACGAAATCGCTGTCGATCTCTTCCCTTTTTCCGTTAACATCAACGATAACCCGATCGGGAAGGATTTCCCTGACGACGCAGTTGAAGCGAGCTTTTATCTCACCGTTCTTCACCCTGTTCTCGATGTCCGGCAGGATCCAATACTTCACGCTTTTCCCGAACGCTTCCTTCCTATAGAGAAGAGTGACGTCCACGCCGTGGCGGTACAGGTCGAGTGCCGTCTCAACCGCACTGTTCTTCCCTCCGATTATCACCACTTTCTGTCCGAAGTGAAGGCCCGGCTCTCTGAAGTAATGAGAGACGTTCGGAAGATTCTCGCCGGGGACGTCGAGCATGTTCGGCTGATCGTAGAAGCCGGTCGCGATGACTACCTTGTCTGCCGAGAGGAAGCGGACTTCGGCGGAGACTTCATTTTTCAGTTCGACCCGGAAATGCGCAGATCCGTTCGACGTCTTCGTGACGGACATAACGCGAGAGTTGCCCTTGAACTCGATGCCATACGATCTCGCCACGCGCGAGTAGTAGCTGACCGCTTCGACTCGAGTGGGATGAGGAGCCGTCGATATGAACGGGACGCCGCCAACTTCGAGGACTTCCTGCGTCGAGAAGAACACCATGCTTGTCGGAAAGTGCTGTATCGAGTTTACTATTGAACCTTTATCTACGAGGAGAACCGACAGGCCTTTCTTCTTGGCCTCAACCGCTGCGGAAAGTCCGGCGGGTCCGGCACCTATTACGATCACATTATATATCATTTTTACCTTGCCGTTTGAATCTATATGGAATTTTTTCTTACAATTTATCCCCCAAAGCCGGTGGATGCAACGCTTCGGCTGACTTGAGCATTGACTTATTCGTCGAAGAGATGAATATTCCGAAAACGTCATCTCGATCACGGATGAAAGGAAAATCTCTGTCCCACTGATACAATGAACACGCCGCCTCATGAAGGACGAGCAATTTAAGTCGGCAACTGCAAATTGAAATCCATTGAGGGATGGAGAGATGAAAAGCACGATTCGAATAGTTACGCTTGCGACAATTTTGATAACCGCAAGAGCATACGGGCAATACTACTTTGCAGGTTCGCCATGGAGCAGCACCGTATCCGCGCAATCGCTTGGCATGGGCGGAGTAGGCACAGCATTCATAACAGATAATGCCACCGCGACTATAGCAAATCCTGCGCAGCTCGGACTGTTCAGTTTGGGCGGCGGCTTAAACGCGGCGACGGATCTGACAGGCTCCCTAAACTTCTCCGCAGTCAACGCTGGAACAAGTCTCAACCGGATAGGGGTCAAACTACCTTTCCAGACAAGTGTCGGCCTCGGTTATTCTAACATAAGCTTCACCTACTTGCCGTATTCTGGGGGGCCCCTTATAGTTACTAAAAAGATAGGAACGTTCAACGGTGTATCTGCCGCATTAGGACTCGACTACTTCATAAAAATAGGTCTGGGATACACTCTCAAGTGGATCGACTACATGCCTTTCTATGGCATTCCGTTCAGACGCACGGGTGAAGATTTCGGAGCATTGCTTCAGATACCCATAACGTCAATCGTCGACCATGAAAAGGAAAGAACATTTAAAGAGACCTCTGGAATCGAACCCAGAGTGGATTTCAATATCGGTTATGATATGAGAGATTACGGAAGCTACAATCCGAACGAGACCCTATTTACCGAGGCTAACCTCGGGTGGAGCATTCAAGCCGGATTGATGTCTGAACTGGCTGGTCATAGCTGGGATTGGTTTTCCGTTTCCTGGTCAATGCAGGCCGGAGCATCCCCCTTCCAGACCGATTCAACCATCGCCGGGATATACGGAACTGATACAACGTGGAATTATCTGGAATGGTATCAGAAGGGGCTGGGCCATTTCGGGATATGGCGCAACCTCATTGTAGGTAGTGCGAGCCAGAGTGTGGCAATAAGCAAGGGGGGCGAGATCGGTCTCGGAGAATTTCTGTACGTCCGAACCGGCGAATTCAACTATGCTGGACCTCAGACCTACAAAACATTCGGGTGGGGATTGAGACTCGATGGATTAATCAAGACTCTCGTGTTTCTCAAAACACTGAGCCCGCGATCGCCCGTCACAGATTTTTTCCTGAATCATGTCGACCTGGAATATGATTTCGGCCGAGTATATGATACCGCTTACTTTGGAGGCGAGACTTTCGAAAGTTTGAACCTGGTGGTGAGGTAATTCTTTGTGATACGTCTGATTTGCAG
>JAJYRM010000136.1 GCA_021794075.1 Bacteroidota bacterium | reverse complement strand
GTGGATTCAACGGGACAGGTAGATTCTTCCATCTCGTATTTCTTTTCCAGAGGAGACTTCAACGGTAAGACATCCTACGCGAGCAGGGCGGCCGCAATCGCGTCGCGACTTGGCGTTATCGTGGTTCAAGCGATGGGGAACGAAGGAAACGGCAACGGTACCATCGGAACAATGGATGTTCCGGCGGACGCGGACAGCATCATCTCAGTCGGCGCTGTGGATCAGACCGGTCATCTTGCTGATTTCAGCTCGACCGGGCCGACCAATGACGGAAGAATAAAGCCCGACCTAGTTGCCGACGGGGTCGACGATTACGTCGCGACTGTTCCTGGCCCGGATACATACGACTATGAAAGCGGCACTTCCTTTTCCACGCCGATAACAGCTGGAATCGCATCTTTGATATTGTCAGTCCGTCCGAATTATACTCCGATGCAGGTGATCGACTTGCTCAAGGAAACGGCAATTGAGCCGCGCTATCCCGGTAATCCCATGACATCGGTTTATCCGAACAACTTTTACGGCTGGGGAATTGTCAATGCGTGGAATGCAGTGAAGAAGATAGGGTTTGTCGGCTCGAACAGTTTCGTGACATGGCAGGAAGATTCGGTCGTTTATGTCGCGGCGAAGGCATTCAGCACTTCCGGCATCAATATGAGATCGAGCCGGGCATTTTATTCGTATGGTGGTGCACCTTACAAATCGGTGCCCGTGTTCTCGACTGATACCTCAAACCAATATGCATTTGTTGCGCCACTACCCGCCTCAGCATCGCAATCCATGAACTTCTATTTCGATCTGATCGACTCATCCGGCGCTCACCTGAATGTACCATACTACGGCGCGTCGCAGCCTTTCAATATCGGAGGGTTTGGGACATTACCGCCCGCTACTACTCGGACATTCCGAATGTATGCTGGTTATCCGAACCCGTTCAGCCTGCTGGTGCATGTGCCGTTCATCCTCTTTCGAGGAGCATCCGTATCGATAGACGTTTACGACGTGCTTGGGAGGAAGGTGGCAAATCTTTTCAACGGTGAACTGCCTTCCGGCTATCAGGAAGTGGATTGGGACGGCACCGTCTCATCCGGTAACAGGGCGAGCAGCGGGGTGTACTTCATAAGGATTATCGTAGACGGCATCATGAAAGTAGAAAAGGTGCTTTATCTGAAATGAATCTGCAGGTTCATTTCGACATTCCTTCTTACCTGTTTGTCCTGTTTGGACTCGTCTCCGCTGTGTTCGCGTATCTGATGTATAGAAAGCTGGAGGTGGTCTCCGTACCGCGAAGAATGTTCCTTGGAACTTTACGTTGGGCTTCACTATTCCTCCTTTTCCTCGCCATGACCAATCTGGTTACGGATCTCGTGAGGTCTGAGTACAAGAAGAAAGACGTGTTTCTCCTCGTCGACGATTCAAAAAGTATGTCATTGAAAGACGCGTCGATGCCGCGTCCCGAGGCCGTCCGCGATGTCCTGAAGAGCGCTCCATTCGACACGCTCAGGCGGTATTTCAAAATCAAACCCATCGTTTTTGGGGAGAACGTTCTGCCGGATCGCGATACTGATTCGCTTCGCTTCGGTCAAGCTGCCACAAACATTTCCGCGGCCGTGTCGCAATCGATTAGGATGGACGACCAAGGGGAGGCCGCTTTCGCGATTCTTATTTCCGACGGCGACTACAACAAAGGGGGGAATCCGATCGAGCTTGCGCGGGATCTTACTTTTCCCATGTATGTGATCGGAGTTGGCGACTCGACTTCGCCGAAGGATGTCGTTGTCCGTCAAGTTATTCCGGCGCCCGCGATCTATGCAGGTAAGAAGAGTGTTGTCAGAGCGTTGATCGGCTCGAATGGATATGGTTCCGCGTTGGCAACTGCGTACCTTTCCGACGACGGAAGAGAAGTCGCTTCAAAAACCGTTACGTTGCCTGAGCGTGGGGATGTTGAAGTGTCGTTCGACTATACTCCTTTGACAGTCGGGACGCATCTGTTAAAGGTGTATGTCCCGCCGCTGAGTGGTGAATTCAGTAGGCGGAACAATTCCGCGTCGGTGACCGCTGATGTCCAGAAGGGAAAGTATTCCATACTTCTGGTGGCAGGCGCTCCGGCGACGGATGTCGCGTTTATTCGGAGAAACATTGAGGCGAACGGTGATTTCGAGCTGAGACTTTTGGTTCAGAAAACCGGCGACACTTTTTATCAGAAAGACGCTGCGGCAATTCTCGCCGGCAGCTACGATGCGGCCGTGCTTAACGATTTCCCCAATAGCCGGTCCGCGCTCACGATGAAGGAAGTCATCAGTAAGCTGAACGCGGATGAACTTCCGTACGCGTATTTCGCAGGGGCAGGTTTCTCGGCGCGAAACGTCGGCGAACTTCCTAGGCTACCCTTCAAGATCTCAAGCTATAGTTCGGGCGAGTATCAAGTCGGGATTTCTCCCGAAGCCGTGCCTAACATGTCGGCAACACTCCAGCCTATCTATTCGCTGGTCGAATCAAATTCATCCATGTTTCCTCCGCTCTATTATCAAATGATCGAATGCTTACCTTCTCCCGGATCGGAGCCCATTGCCTCGCCGGTGATAAACGGAGTGAAGTCCGCCTCGCCAGTATTTCTCGTCGATCCCGCCGGACGAAGCGCCGCCTTTCTCGCATACGGTCTTTGGAGGCTCCAGCTAATGAGTCCGTTAAGCGGAGTTAGGAGCGACTTCCTCCAGGAGTTCCTGACAACGCTTATGCGCACGCTCATCAGTAGCGGGAAGCAGAAACTCCTCACTGTTCGCACCGACAAAAGCGTTTACGATCCGTCTGAGGCCATTCATTTCAGCGCGCTTCTTGTAGGGCAGGGCGGCAAACCCCTCGATGGAGCGAATGTAGACCTCGCCATAAACGACCGGAGTGGCAAAAAGTTTTCCGATATTCGGCTTTCTTCCGTCGGAGGCGGGGCATACACCGGCGCTGTGTCAGGACTCGGCGAGGGTAGATATGAATATGTTGCGGACGCAACCTACGGTTCAGCCTTCGCGGGTGCTGACAGCGGCAGCGTATCGGTTGAGCCGTTGAACGTAGAATATGTTCAGACTGCAATGAATGTTTCTCTCCTTAAACAGATTGCTTCGGTTTCTGGAGGGGCATTTTACACACCTTCCCAATTCATTAAGAATGGGATCAATCTGGAGCCTTCATGGAAGAAGCCGACAAAGCTTCTCCATTCATCGAGTTTTGAGCTCCTTTCGTCACTTCCCATACTCGCGTTAGTCTTCGTCCTTCTGGCGGTTGAATGGACAGTGCGGAAACTGTGGGGGCTGCCATAGTTAACATTGACGTCAAACTCGCTTAACAATTCCTTAACATTAAATTAACCTCCAAGTAAATGCCCCTGGATAATTTAAATCCATGGCAGTTGAAGAGGAGATCGTGGGAGCTCTTGCGGAGCCGCTTAAGGTCGAAAGGAAATCATTATTTAGGGCCGATGCGGCATTCAAAGTTGTGCTGGGCTTTTTCGCGTTCCTTGTCATTGTCTTGTTGGTGTGGCTCGGCATCGAGCTGTATTTATCCTCTCGGGAAGCATTCGCGAACGCGGGTTTTTGGAATTTCGTAAAGGGGACTACCTGGAATCCGGTAAGCGAAGTCTTCGGTGCGCTGCCGTTCATATATGGGACGCTCGTGACATCTTTTTTGGCGCTTCTGATCGCGACGCCGCTCGGAGTAGGCACCGCGATTTTTCTCGCGGAACTGTCGCCGAAGTGGATGAGGAAGTTGTTGCAGCCGCTTGTCGAACTTCTCGCCGGAATACCTAGCGTCATATATGGACTTTGGGGAATATTTGTTTTATCGCCGTTGATGGCGAACTACGTCGAGCCTTTCCTCCAAAATAATTTCGGTTACCTTCCGTTCTTCAAAGGTTACGCGCTAGGCATCGGCTTTCTAACCGCTTCCTTGATACTCGCGATCATGATTGTGCCGTTCATTATTTCGGTCTCGACAGAAGTGCTGCGAACGGTTCCGGTGCCGCTCAAAGAAGGGATGTACGCTCTTGGCGCGACTCGCTGGGAGACATTGAAGAAAATCGCGCTTCCATTCGCGAAGAGCGGCATCTTCGGCTCGATTATTCTCGCGCTCGCGAGGGCTCTCGGTGAAACGATGGCTGTTACAATGGTAATTGGAAACACCCCGAAGATCACCGAATCGCTTTTCCAGCCCGGATACACGATGGCGGCGGTAATCGCGAACGAATTCACAGAGGCAACTTATACTTCTTATTTGTCCGCGTTGATAGCGATTGCCTTCATACTTCTTCTAATAACTCTTATCGTAAACGCAGTAGCGAGGTGGCTGATTTGGCGGACAACAATGGCCAGGTAAGGAGGATGGTGCTAGTGGGAAGAGACTTTTCCTACTGGCGCCGCAAAATATCGAGTGGCTTCTTTACTGCCCTTTTCTCATCGAGTATCATCGTGGTACTTCTCCCTTTGGTTCTCATAGTGGGATACCTTTTCTACAAGGGAGCAGCTTCCGTCAACATGAACTTCTTCCTTCACAGGCCGGCGCCGGTAGGTGAGGCGGGAGGAGGCATGGCAAATGCGATCATCGGTTCAGTGTACGTCGTTGGAATCGCGGCATTGATCGGGATTCCGATCGGGCTTTTCGGCGGTATATTCCTCGGAGAATTCCCTCATACGAAATTTTCAAATGTCGTTAGATTCGTCGCCGACGTTCTAAACGGCACTCCGTCGATCGTCATGGGCGTTTTCGCGTACACGGTCGTCGTTCTCCCGATGAAAAGCTTCAGCGTCCTGGCAGGCGGCTTCGCGCTCGGCGTAATGATGATGCCGACGGTCCTGAGAACCACGGACGAGATTTTGCAGACGGTGCCAACCTCTATCCGTGAGGCCTCGCTCGCGCTCGGAGTACCGTACTGGAGAACCGTCCTGTCGGTTGTGCTCAGAAGCGCGAAAAGCGGTATCATAACGGGAATTCTTCTCGCAGGCGCCAGAGTCCTCGGCGAAACCGCGCCGCTGCTGTTTACGAGCTTCAACAACGCCTTCTTTAGTTACAGCCTTACCCAGCCGATTTCGACATTGCCCGTACAGATATTTAACTACGCCATCTCACCATACCGGGATTGGCACCGCCAGGCTTGGGCAGGCGCGCTCGTCCTGGTACTCGCGATTCTTATAGTCAACCTTGGGATGAGAGCCTTCTCAAGACAGAAATATGAGCATTCCGCATGACAGCAACATTTGAAAATACCACCGGCATCGTCACTGAAGACCTGAAGGCTTATTTCGGAAATGTCCAGGTATTGAAGGGGATCAATATCTCGATTCCAAAGTACAAAGTTACTGCCTTCATCGGTCCTTCGGGCTGCGGGAAGACGACTTTCCTCAGGACTTTAAACAGAATGCACGAGCTCGCCAGAGATGCTCGAATCACCGGAAGAGTCCTCGTCGATGGGACGGACATTTATGCTTCTAACGTGGATCCGGTGCTTGTCAGAAAAAAAATCGGTATGGTTTTTCAGAAGCCGAACCCATTTCCTACAATGTCGATCTATGACAACGTAGTTGCCGGTCTGAAGCTTACCGGTAGACACAAGCGGAAGGAACTTGACGAAGTCGTCGAGAGAACGCTCGTACAGGCTGCTTTGTGGGACGAAGTGAAGGACTCGCTGAAGAAATCCGGCGCGAGTCTGTCCGGAGGACAGCAGCAGAGATTGTGCATAGCGAGAACTCTCGCGGTCGATCCGGAGGTCATCCTTATGGATGAACCGGCCTCGGCTCTCGATCCCGTCTCGACGGCAAAAATCGAGGAACTGGTTTTCCAACTGAAAGACAAGTACACGATCGTGATCGTGACGCACAACATGCAGCAAGCCGCGCGTATTAGCGACAACACCGCGTTTTTCTATATCGGCGAGCTGATCGAATTCAGCGGCACGCGCGACATGTTTACCAGGCCGAAGAAGAAACAAACGGAAGATTACATCACCGGCAGATTCGGTTAACCGTTCTCGCATCGAGGAAGCTCTTTTTTCGGATATCCGCTGACAACGCGAGCTTTGCTTCCGGGGTATTGAGGATAAGGTTCCTCTATTGAACTTTTCCCCGAATTAGTCGTCCTTTTACACATGATACGTATTTGCGCACCCTTCCAGCTTATTCACGCGTGCTAACGGAATACCTCATTAGCGGAAAGGGCTGACAGCGCGCTTTGATTAGACTTTTCCCTCCAAACCATCACCCCAAGAAACGAAGGAGACAATCATGAGATTGAGACTGAGCCTCCTTATGCTCGTTCTCACCGCACCCCTCTTATGGGCGCGCAGCAACCCATCGATCTTCGCTCCAATGAACTGGCCGACCCCGAACGACTGCCGCATGGCGGACGGGCGTCCCGGCCCGGATTACTGGCAGCAACGGGCGGATTACAACATACAAGTCTCGCTTGACACAGCGGCAAACCAAGTCTCAGGTTCGGAGACGATCACGTACACGAACAATTCTCCTGAGCCTCTTTCGCATCTTTGGCTGCAGCTCGATCAGAATTTGTTCAAAGACGGCAGTCGTGGCAATGATGAGTACGACTCGCCGAAGGTCCGCTGGCGCGGCGCTTTCAAGAATGGGGGAGATGTTTTGAAATCTGTTGCGGTCGTTCAGGATGACGAGCGGGAGGATATCAGCTATGTTGTCGACGGAACGAGGATGATCATCTATCTCGGAAAGCCGCTCCCGGCGCATGGAGGGAAGCTCGATATTGAAATCTCGTGGCACTTCAAGATCCCGACGTACGGTTCCGACAGAATGGGGAAGTATCAGTCAAAGGACGGGACGATTTACGAGATAGCTCAGTGGTATCCGAGAATGTACGTTTACGATGATGCGCACGGCTGGAATCCGCTTCCGTATCTCGGCGAAGGAGAGTTCTATCTGGAGTACGGCGATTTCAATGTCCAGATTACTGTTCCCCGCGGATTCATCGTGGTCGCGACCGGAGTGCTAAAAAATCCCGACGAAGTACTGACAAAGACGGAGCGAGACAGGCTTGGAGAGGCGATGAATGCCGACAAGACGACCCATGTAATACCTGCCGGGGAAGTAGGCAACCCGGAAACTAGGCCCGCAGGTCGGGGCGAATTGACTTGGAGCTTTCAGGCAAAGAACGCCCGCGATTTTACCTGGGCGGCGTCGAGGGCTTTTATCTGGGACGCCTCACACTGGAATAATATTCTCCTGATGGCAGTCTATCCTAAAGAGGGGATCGCATCCGATACCTCCGTCCGCAAACCCGGCTGGGAATCGGTCGCACAAATGATGCGGCATACCTTCAAATATTATTCGACAAACTACTATCCTTATCCTTACCCGGTAGCTGTTAATGTCGGAGGGATAGTGCTCGGCATGGAATATCCGATGATAGTCTTCTGCTCGGTAAATGCCCGGGGACAGTTTCTGTACCAGGTTACAGACCATGAGTTCGGTCACAGCTGGTTCCCGATGATGGTCGGGAGCGACGAGCGCCGTCACGCCTGGATGGACGAAGGCTTCAACACGTTTCTGAACTATTATTCGAACAAAGATTTTTACGGCGATACTTCACGCGAGAGTCGTTCGTTTGATGCAGATAATATTGCGAGGGAGATGCTCTCGCCGAAGAACCAACAAATAATCGACACTCGCGCCGACCAGGTGCTCCCGAAGAACATGGGGTTCCTCGAATATTACAAACCCGCCTTCGGACTCCGGCTTCTCCGAGATTTCATCGTGGGTCCAAAACTCTTCGACCCGGCTTTCAAAGCTTACATACGACGCTGGGCTTTCAAACATCCGCTCCCATCCGATTTCTTCAGGACGATTGACGATTATACGGGGGAGGACCTGAACTGGTTTTGGCGCGGATGGTTTTACTCAACCCATGTGCTCGACCAGGCAATAGATTCCGTAGTCGCGGATTCTGCCGTCACGCTTGTCTATTTGTCTAACAATCGTGGGCTCGTCATGCCGGTGAAAATGGAGGTGACATTCGCCGACGGATCATCGAAGGATTACAAGCTGCCTGTACAAATCTGGTATGAAGGCAACGATTACCGCTACCCGATTTACAGCAGCGAAAAGGTAGTGAAGATTGTCCTCGATCCCGATCATGAGTTGCCCGACGTCAAGAGAACCAATAACATCTGGGAGTCAGTCGGGGGAGAATAGTAAGGAGATGTGTTAGTCTTCTTACGGAGGGATCTCTGAAGAGACTGCCGTTCGTTTAGCGTCAGGGATGCTAAGGATGCGTGTGGTTTTGCTGCATCTGCCAGTAGTTCTGTCGGGTTATTACTTGCACTAAACATTTCATATTTGAAGACAGCTGTGAAGAAAGGATTTATCACGTTGCCCTAAACAGATGTTGAGGATAACAAGTCTTAATCCTTTATTAACCTCGTTCTGCTTGCTTTTGCGAGTCACGAAAACTATTTTTTGCCAGTGGTTGAAGTGATGCAGAGGAAGAGCACATACCTTTCCGGGCTTATTATATTGCTGCACTCCTTCACAGAATTATTTCCCTACGAAGTTACTTTTTACCAAACCGAAAGGAGCAACTCATGCAAAGGTTACGAGGTTTCCTTCTACTGGCCATGCTCCTTGCTGTTCCCGCATCGATATACGCGCAGGGCGTCACAACTGCGTCGATCAGCGGAACTGTCAAGGACACCAATGGTCAGCCGGTTCCTGGAGCAACAGTAATAGCGCTTCATGTACCGTCAGGGACGAAGTATGGCAATAGCACTCAGCTAGACGGCCGCTATTACATTCGCGGTATGAGAGTCGGAGGTCCTTACACAATTTCAGTCTCCGACGTCGGCTACAAGGCGCAGGAGGTCAGGAACGTTTATCTGGAAATTGGCCAGAACCTCCAATTGAATTTTAAACTTACCCAGCAGGCGGTAAGTGTTGGAGGGGTAGAGATCATCGCAAAGGCTCCCGGTCTTTCGAACACCAACCGCACCGGAGCGGCAACTACAGTTTCAAGAAAGTTCATTGAGAGCTTTCCCACCATTACGAGGAGCTTCCAGGATTTCGAGGCGCTTTCTCCTCAGTTCGTTGGTAACTCCGCCCTAGGAAGAAACAACAAGTACAACAATATCCAGATCGACGGAGCGAACTATAACGATCTTTTCGGTCTGCCGTCGAATGGCACTCCGGGCGGTCAGGCAGGCACTACCCCGATAAGCCTGGATGCTATACAGACTTTTCAGGTCTCTCTCGCCCCCTTCGATGTGCGTCAGGGAGGCTTTACTGGCGGTGAGGTAAACGCCATCACAAGAAGCGGAACGAACCAGTTCAAGGGATCGCTCTACTTCTTCGGACAGAACCAGAACTTCATCGGACTCAGCCCGAACGCAGCCCGCACTCCGTATCCGAAGTTCAGTAATGTGCAGACCGGTTTCAGGTTGGGCGGCCCGATAATTAAGAACAAGCTCTTCTTCTTCGTCAACGGAGAAATCGACAGAGAGCGTCAGCCCTATCAAAATATTTCCGGCGCGCCCGATTCTGTCATTCAGCAGTTCACGAACATACTGCAGCAAAAATACGGTCTCAACCCGGGCACAGCAAATACTTACACGGCGCTCACCCCTTCGAACAAAGTGTTCGCGAGAGTGGATTACAATATGTCCGAAACTGAGAAGCTGAGCCTGAGATATAACTTCGTGAACGCTAATCAGGATGTGATCACGAGGAGCCCGAGCGCCCTTTACCTATCTTCCGCGGCGTACACATTCAACGACAAGACGAATTCAATAGTCGCGCAGCTCAACAGCGCATTCGGCTCCAATCTCTCTAACGAAGCGATTCTGAACTACACTTCTATAATCGATCACCGTGTCGTCCCGAATCCGCTTATGCCGATGATTGAGCTGTACCACCCGGCCGGGTTTGCGACAGGGACAA